>JANMJJ010000094.1:0-2050 GCA_031371325.1 Akkermansiaceae bacterium | reverse complement strand
CGGCCAACTGGGCCGCCGCGAACCGCGCCGCCCACCCCGCAGTCAAGTCGGAGCACCCGCAAGCCGCCTGAAACCGGGCACCCTCGCCATCTCCGCTCAGTAAATCGAGCTCATTCAAACGGCGGACGCTCGGGGGCTTACAACAAGTCGTGTCCAATCGGCACCAGCAGGCCGTCTATGGGGAGAATCCCTAGCAGACCACGGACTGAATCCTGCCACATAAAGTGGGGTTCTACCCCATGGCGAACGTGAGGCAAAAGTGTAATCTATCCGCAGCCAAGGAAGCGCAAGCGGACATATTCCCCCCAAAAAGGAAAGCCGCCAAGAATCCCCGCCAGGCCGTGACAGTTGAGAAATAATCCCCCGCAGGGACCATCTGTCACGGCCTTTCTGTTTCCTCGTGCGAAACCCAGCAGTGATCCGGCATTCGATTTTCCGGGGCCGCGAAACCGTTGAATGAGGCCAAGTTGAGAAAGCATTCAACTCTCGTGGACAAGGTGGTGATGACCGACCGAGCTTTTGCCTGCGGGATCTGAGTATCTGCGGGATTCCGCTCAAGTCACTCCTGCGAAGACCTTCCAACGGGGGCAGAAGAACACTAACCGGGGCCGGGTGGACATCGTCCGTCAGACCGCGCATCGCGGTGGCAAGGGAGTCACGGTGGCTCGAAATTTCACCGGCATCAGCCTAGCGGAAAAACAGGATCTCGCGAAGAAGATGCAGAAAGCCTGCGGTGTCGGTGGCACGGTGAAAGACGGGTGCATCGAAATCCAAGGCGACAAACGGGAAGAGATGAAACGCATTTTAACGGAAGCAGGCTTCAAGCCGGTTTTCGCCGGTGGGTGAGTGACGCTCGACGTTTTCGGGGTCCTCGCATGAGAGTTTGCCATTCAATTACAAAATCCCGCAGTTGTCCGCTTTTTCGGCCTCGCCGATCGCGCCGCCGAAACTCTTGCGGGCATCACGAGTGAAAAGCGGGACGGGCTCGCTGGCGGTCCTCCACCCTGCCCCGAGGATCACGTCATCCACGGCTAGGCACGTAGCCCGTCATTTTCAACTAGGCTACTGGCTCACCTTGAGACGGACAAAGGTCTGGCTTCCACTAGACGGAAGGGTGACTTTGACGTGATCCGATGGGCTGCCGGGCGTGATTTCCACGATGCCGGTGCTGGTCGCAGGAATCACCACCGGCGTCCAGCCGATGAGATTGCTGCCGTATTCTACGGTCTGAGTTGTGGCCGGAGAAATCGACAGATCGCTGCGGTTATACTCAAACAACCAAGCACTTGCGGGTTTCGTGAGGGCTGGCAGGATCGCTTGCAAGGGAACCATCGGGGCACCGCCCAGCGCGAATTCCAACAGGTTTGAGACGCCATCGCCGTCCGGGTCAGCCGTGGGACCATCGTTCACCCCGGCAGTGAGTCCCTGTGCGGAATCCGCTGCCCAGCTCGAGTAAGAAACCGCGTTCACCGTCACGCTCACGCTGGTGGTGGCGGTTTGATAGTTCGCCGTATTGCTCGGCGTGAAGGTCACACCTTGCGAGGCCGTGCCGACGGCCGGGGCCGTGGTCGGCGTGGTGAAGGCGAAGCTGCCTGCCACCGAACCCGCGCCACCACTCAAGGTGGAACTGGCCAATGTTTGGCCGTAGATGATCGCCGTGGCGGTCGGTGGCGTCGGGATCGTTGGCGTCGCTTTGTTCACCGTCTGAGTCAGGGCGCTGGCAGTGCTGCCATTGTAATTGGTGGTGCCGCTGTAAGTGGCGGTGATCGAATGACTACCGGTGACCAAGGCGCTGGTGGCAAGTTGCGCCTGTCCACTGCTGAGTGCCACCGGGCTACCAAGTGCAACCGCGTTGTCATAGAATTGCACCGTGCCGCCGCCAATCGTCGGAGCGACCGTCGCCGTCAACGTCACCGAGCCGCCGTAGATGCTTGGAGTGCCGGAGGTGGACAAGGTCGTCGTCGTCGCTGCGTTATTGACCGTCAGCAATTGCGCCACCGGAGTGGCGGCACTGTAGCTCGCATCGCCCGCTTGGCTGGCGGTGATCGTG
>JANMJJ010000081.1:0-35262 GCA_031371325.1 Akkermansiaceae bacterium | reverse complement strand
CCGCCGCCGAGGCCGCCGTCACCGCCGCCACGAAAGCCGCAGTCGCCCGCAGTTTGAAAAACATCCACGCCTTCGCGAAACGCAGTTTGCGGAAAGATTGGTCCGCGAAAAATGCCGAAGGCGCAACCGTCGGAGAACGCTTCACCCCCTTCGAGCGGGTCGGCGTTTACGTGCCGGGTGGCAAAGCTCCGCTAGTTTCCACCGCGTTGATGACTGCGGGATTTGCCACGGCAGCCGGTGTTCCAGAAATTCTAGCAGCGACGCCCTGCGGGCCAGATGGCTCGGTGAATCCCGCGCTGTTGTATGCCTTGAAAGCCGCCGGTGTGACCGAGGCGATCAAGATCGGCGGTGCGCAGGCGATCGCCGCGCTGGCTCTCGGAACCCGCTCGATCCGCCCGGTGGACCGGATCTTCGGACCGGGTAACAGTTTCGTCGTCGAGGCGAAACGCCAACTCGTCGGTGCCGTTTCCATCGACCTCCTGCCCGGCCCAAGCGAGATTCTCATCCTCGCCGACAAGACTGGAAATCCTGATTACATCGCCGCC
Source organism: Akkermansiaceae bacterium (assembly GCA_031371325.1). GTDB lineage: Bacteria > Verrucomicrobiota > Verrucomicrobiia > Verrucomicrobiales > Akkermansiaceae > Luteolibacter. The sequence continues at coordinate 34,717 of JANMJJ010000081.1, read as the reverse complement.
GATATCCTCGCCCAAGCCGAACACGGCGGCGACAGCGTGGTCGGCTTCGCCACCGATTCGAAGGCGTTGTTAGGAAAAGTCATTAAAGCCATCGAGCGCCAGCTTCCTACCCTTTCCCGCACCAAGATCATCAAGGAAGTCCTCAAGCGCGGCACCTTCCTACTGCATGTGAAATCGTTCGAAGAAGGCGTCGCCATCTGCAATGCCTTCGCCCCCGAGCACCTTTCGCTGATCACTGCGGAGGAAGACCGCTGGCTGCCACTCATCCGCACCTCCGGCGCGATCTACCTCGGCAACGACTCGCCGGTCGCCGTCGGCGATTTCCTAGCAGGTCCCAGCCACACGCTGCCCACCGGCGGCTCGGGTCGCTCGTTCTCCGGCATCCGCGCCGATCAATTTCAACGCCGCACCAGCATCGTCCGGCTCGACAAGGACTCGGTTAGAAAGTCGCTACCCGTCGTCCAGGAGTTCGCCCGCATCGAGGGCCTCGACGCCCACGGCAGGTCCACGGCCATTCGCTTGGAGAAGTAATCCGCATCCACGTTTGCGGCGGATACTTAATGACCTCACGGCAAGCTTACCTGAACTCTGGCAAAAGCACTCGGGGCGGTCGCGGGTGGTGCGGGTTCTTGGACGGTCACGCGTTCCCACTGAGCGTCGATGGAGGTGACGGTCTGGGTGCCGGCCATCGCCACGAAACTTCCGCAGGCTGCGGTGACTCCGGTGGTAATTTGAAACGGGATGCTTCTGTCCGTGGTCGTGCCGTCACCCGTCTGGCCATAGGCATTATGACCGGTGGCCCACAATGAACCGTCGGTTTGAATAAACACGGAATGCCAGGTGCCAGCCGTAACCGCAGCAACGAGACTTGCGGCATGGGCCGCGATGCTCGGGATCAGGAAGAACGCGAGGATCGCTAGGAACGCTCTAGGAAACTTGGGGGGAGAAATCATGGGTCTGTGAGGTTGTTGCAATTCGAACCTATCGTTTCAAAAAAGAGCCGGGGCTTTAGGTGGGGCTGTGCCGTGATGCCCTCATTTGGAGCCGGTCCCAGAACCCCGGACCGATCCATCTTTGGATTTGTAGGAGAACTTCACACTGAATTTCCCGCTTTTCTGAGAGAAAGTCGCAGTTGAAGTTCCTTGGCTATTAAATGCATTCACCGTCTGGGTGGTGGTGGTTTCTTGCAGGGGTTTGCTAAAACTGAATTTGTAAGTGACCCCTTCCCCATCGGCGAACTTTAGGGCGTATTTGCCAACCTTGTAGTTAGAAACGGTAATGCTGCCGGTGAATGCAAATTTTTGTCCGTCTTCGGTTTCAGATCCTCGGACTTTGTAGGCTCCGTTGATGCCAGCTTCAGCAAGTGGCGCGAGGAACAACGGCAATGCACAATAGGTGAGTAGGATATTTTTCATGGGGATGGGTGGGGTTTGATGTTAGGTAGATTGAGAATGGGCTGAGGGCATCACTCGGCGACGATCTTCACCGTGGTTTCGGTTCCGAAGAAGGCGATGCTTTGGCACTTGGGCATGGCGCTGCTCTGACCCACGATGGCACCGAAGCTGGAGCCGAGGTAGTAAACGTGGCCTGCCTCTAACGCGTTCGCGGCGAGAGTCCGGGAATGTGACTTCGAGGTGGAAACCTTGGGACCACCCACCAGCTTTTTGGCAATCTGGTTATCGTCAAAAAGCTCGTCACCTGAGGTATCGTCCTCCAGATCGAGCGAGATGTAATCGTTGAGATTCTTACCGTAATTTGAATAGATCCCCGAGTTGATGATGAGGGGTTTGCTGGCTTCGATGTGATATGCTCCACCTTCCCAGCGCCCGCCCTTGAGTATGACGACGGGAGCGGGCGGATAGGTGTCCTTGGGCAGGCTGAGGTTGATCACCCGGCCTTGGACGGTGAAGAGGTAGTTGCCGTTGGGGAATACGGAGTCGAGTTCGGCCTTCGTTTTGGTCCCCCAGTTGTCGAAAGACTCCTTGCCGACATAGCCGAAGTTCCAGCCGTCATCGCTGTCGGAACCCAAGCCGAGAACGGGCTTTTGGTGATACATCTCAACGAACTTCGAGGTGGTCGGAAGGGTGACCGTCGGTTTTGGCGAGAGGCTGACTGTGAATGCGCGTGTATCGCCGTTGACCTCGGCGGCAAACGAATAGGGATAGTTCTTCGCCGCAAGCCGACTGACGGTGGTGGCGCTGGATTGCTGATACTGCACTTCCTTTGAAAGCGAAATTTCTGTGACGAAACCCGCATGGGACGGGGTGATCACGAGGAGGGCGAGCAGGGCGCTGGAAGTGGTGGGGTGCATGACAAGGTGTGGCTGGTTATTTTTTGATAGAAACAGTCGGAGGATTGCCGCCCACGGCAGAAACGGGATCGTTCTTTTTATAGGCAGTGCAATCCACGCAGGGGGGGACGCCGTTCTTGCCGTGGGCGGTTACTTTCCTTGGGGAGAGAGTTCGATTTTCGCGGTGAAGCCGGTCAGGTCCGGCATCTGTGGATGAAACACGTGAATTTCCAAATCAGGTAGCCCCTAAACTACGTATTTTGAAACACCCGCGACTGGAGGACGCTTGACCTCCGCCGCACATCGTGACTTTCTTTTGCCGATGCTAACATCGGTTATTCCCCCCCCCGAATCCTGCCGGAATGGAACTCCGCCAGATCGGGAGATCGCCGATGGGTTCGCCGCAGCGCTCGACGCCAAGATGCAGCGGCGTAACGAGCATTTGCACGAACACATCCTCGCTTGGGCGGAGTTGCTTGATGCTGCCGGATGGTGCGTGGCACTGCGGATGGACGCAGATGGGTGCTGGATCAGCGATCGGGCAGGCCGATTTCTAGCGAATGATCCCGGAATCTTCCCGACTTGGAGCGGCCTTGCTCTGGTGCTGGCGAAGGAAGCGCCCGTCACCCTGGAATGGAGCGAGCGGGTGGCAATCTGGTGCGGGAATGATGGCGAAATCCCCCTGCCGGAAGCGACCTTAACACGCCGCGAGTCGGAAGTGATGGAATGGCTGCGCCAAGGGAAAACTTGCCCCGAGATCGCCGTGATCCTGGGACTTTCCCATCGCACGGTGGAGAAACACGTTTCCAATATCTATCGGAAAACGGGTGTTTCCAGCCGCTCCGCCATGATCCTGAACCGGGGGAATCAGCGTTGATTTCGGGGATGGCCTATTTTAAAGACATCAGCGGAAAAATGGCCCGCAAGATCGACCGGACGATGCTGTCGCTGGCCGGGCTGGAGACCTTGGAGGCGCTGGAAGCCCGGTTCATGGAAGAGTCCTCTGCGATCCTACCTGCGGACTGCTTTTGCTGGAACAACTGGTCGCCGAACATGAGCCATTTGATGGACTTCAGCTTGAACGACTCTTATATCGAGCCGTTCGAAAATCTGCTAGGCGTCTTCAACGAGGTGGTTGCCCATCACCCGATCATCGCCGCCGGGCAACTCTCGGCCACCTCCGAGGAGGTCATGCGATTGTCCGATTTTGAAAGTCACCGCAGCTTTCGCGAGAACCCGCTGTTCCGAGAGGTTTACCGCCATCTGGATTCCTATCATCAACTCGCCTACACGCCCAGCGTGCTTCAAGATCGCCGGATCATCCTGACGTGGAATCGGCGGGCGCTGGATTTTACCGAGCGAGATCGCGAGGTTCTCCATTTCATGGGCCTGCGGCTGGGCACGATCAGCCGGAGGATCGAACAACGGCAGCAGCTCGGTGAAAGCTGGCGGGCCTTGTGCGGATTCGTCGATGCGCGGCTGCCTGCGGAATCGGTGGCGGCGCTGGGCACTCGCGACGTGGTGCTGCTATCGGAACTCTTGAAATCCCCTTCTCGCGAGGCAGTCGCCCGTAAAATGGGGACTCGCCAAGACACCTTGGACAAGCGCCTTGGCTCGATCCGCGAGCGCTTGGGATTGGAGAATCATCATCAGCTTCTGAGCGCGTTGGCGGAATTGCGGAACAACAGTCGGGACTAATTTTCACCCGATGGCGTCGAGCACCGTCACCGCCTGATAGGCAGCCTCGACGTGGTGGACGCGAAAAATTTGCGCTCCGCGGCTCATGGCGGCGCTTGAATGGGGTCGCTTGAATGGGGTCGTGAATGGGATCGGGTCTCGCATTTCAACACTTCTAACGACCGATGAGTTGCTCATGCGTCGGGGCCGGTCCCAAATAACAGACATTGGTGGGTGATGGCCATGGAGAGGGATCATGGCGTGATCGCAAACGGGTTTCTCAAATCCAGTTCGGGGATGTGCTTGAAGTCATCTTCGCTCCGGGTGACCAGCGGAAGGTTGTACATTGGTATCCAGGAGCATGCCCCAATCCCGGCCCGGCAGCGGGCGATCTTCGCGCATTTCGCGTTGCCATGCGACCGGCTCGCAGGGACCGTTCTCCGCAACGGTCACAGGCGAATGTGAGGCGAATGATTCTGCCCATGAAAAGTTCGGGAATCCGTCCATGGTCGGTCATTCACCTTCCATTCTCGCGGACCGCCCGGAGGTCGATCCCTGCCATCGCGCATTTTTCAGACGGCTTCTAAGGATTTATAACAGCGAATACGGAAACCGCACTCTCGGATCGTCCTTGCTGAAATTCTTCGTGTTTCGTGTGACCAAAATGCAGCCTTCGCAATCGGCACTGGCCAGAATGATGGCATCGGGCAGTTTCAGGCGGGATTTTTTCCTCTCGTCACCTGCCTTGCGGGCCATTTGGGATGACAGGTCAACGATCCGCATCGACTCGAAAAGCGCATCGGCAGCTTGTCGTTCCGGCTCGGTTTCGGCACCACACATGACTTCCATCCACGAGATGACCGAATACAAGGGTTCGTCGTATCGATTGATTTCGGTCGCAGCTTCGGGGCACCCGGGAGGATTGGGCAAATCACTCGAAATCATCGATGGAGTCCCGACAAACGAGTACAAGTTCGAAGATTGTTTTGAGGACAGCGAGAAGCAGCGGTGATTTTTTGATCTTCGTTGCTCCGCCGTTCACCAAGATGCTCATTTATCAGCGATGATCGCGGGGATGGTCGGTTGACCTTTAAAACACGCGGGCGAGCCGCCCGCGATCCTTGATTTACTTCCCTAGCAGGTAGGCCAGCAGATCCTTCAGTTCATCCGGATTGAGGCGGTTGATCAGGCCGGGGGGCATCGGGGAGACCGGGGAATGTTTCGTGCCCTTGATGTCGTTGCGCTCGATCTCGGTGGTCTGGGTGAAATCGAAGGGACTGGTGGCGATGATCCATTTCTCGTCCTTTTCCTCGATGATCTTGCCGGTCACTTGCGTGCCGTCCTGACGGGTGATGAGATCGAAGGCGAATTGGTCGGAGACGGTCTTGCTGGGGTCGAGGATGGCCTCGGCGAGGTCGCGGACGACGAAGCGCCCGGCGAGTGACGTTAGATCGGGGCCGGCGGCTCCGCCTTCGTTGCCGAAGCGGTGGCAGGCGGCGCAGAGCGAGGCGCGGAAGATGTCCTTGCCGTGCTCCTTGTTGCGGCCGTCGAGTCCGCTGTCAGCCAGCTTCACCACCTCGTCGATGGTCCACTCGCGGCCCGGACCTTTGATCGGCGGCAGGTTGGCGAATGGATTCGGAGGGGCGCCGGTGGGGAGTTTTTCCACCCACTCGCGCTCCTCGGGCGTGCAGGTGGCGAGGGTTTCCTTGCGCAGGTCGAGGATGAAACCGGTGTAGCTTTCACCACCGCTGTTAGCCGCGAGTTTGGCGAGCCAGGCGAAGAAGCGCTTGCGTTCGTCGCCGTGCCACGGGCCTTTGACGACGCGCAGGCAGTAAACGTAATGGATGACTTGCGCCGGCGGGAGGTTGGCGATCATTTCCTCGACGGTCTTGCCGTAGTTGGCGTTGCGCTTGGCAAGGGACAACCAATCCGGCGCGGGCGATGGCCCGGCGGTGTCCATGAGTGTTAGGGTGCGGGCGACGATGGCGGGTGCCTGGAGGTAGGAGAGCATCCGGCACAGCTCGCGATCTAGGAAATCGTCGTTGGCGGGAAAGCTGGCGTCGATTTTCGCTAGGACTTTCTGGCGTGCCGCGTCGTCCGGTGGCCCGTGGCGGGCGAAGACGAGGCCGGCGGCGCGCAGCCAATTGAGTTGTTGTTGTTTGTCGAGTTTTGCCCAATCGAGCCGATCCAGCGCGTTCAAGGCTGCGGCGGATTGCTCCTTGGTGGCGGTGCGGGCGACGGCGAGGGTGGCGGTGATGACCCGCCACGGGTCGGCTTCCTGATCCAGGCGGGAGAGCCAGGAAGCGACGGGGACTTGCTCGAGGACCAGTCGCGCGCTGTAGCGCTGGAGGCGGTCTGCGGAACCGGTTTGCGACCAGAGTAAGTCGATGTTTCCCGCTGCGGAATCGTCGCCGCTGGCAGTGGATTGAAGGAGCTGGCGGTCCTTCTCGACACCGTCCGCGAGTGCGCCGGAGCGCGGTGGACTGTTCTCGACCGGAGCGGTGCTTTCGCCGCCAGTGTAGGTCACCCGCCAGAGCGCCGAGTCGGTGCGGCGGCCACCGGTTAGGAAATACATCGCGCCGTCCTTGCCGATGGTGACATCGGTAAGCGGCAGGCCGGTGCCCGAGACGAACTCCTCGCGCTCGGCACGGTAGCCAGCGCCTTCGGGAGTCAGATGGATCGCATAAAGTGTGGCGAAGGTCCAATCGAGGGCGAAGATCGCGTGCTGGTATTTGGCGGGAAATTTCGCCCCGGCTCCGGAGACCATCCCGGTCGGTGAGCCGGGACCGATTTCCAACGTGGGTGGCATGCTGTCCTCGTAATAGGGCGGCCAGGGACCGGAGCCATTGCGCCAGCCGAACTCCGCGCCGGGCACCACTTGGCAAATGCGGGTCGGGCGGTACCACGAGGTTCCGAGATCCCACTCCATGTCGGAGTCGTAGGTGAAAAGATCGCCCTGGTCGTTGAAAGCCATGTCATACGCGTTGCGGAAGCCACTGGCGAAGAGCTGGAAGTTTTTGCCGTCCGGGGTGAAGCGGGCGATCCAGCCGCCGGGCGCAAACCGGTCGTGGGCGTGGCCGCGGGCGTCCGGCCGACGGGGTAGCAATTGATCCTCGGCCCAGTTTTTCGAAACGAGCGAGCTGTCCATTTCCGCGAGATCGGTGAAATTTCCTGAAGTGCAGTAGATCGACTTGCCATCGGGCGAGGCGACCAGCCCGTGCGGGCCGTGCTCGCCGCGACCCTTGAAGGCCTTGACCAACTCCGGCTTGTCGAACCCGCCATCGCCATTGAGATCCGTCACCCGCCAGATGCCGCTTTGGTCGGAGCCTTCGTTGACGGCGACCCACAACACGCCCTCGTGCCAGAGCAGGCCGTGGGCACCTTGGAGCGGAATGTCGAGCGACTCCACGACGGTCTTGCCCGCGTCATCCGCCGGGAGGGTGACCCGATGGATTTTCCCGTATTGATCCGAGCAAAGCAGGCGACCATTGCCATCCACCGTCATCGCCACCCATGACCCCTTGTCTGCGGGAATCCGATAGATGCGCTCCAGCTTGAATCCGGGAGCGACCTGATAGGCGCTGGTCAGATCCTCGCTGACCCCGGCATCCCCGGTCTCCGGTGGCAAGATCGCGCCCCACGGGGCGTCGCCCATTTTCGCGACCACCACGGCTTTCGGCCAGGTGGCCACGGCCGGGAAATCGAGGTTCTGCCAGCCTTCGGGCGCTTCGTTGGCGCACTGCCAGTTGGCATCCGAGACGACGTGGAGCTTTTTCCCGTCCTTGAGGGTGGCACGGAAACGCAGTGCCATCCCGGCAGGGCCACCTTCATTACGGCCCTCGACGGCGATGACATTGCGGCCGCCCGGCTTGAGGATGGCCAGCACGTCGTAGGTCCGCGGATTCGACCACTCGCCCGCCATGCCGAGATCGCGGCCGTTGACTGACAGGCTGCTCCAATTGTCGCAGGTCAAGGTGACGGCGGCACTGGTGACATTGGGCGGCAGCTCGAATTCGCGCCGGAAAAACACTTTCTCAGTCCCTCCGGGCGTCGCGCTTTTCCAAATCCATGCAGCGGTTGTCTGGTGTCCGGAGTCCCCCTTGGTCTCGCGCGGGATTGCCGGGTGCTCGCTCTCCGGCGGGGCGGCGGGTTCGGCCCGCGACGGCAAGATCGCCAAGATCAGCAAAATGGGAATGAGAGGTCGAAGCATGTAACGCCCGGATACGAGTCGCGGCTTGCCGAGTTATCATAAATCAACACCCGCGGGTCAGCCCTCGGCCAAAAGCTTGCGGAAATAGCTGATGGTGGCATCGAGACCCTGGTCCAAGGAAATCGTCGGCTGCCATCCCAGCTCGCGGCGGGCGAGCGTGATGTCGGGCTGGCGCTGCTTCGGATCATCGCCGGGGAGCGGGAACCAGGTGATTTTCGAAGGCCCGCCGACCTTGTTCATCACAAGTTCTGCGAGCTGGAGCATGGTGAACTCGCCGGGATTGCCGATGTTGACGGGACCGGTGAGCGTCGGGTGGTTCATGAGACGGATGAAGCCCTCGATCAGATCGTCCACGTAGCAGAACGAACGCGTCTGGTTGCCGTCGCCATAGATCGTGATGTCTTTGCCTTGCAGTGCCTGGACGATGAAATTGGAAACCACGCGGCCGTCGTCCGGCAGCATCCGGGGCCCGTAGGTGTTGAAGATCCGGACCACGCGGACATCGACCTGGTTCTGGCGATGGTAGTCGAAAAACAAGGTTTCCGCGCAGCGCTTGCCTTCGTCATAACAGGCGCGGATGCCGATGGGATTGACGTTACCGTGATACGATTCCGGCTGGGGATGGATGTCGGGATCGCCATAGACCTCCGAGGTGGACGCCTGAAAGACCCGCGCTCCGGTGCGTTTCGCCAAGCCGAGGCAATGGATCGCGCCCATCACCGAGGTCTTGGTGGTCTTGATCGGGTTGTGCTGATAGTGCGGCGGCGAGGCGGGGCAGGCCAGGTTGTAAATCTGATCGACCTCGTATTTGAAAGGCTCGGTCACATCGTGGCGGACGAGTTCGAAATAAGGATTGGTGAGAAGGTGCGCGATATTGCGCTTGCGGCCGGTGAAAAAATTGTCGAGGCAGATGATTTCATTGCCCTCGTTGAGAAGTCGCTCGCAGAGATGGGATCCCAGAAAGCCAGCTCCGCCGGTGATCAAAATGCGCATGGCTGAGAAACCAGCAGCATCCGCCGGTCAAAGCAAGGATCGATCACGCCCCCCCCGAATCGTCGTTGTTCAATTTTGTTTGAACTAACCGGGATTCTTCCTAGGGTCCGCCGCATGGACGATCTATTGGCGGGAGATCAATACGAACTCGACCCCTTGGAACGTCAAGTGGTGGCCTTTTTCGTGGACGGGGTGCGCGTCTTGGGGCTGCCCCGTTCGATTGGTGAAATCTACGGCCTACTTTTCATTTCACAGACCCCGCTGTCCTTGGACGATCTCGTGCGCTGCCTCCACATCAGCAAAGGCTCCGCCAGCCAGGGCCTGCGGATGCTCAAGAGCTTGGGCGCGGTCCGCGAAGCCGAAGGAGGGGCCGAGCGCCGCACCTATTACCAACCCGCCATCGAGCTCAAGCGGCTGGCCGGCGGCTTTATCCGCGAGCAAATCCGCCCCCACTTGGAAAGCGGGAAAACCAAGATCACCCGGCTTGCGGAGACGACCCGAGGCATCGATGACCCCGCGCGGCGAAAATTCCTGAGCGAGCGCGTCGAGCGGCTCGAAACGTGGATGCGCAGCGGTGGCAGGGTCCTCCCGGTCCTCCAGAAACTTCTCGGCCAATGAGCGCGATCCCACCCAAAACTCCCGAATGGTTCTGCGTCCGGTGCCAAACGAAGCGCGAACACATCGCCGCCGGCCATCTCCGTGTGATCGAGGGAATCGAAGTCTTCTGCCCGCGCCTGCGTTACCGCAAAGCCACCCGCCGCGGCAAAATCTGGTGGGTCGAACCGATGTTCCCCGGCTATGTGCTGGCGAAATTCAACATCGCCGAGATGGAGCGGGCGGTCACGTTTTGCCAAGGTGTCCGCGGTCTCGTGCGCTTCGGTTCGGGAATCCCCGCCGTGCCCGAGTCCTTCGTCGAAGCGATGAAACTCGAAATCCTCAACCGCAACGGAGCCGAGGAATCCGAGCTGATCACCCTCAGTCCGACCATCGAAATCGGCGACGAAGTGGAAGTCGCCCACGGACCATTCCAAGGCATGCACGGCACCGTCGTCGCCGTCCCGTCCGCCACCGAGCGGGTGAAAATCCTGCTCGAATTTCTCGGCAACCCGCAAGCGGTCGATATGGATTTGTTCGCGATCCTCCTTCCCCGGCGGCCCACTCCTTGAACACACTTCGCCGTCGCCGCCACGGCGACGGCAACTCACCTCACTCGCACCTTTCCCCAGGTTTCCCTCCGCTCCGGAGAGATCGACCAAGGGCGGCAGCGTGATAGATCCCGCCGCCCATTGGAACCCGCCAAATCCACCGACTTCCTGATCATCGGCGCGGGCTTTTCCGGACTGGTGATCGCCGAGCGTCTTTCCGCCGCCGGCTGGAAATGCGTGGTCGTGGACCGCCGCAATCACCTCGGTGGAAATGCCTATGACGGCATCGATCGCGCGGGAGTCCTCATCCATCACTACGGCCCGCATTACTTCCGCACCAACTCGCAACGGATCGTCGATTATCTATCGGCATTCACCGAGTGGCACGCGGTGAGTTATACCATCAAGAGCCACGCCCGCGGGCGCTACTGGAGTTTCCCGATCAATCTCAACACCTTCGAGGAATTCCTCGGGCGGCCATCGAGCACCGCAGAATTCACCAGTTGGTTGGAGCGCAACCGAATCGACATCGCCGACCCGAAAAACTCCGAGGAAGTGATCATTTCCCAAGTCGGCCGGGAGTTATATGAATTGTTTTTTGAAGGCTACACGCTCAAGCAATGGAACCGCCACCCGCGCGAACTCGACGCCTCCGTCTGCGGCCGCATCCCCATCCGCACCAACCGCGACGACCGCTATCTATCCGAATCGTTCCAGGCGCTGCCCAAGCACGGCTACACCGCGCTGTTTGAAACGATGCTCAACGCCTCGCCCGGCGTCGAACTGCACCTCGGCGTGGACTTCCAGGAAGCCCGCGGCCGCTGGAATCACAAGCACCTCGTCTTCACCGGCGCGATCGACGAGTTCTATGACCGGCGCTTCGGCCCCCTGCCCTACCGCTCGCTGCGCTTCGAGCCAGAATCGTTTTCTGCGGCGCAATTGCTAGAGCGCGAATCTATTTCCGGGAAACCCGGGTTCTGGCAGCCCGCCCTGCAAGTGAACTACCCGGGCGCGGAAGTGCCATTCACCCGCATCGTGGAAATGAAACACGCGACCGGCCAGCAGATCGACGCGACCACCATCATCCGCGAGTTTCCCAAGGACTGGGCACCCGGCGACGAGCCGTTTTATCCCGTCCCCGCCCCGGAAGCCCGCGCCGCCTATCAGCGGTATTCCGAACTCGCCGCCGCCGAACCGGCCACCAGCTTCATCGGCCGCCTCGCCACCTACCGCTACTTCAACATGGACCAGGTCACCGGCATGGCCCTCGCCGAAGCGGACAAACTCATTTCACGATACGGATCGAATTTATGAAAAAACTATTCATCGCTGGCCACTGCGGCATGGTCGGCAAAGCCCTCGTCCGCGAGGCGGAGAAACTCGGCGGTTATCACCTCCTCACCGCCACCCGCTCCGCACTGGACCTTTGCGACCAGCCCGCCGTCTTCGATTTCCTAGAGGCCACAAAACCCGACGTCGTCATCATCGCCGCCGCCAAGGTTGGCGGCATCCACGCGAACTCGACCTACCCGGCGGATTTCATTTACGAGAATCTAACGATCGCCGCGAATCTCGTCGAAGGCAGCCGCCGCGCCGCCGTGCCGCGCGTGTTGTTCCTCGGCTCGTCCTGCATCTATCCGAAGATGGCCCCCCAGCCGATGCCGGAGGACTGCCTGCTCAGCAGCCCGCTCGAAACCACCAACGAGGCCTACTCCATTGCCAAGATCGCCGGCCTGAAACTCTGCCAGCATTACCGCGCCCAGCACGGCCTGCTTTACCACAGCGCGATGCCCACCAACCTCTACGGCCCCGGCGACAACTACCACCCGCAAAACTCCCACGTCATCCCGGGCCTGATCCGCCGCTTCCACGAAGCCAAGCAACGCGGCGACGCCACCGTCACCATCTGGGGCACCGGCACGCCCCGCCGCGAGTTCCTCCACGTCCACGACCTCGCCGCCGCCTGCTTCCATCTCCTCTCGCTCGACAGTCCGCCGGACTGGGTCAACGTCGGCGTCGGCGATGATGTCACCATCCACGAACTCGCCTCGCTCGTCGCGAAAACCATCGGCTTCACCGGCCAGATCCTAACCGATCCTTCAAAGCCCGACGGCACCCCACGCAAGCTGCTGGATATATCCAAGATCAAAGCCACCGGCTGGTCGCCCGTAGTTTCCTTCGAAGAAGGTCTCGCCGCCGCCTATCAGGACTTCCTCGCGGCTCTGGAGTCGGGACAAGCACGCTTGTGACTTTTCCCAATAACTTCTAACTTCTAACTCTTCACTTTTCCCCATGAAACGCGCTCTCATCACCGGCATCACCGGACAAGACGGATCCTACCTCGCGGAATTCCTCCTCGAAAAGGGCTATGAAGTCCACGGCATCAAGCGCCGCGCCTCGTTGTTCAACACCCAACGGATCGACCACATCTACGAGGATCCGCACGTCGAGAACTCGCGCTTCCGCCTGCACTACGGCGATCTCACGGACTCTTCCAACCTCACCCGCATCCTCAGCGAGGTCCAGCCGGACGAGGTTTACAACCTAGGCGCGCAGTCCCACGTCGCCGTTTCCTTCGAAGTTCCCGAATACACTGCGGACGTCGATGCCATCGGCACCTTGCGTCTGCTAGAAGCGATCCGCTTCCTCGGTCTGGAAAAAAAAACCCGCTTCTATCAGGCATCCACCTCCGAGCTCTACGGCCTCGTCCAGGAAACCCCGCAGAAGGAGACCACGCCGTTCCACCCGCGCTCACCGTATGCTGTCGCCAAGATGTATGCCTACTGGATCACCGTGAACTATCGCGAGGCTTACGGCATGTATGCCTGCAACGGTATCCTCTTCAACCACGAGTCCCCGCGCCGCGGCGAAACCTTCGTCACCCGCAAGATCACCCGCGCCCTCGCAAACATCGCCCAAGGCCTCGAAGCCTGCCTGTTCCTCGGCAACCTGGACTCGCTCCGCGACTGGGGCCACGCCAAGGACTACGTCCGCATGCAGTGGATGATGCTCCAGCAGGACGCGCCCGACGATTTTGTCATCGCCACCGGTAAACAAATTTCCGTCCGCGAGTTCGTCAGAATGTCCGCCCGCGAAGCCGGGATCGCACTCGACTTTTCCGGTGAGGGAGCAAATGAAATTGCCACCGTGACCTCGGTCGATCCGGCCATCGCCCCGGCCGTGGCCATCGGCGAGGTCATCGTGAAAGTCGATCCCCGCTATTTCCGCCCAGCGGAAGTGGAAACGCTCCTCGGCGACCCGACCAAAGCGAAGGAAAAACTCGGCTGGGCCCCCGAAATCACCGTCGAAGAAATGTGCGCGGAAATGGTCGCCCACGATCTCGACGTCGCCCGCCGCCACTCGCTGCTCAAGTCCCACGGGCACCACATTTCGGTTTCGAAGGAGTAGAATCCGCTCATTCCTTTGGACAGGAACCCTGTACAATGATTCACTGAGTGATGACAACAATTTCCTACAGCGAAGCACGTGACCGGCTGGCAAGCGTTTGGGACGAAACCATTTCCACCCGCGAACCGGTGATCATTGATCGGCGTGGCCACGAATCGGTCGTGCTTTTGCCTGCCAGCGAATGGCAGGGGCTTTTGGAAACGGCACACCTGCTTCGTTCCCCGGCCAACGCTCGCCGCTTGTTAGGTGCGTTGAACCGTCTCGATCAAGGCGGGGGCCAAGTCCTCTCGCTGGATGATTTGGCAGCAAAAGCCGGAGTATCGTGAAGCCGGGAGAGCGGAGTCTGGTCTTCGACCGGGATTTTTTGGAAGATCTAGCCCACTGGATATCCACAGATCGAAAAACCGCGCTGCGGATTCTTGAACTGGTGGAAGCCATCCGCCGCAATCCTACCGATGGCATTGGCAAACCCGAACCGCTCCGCCACCTTGGCCCCGGCGTCTGGTCGCGGCGCATCACCCAGGAACACCGTTTGGTCTATCAAGTCCAAGACGACCGCATCCTCTTCGCTCAAGCACGCTATCATTATTGATCCGCTTTCCCTCACCTCATGAAAAAAGTCTTCGTTTCCGGCTGTTATGACATCCTCCATGCCGGGCATCTCCAGTTTTTCGAGGAAGCCCGCGTGCTCGGCGACTATCTGATCGTTTCCTTCGCGTCGGCCGAGGTCTTGTGGCATCACAAGCGCCGGAAGCCATCCATTCCCGACGATCACAAGCGCGTCCTGCTGCAAGGTCTGCGGATGGTTGACGAGGTCGTCATCACCGGCGGCCACAAGGAAGGACTCGATTTCGAGGAAGACTTCCTGCGCCTCCGCCCGGATTTCCTGATCGTCACCGAGGACGACAAATACGGCGATCTCAAGCGCGACCTCTGCAAACAGGTCGGCGCCCAATACACCATCCTGCCCAAAACCCCGCCGCACTTCGAGCCGGTCTCCACCAGCTCGATCGTCCGCTGGGTGCAAGCCCCGACCGAAGCGCCCTTGCGCGTCGATTTCGCGGGCGGTTGGCTCGATGTCCCGCGCTTTTCCCGGCCCGGCGAGTTCATCGTGAACTGCACCATCTCGCCGCTGGTTTCCCTGCGCGAGTGGCCCTACGAAAAGCAAGCCGGCCTCGGTGGCAGCGGCGCGTGGGCGCTCTTGAATGGACGCGACGGCTTCGAGTCGGAAATCCATCTTGGCGTCGGCTGGCAGGACCCGGCCGTGATTCGGGAAACCGGCCTCTGCGTCTGGCGCTCGGGACCAGCCGCAGTGCTGGATTTCAAACGCAACGGCGACTTTCTAACGGGCTGCCTGGCGATCCTCTGGACCGGCAGCCCGCACGACACGCCCGGCGTCGCCAACCTCGACCGCGACTACGACGCCATCGCCCGCAGCGGCTGGGTTGCCCGCGAGGGAGCACTTCATGCCGATCCACAGCGCCTGGCGGAAGGCATCACCCTTTACCACGCCACCCAGCTTGCGGAAGGCATGGCAGCGTTGCCTGAAATCGCCGGCTCGCTCGCCCGCAAATACTGTGGCGGTGGCCACGGCGGCTACGCGCTCTATCTGTTTGATAACGCCGTGCCCCGCGGGCAGGCCATCGCCGCCACGCCGGGCCTTCGGGCCGTGGAACCCTTCTGCAAGGTCTAATTTTTCCCGCACGATTGAAACGTATCTCCATCATCGGTCTGCCCGTCGCGGCGACCACCTACGCCGGGGCGGTGGCATGGATTCTGGAACACGCGCGTGAAAGCGACCGGACCTACGCGGTGGAAGCCGCGAACACCCACGTCGCCGCGCTCGCCCGGACGGACAAGCCGTTCGGCGAGGCAATGCGGCAGTTCGATTTGATCTGCCCCGATGGTATGCCGCTCGTCTGGGCGCTCAATTCACAGCTCGGCGCGGACGAAAAACTAACCGACCGGGTCTATGGACCGACCCTGATGTTGGAAACGCTCAAGGCGACCGATGGCAAGTCCGACGATTTCAAACACTTCCTTCTCGGAGGCAAACAATCCACGCTGGACAAACTCACCCGCAACTTCGCCGGATGGTTTCCAGGCGTCTGCATCGCCGGCACTCACTCGCCGCCGTTCGGCGGGTGGCCGGAGAACGAATTCGACATCATCGCCGAGAAAATCCGGAACTCCGGAGCCAATCTGATTTGGGTCGGCCTCGGCTGCCCGAAACAAGAGCACTGGATCGCAGCTAACAAGCACCGGCTGCCGCCGGGCGTCTATTTTGGCATCGGCGCGGCGTTCGCGTTCCACGCCGGAGAAGTCCGCCAAGCCCCGCCGCTGGTCCAGCGTTTCGGCTTGGAATGGGCCTACCGCGTGGCCATGGAGCCGCAGCGGCTTTTAAAACGCTACTTCACTTACAATTCGCTGTTCCTCTATCACCTCCTGCGCGACCGCCTGTGCGGCTGAAGCGCCCCTCGGAAGATCGGACAACTCCAGTGCGATCCTGCGCCCAAACTATCCTTGCCCGAAGTCGGGGTTCGCCCTATTTTGCCCCATGAATTATCGCATCCGCCTCATTGAAACCGAAGAAGCATGGTCCGTTTCCTGTCTCGATCTGCCCGGCTGTCATTCGCAGGGCACCACTCGCGGTGAGGCGATCCTTGCCATCAAGGAGGCCATTCAGCTCTGGCTGGAAGTCGAGGCCGAGGAAAGCGGAATCAAAAGCGCCGAGACCCTCGAACTAACAGTCTGATGCCCAAGTTGCCCGGGATCAGCCAAAAAGACCCCGTCCGCGTTCTCGAAAAAGTTGGCTTCCGCGTGGTCCGCGAGTCGGGTCATGTCGTGATGAGCAACGGTCTAGCCCGCCTCACGATTCCCCGGCACAATCCCATCCATGCAATCACGATGGGTGCGATTGCCAAAGATGCAGGACTCAGTCCGGCGGATTTTCGCGACCTGCTCTAACCCGTGCTACCTTCCTTTCCACCTCCCCCTGCCAACCAATCATGAAAATCAAATCCATCTGCTGCCTCGGCGCCGGCTATGTCGGCGGCCCCACCATGGCCATGATCGCCGCCAAGTGCCCTGACATCCAAGTCACCGTGGCGGACATGAACGAAAAGCGCATCGCCGCGTGGAACTCGGACGCCCTTCCGGTTTACGAGCCCGGCCTCGATGCGGTCGTCGCCTCCGCCATCGGCCGCAACCTCCATTTCACCACCGACATCCGCTCCGCCATCGCCGCGGCGGATTTGATCTTCGTCTCGGTCGGCACGCCCACGAAATCCTACGGCATCGGTGCCGGTCGTGCGGCCGATCTGCGTTACATCGAATCCGCCGCCCGGCTGATCGCGGAAGTTGCCGAGGGCCATAAAATCATCGTCGAGAAAAGCACGATCCCGGTCAAAACCGCGACGGCCATCAAGTCCATTCTCTCCGCGAATTCCCCGAATGGCGCGACCTTCCAAGTTCTCTCCAACCCCGAATTCCTCGCGGAAGGCACCGCCGTCGAGGACATGGAATCTCCCGACCGGATTCTCATCGGCGGTGACTCCACGCCCGAGGGCATCGCCGCAGTCGAAGCCCTCGTCTCGGTCTATGCCAACTGGATTCCTCGCGAGCGGATCCTCACCACCAATCTGTGGTCATCCGAGCTTTCCAAACTCGTCGCCAACGCCTTCCTCGCGCAACGGATCTCCTCGATCAATTCGATTTCCGCGCTCTGCGAAGCCACCGGCGCGGACGTGGATGAAGTCGGCCGGGCCATCGGCATGGATTCGCGAATCGGGCCGAAATTCCTGAAAGCCTCGGTCGGCTTCGGCGGCTCCTGCTTCCAGAAAGACATCCTCAATCTGGTCTATCTCTGCGATTCCTTCAACCTTCCCCACGTCGCGGAATACTGGCGTCAGGTCGTGCATATCAACGATTGGCAGAAGAGCCGCTTCGTCGAGAAAATCGTCCGCACCCTTTACAACACCGTCAACGGCAAGCGGATCGGCATCCTCGGTTTCGCCTTCAAGAAAGACACCAACGACACCCGCGAGTCGGCCGCCATCCACGTCTGCCGCGATCTGCTGCACGAGCGGGCCCACCTCGCCATTTACGATCCCCGGGTCAGTCCGGAAACGATCCATCAGGATCTAATTGCCGCCGGGGTGTCCGCAGAGATGATCGCCTCGAACGTCGAGATTTGCACCGACCCTTACACCACCGCCAGCGGGGCCCACGCCCTCGCCACGCTCACCGAGTGGGACGAGTTCCGCGCCCTCGATCTGCCGCGCATTTACGACCTCATGCTCAAGCCCGCGTTTATCTTCGACGGCCGCGCGGTCTTGCAGGCGGATGTCTTGGTCGCCCACGGCTTCGACGCCTTTGTCATCGGCAAAGGCGCGTGAGGAGGTGAAAACCGTGTTTACAAAGCAGTCATTTCCAACTAGACAGTTTGCATGAAAGCAAGCGTCATGGATCTCAGATACCGGACCAAGGAAGTGCTTCGCGCACTTGAGGGACGCGAAGAAATCATTCTAACCCACCGGGGCACCACCAAGGGCAAAATCATTCCGATGGAAGGCAAATCCTCATCCTCATCCAAAATTTCCGGGCATGATGCCATCGGCATGTGGGCGGATGCCAAGGAGACCGTCCCAGAACTGATCGCCCGCATCCGCAAGCCCCGGCCATGCTGATCGACACAGATGTCTTGATTTGGTGTCTGCGCGGCCATCCCAAGGCGGTGAAGTCGATCAACGAATTGGAAAACCGGCAGATTTCCCACATCACCCGGATGGAGCTCGTCATCGGATGCAGGGACAAACGTGAAATTTTATTGCTCAAACGATTCCTGGCGGATGGCGATTTCAAAGTCATCCCCCTGAGTCAGGAAATCGGCCACCGCGCGGATATCTTTCTCGAAGAAAAGCATCTGAGCCATGGAGTGGGACTCGCGGATGCAATGATCGCCGCGTCCGCGTCACTCACGGGTCAGAGCCTATTCACTGCAAATTTCAAACACTTTCGTTGCTTTCCTAATCTCCACTTGAAACGTTTCACCCCATGAACATTCATCCCGAGTTCCACCGCTTCCTTCATCGCCAGGACAAGGAAAACCTGCTCCGCCAGCGAGGACTCGTCATTTGGCTTTGCGGCTTGTCCGGCTCGGGAAAATCCACCATTGCCAACGCCGCCGAGCGCGTGCTTCACCAGCAAGGCCGCTTCACCACCATCCTCGATGGCGACAACCTCCGCACCGGCCTCAACTCGAACCTTGGATTCACCGATCAAGATCGTCTGGAAAACATTCGCCGGATCTCGGAGGTCGCCAAAGTCTTCGTTTCCCAAGGGATCATCACCTTCGTTTCCGCCATCACCCCGCGCGGCGAGCTGCGCGATCTCGCCCGCGGCATCCTCGGCAAAGACCTGTTTGAGGTTTACATCAAGGCGAGCTACGACGCGTGTGAGAAACGCGACGTGAAAGGCCTCTACGCCAAAGCCGCCCGTGGCGAAATCGCCCATTTCACCGGCAAAGACGGCTCGTTCGAGCCGCCCAGCCATCCGGATCTCACCCTCAATACCGAGACCTGCTCGATCGAAGACGCCGCTTTCGAACTCCTCGAGGCCATTCGCACGAAGATCGCCGTGCATCTGCCGTTGTAAGAAATCGCGTCCAGTCCGCCGTGAAACCAAGCCGAAGTCCATGGGCCTCGGCTTTTTTCGTAGAATGCTGTCGGCACGCCCCGCACGAAACATTACCATCCCACCCAAGTTAATAATTAATTCTTGACCCTATCGGCATCGAATCCTATCCCAGCCCCGCCGTCAGCATTTCCTACCCTTTCAGCTTTTCAGCATTTACCCTCTCATGCCCAATTATCACCTCAGCCACCTCGACCAACTCGAAGCCGAAGCCATCTTCATCCTCCGCGAAACTGCGGCACAATTTGAAAACCCCGCCCTGCTTTTTTCCGGCGGCAAGGATTCGATCGTGATGGCCTGGCTCGCCCGCAAGGCCTTCTGGCCGGCCCGCATGCCCTTCCCGCTCGTCCACATCGACACCGGCCATAATTTCGAGGAAACCATGACCTACCGCGATGAATTCGTGGAACTCATCCGCGCGACACTCGTGGTCGGCTCGGTGCAGGATTCGATCGACGCCGGCCGGGTCATCGAGGAAAAAGGCCCCAACGCCTCGCGCAACAAACTCCAGACAGTCACTTTGCTCGACACCATCGAGCGCAACCAATACGACGCCTGCCTAGGCGGCGGCCGCCGCGACGAGGAAAAGGCCCGCGCCAAGGAACGCTTCTTCTCCCATCGCGATGACTTCGGCCAATGGGATCCGAAAAACCAGCGCCCCGAACTCTGGAACCTGTTCAACGGCCGCAAAAACCCCGGCGAACACTTCCGCGTCTTCCCGCTCTCCAACTTCACCGAGATGGACATCTGGATGTATATCCAACGCGAAAAAATCCCGCTGCCGTCGATCTATTTCTCCCACGAGCGCGACGTCTTCGAACGCAACGGCTCGCTGCTCGCCGTCACCGAATTCCTCACCGCCCAGGACCACGAACCGGTGACCCGTCAGATCGTCCGCTTCCGCACTATCGGCGACGCCACCTGCACCGGTGCCGTCGAATCCAAGGCATCCAACCTCGACGAAGTCATCGCCGAAGTCGCCGCCGCCCGCCAAACCGAACGCGGCACCCGCTCCGACGACAAGCGCTCGGAAACCGCCATGGAAGACCGGAAGAAGGAAGGGTACTTCTGAAACCGGGGAGCACAGGTGCCCCCGCCTGTGGATTTCGGCACCCTCGCCGAAATCATGCCGCAAATCACCCACCAAGCCGAACATGCCCGATCCCAATCAAACCGCGATTTGGAAAGCGATGACCGCGACGGAGAAATACAATCTTCTCGCCGCCACCGTCCGCCAGGCCCGCGAATTGAAACGCATGGGAATCCGTCTCCGCCGCCCTGAGGCCTCCCCCGAAGAAGTCGAAAAAGAACTCGCCCGCATCTGGCTCCATGCAAGACCCTGACTTCATCTCGCTGTTCGTCCTCCCTCTCGAAAAAGCGGGTATTCGTTACATGATTACAGGTTCGGTCGCCAGCTCGATCTACGGTGAACCTCGCAACACTCTCGACATCGATCTGGTCGTGCTTCCCGATCCCGGTCAAGTCCAACATTTCCCTGACCTTTTTCACGAAGAGGAATACTACCTTCCTCCCACGGAAGTCATCGCCATCGAATCCCGACGTGAAGTCAACGGGCATTTCAACATCATCCATCACCAAACCGGACTCAAAGCCGACATCTATCTTTCCAGAAACCACCCGTGCCTCGAGTGGGCTCTGGCGCACGCCCGGCGAATCCAAACCGCCTGCTGTGAAATCAACATCGCGCCGCCAGAATATGTCATCCTCCACAAACTTGGCTTTTTCAAAGAGTCCCGGCACCAACGCCACCTCCGCGACATCGCAGGCATCATCGAACAACAGGATCTGGATAGATCCTATCTCAAGCAACAGGTCGAATCCCTCAACCTAACCTCCGAGTGGCAGGCTGCCCTGGCACTTGTGTCTTCCTAATTCCCTCTTCATTTCAGCATTTCAGCATTTCAGCATTTACCTAACATGGACCTACTCCGCTTCTCCACCGCCGGCTCCGTTGATGACGGCAAATCCACTCTCATTGGCCGCCTTCTTTACGACTCGAAATCCATCTTCGAGGACCAGCTCGAGGCCATGGAAGAATCATCCCGCCGCCGCGGTGATGAAAACGTCAACCTCGCCCTACTAACCGACGGACTCAAGGCCGAGCGCGAACAAGGCATCACCATTGATGTCGCCTACCGCTATTTCGCCACCCCCAAGCGCAAGTTCATCATCGCCGATACGCCCGGCCATATCCAATACACCCGCAACATGGTGACCGGTGCTTCCACCGCGAACCTTGCTATTATATTAATCGACGCACGCAAGGGCGTGATCGAGCAGACCAAGCGCCACAGTTTCATCGCCAACCTGCTGCGCATCCAGCACCTCGTCGTCGCCGTCAACAAGATGGACCTCGTCGATTACTCGGAAGAAGTTTATAACAACATCGTCCAGGATTTCCGTGACTTCGCTTCACGCCTCGACAACATCGTCGAGATCACCGCCATCCCGATTTCTGCGCTCAATGGCGACAACGTCGTTGATAAGTCCGAGAACATGCCATGGTATCAAGGCCCGACGTTTCTCTATCACCTCGAGAATGTTTACGTCGGCGGCGAGGAAAACCATGTCGATGCCCGCTTCCCCGTGCAATGGGTGATCCGCCCGATGAGCGACGAGTGGCACGACTTCCGCGGCTACGCCGGACGCGTCGCCGGCGGCGTGTTCAAGCCGGGCGATGAAGTCACCGTGCTGCCATCCGGCTTCACCACCCGCATCAAAGCCATCCACAGTCCGGATGGCGATCTTCAGGAAGCGTTTGCCCCCCAATCCGTCTGCCTCACTCTAACTGAGGAAATCGACATCTCGCGGGGTGACACTCTAGTCAAATCCAACAACCCTCCCCTCGTCTCCCAAGACCTGGAGGCGATGATCTGCTGGTTTTCCAACAAACCGATGCCACCACACGCCAAGCTGGTGATCCGCCACACCACCCAGGAAACCAAAGCCATCATCCAAGAAGTCAAATACCACGTCGATATCAACACCCTGCACAAGATCGAAGGCATGACCGGTTTCGCCATGAACGACATCGGCCGTATCTCGCTGCGCACCGCCGTGCCGCTGATCCATGACTCCTACCGCCGCAACCGCATCACCGGTTCATTCATCCTCATCGATCCCGGCACTAACGAAACCGTCGCCGCAGGGATGATTATCTGAATGGTAAAAGCTGAAAACTGAAATGCTGAAATGCTGAAATTGGATTGGCGCTTCGCATTCTCTCAGCTTTTCAGCTTTTCAGCATTTACCCCATTCTGCTTCCGCTTTGCCAGCCAGCCGCGAACCGAGTGGGTCAGCAACGCTCCCACGGCGATCAGCGAAATGCCCGTTAGAGCGGGCATCAGCTTGCCATCCGCCAGGCCCACCCCGCTCAAGACCACCCCGGTGCCGATGATCCCGTTGCACAGGATGGAAATCGGCAGATAGAGGTGAAACGGTGCCCGCAGGAATCCCAACAGGTAATTCTGGACGAAGAATGGAAAGCCCGGCGTCAGTTTCATCACCAGGATCAACTTCAAGTGGTCACCCCGCGGCAGATCGGGGATTTGGATCTCGGAGGCAGCCAGCATTTTTTCGACCAACCGTCGCGCCGGACCCGCAGCCAGCCAGTAGGTCCAGGATAGATTGAGGGTGATGGCCAGCAGGCTGAGCAAACACGCCATCACCGGTCGATCCCGCCACACCACGCCGGCCGTGAAAAGCAGCGCACTCGTCGGGATCGGCAACCCCGGGAGGAACACCAGCGCCCAAAACAACGCCGAAGGATGCTTCACCAGATACGCATTCACCTGCTCCCACAGCCCTTTCAGAGCGGCCAGATCCACGCCCATTTTCCAGGCCACGACTCCCGTAGCGAGCACCAAGCCGCACACGCAAACCAGCGCGAGCCGCACCCGGCGGTGCAATAAAAGTTTACGAAGCAAGTTCATCTGCGGCGGAAACTCCCTGTTGCACGGCCACTTGGCAAGACTGCATCTGAGTCCCTCACCGGTTTCCCATTTCGCGCGCATTTCACTCCTCTCGCATCGGTCAAAAGCGGTCACTTTCATTGTTCATTTTTTCTTGAACAATGCATTGGCCAAACCAAACTCCGCATGTGGGAACTTCTGCCTTCCCACTTTGAGCACCCGCAAATCAATCCCAGGTTTACCGGCCCGAACAGCCGCTACCAAGGGCGGCAGCGTGCCACGAGTCGCCGTCGGCAGATTGAAAAATCTGGAAAAACCGGCCAGTCTCCGGTTCCCAAGCTCTCTTCGCCCCACCGACGCCCACAAAGCGACGCTACCAAGCATTTCACTGTCCGCCTTGACCTCTCATGAATCCAGTTGAAATCCCCGCTCGCTGCCTCGGCGTCGTCATCCCCGTTTACAATGAGGAAAAGACTCTCCACATCATCGTCGAAAAAGTCCTCGCCCGCCCGGAAGTAGGCGAGCTAGTGATGGTCAACGACTGCTCTTCGGACGGCACCTGGCAGACCATGCAGGATCTCGCGAAGACCGATGCCCGCATCCGCATCTTCACCCACGAGGTGAACCAAGGAAAAGGAGCCGCCCTGCGCACCGGCTTCCAGCACGTCCATTCCGACATTGTCATCATTCAGGACGCGGATCTCGAATACGACCCCGACGAATACCCCAAACTCCTGATGCCAATTCTCACCGGCCGGGCGGATGTCGTTTTCGGCTCACGTTTCCTAGGTGCCGGGATGCACCGGGTGCTCTACTTCTGGCATGCCATCGGAAATCAATTCCTCACGCTGATGTCGAACATGTTCACCAATCTCAATCTCACCGACATGGAAACCTGCTACAAGGTCTTCCGCCGCGAGGTACTCACGCAGATCACCATTCAGGAAAACCGCTTCGGCTTCGAGCCGGAGATCACCGCAAAAGTGGCGAAACTCCGGGTTCCCATCTACGAGGTTTCCATCTCTTACTACGGTCGAACCTACGAAGAGGGCAAAAAAATCGGCTGGCGCGACGGCGTCCGAGCCATCTACTGCATCTTGAAGTATTGAAGGCGTCGGGGCGGCAGGTTTCGACCCGAACGACCCTCGAATTGATTTCCCATGCAACGGCTCTTGAGAATCCGGTCCGCCCTGTTTGCCACCTTGGTGATTGTGGGCTGTGCCGTCGCCACGTTTTCCCCCGCCCTGTTCCAAGGGAAAATCCTCGCGCCGCTGGACATCACCACCACCTTGCTCCCACCGTGGAAGGACAGCGCCAACGGAGCCAAACCTCACAATCACAGTCCGAGCGATGCCGTAACCCAATACCTTCCCTACCGAATCCATGCCGAAAAATCCCTGCGGGAGGATGGCTACATCGGTTGGAACCCCTACGAGATGGGGGGCTACAGTCTGGCGGCAAACACCATGGCCCTCCCGGCCTCGTGGACCATGCAGTTGCATCGGTTCCTTCCCTTCGAGCAGGCATGGGATTTCGGGATCCTGGCCGAGTTTCTCATCGCGGGCATCGGCATGCTCGTTTTCCTGCGCGCCCGCGGTCTGCCTTGGCTGGCGTGTGTGCTCGGGGCGATCGCCTACATGGGCAACAGCCAGTTCATCATCTGGATCTATCACCGGTGGGCGCTGAGTTCCTTTTCCTGGATGCCGTGGGTACTTTGGTCCGCGCCTAACGGATTGACTTGGAAAAATCCCGGCATCCGGCAGTTGCTGCTGCCGTGTTTCCTGACTCTCGCGCTACTCGGCGGCTCGCTCCAGCACATGGCTTTTGTCGTCCTCGCCTGCGGCTGCATCGTGGCGGGTGGGATTCCCACCCTGAAGTCTGCCCCCAAGCAATGGCCTGTTGTCGCATGCTGGGGACTCGCCTTCTGCCTCGCCCTTGGAATGGCGGCATTCTCCATCGTGCCACAGATTCTCGCTTATTTCACCAATCTCGCAGTCGGCAACACGCGCGGCGGAATCGGCTATCCGATGGGTCCGGCGCAACCGTTTTTCAACCTGCTTGCCGTCCCCGCCCAAATCTGGCCTTGGTTACTCGGCGACCCACAAACCATCGACTCCTGGCGCTTGCTCAAAGCCGACTTCATGAATCTTGCCTACCTCGGAACCATTCCGATGCTCCTCGCCATTGCCGGCTTGTTCAACAAATCCATGCCCCGCATGGCCAAGTGGCTGATCCTCGCCGGATTGTTGATCCCGCTTACCCCGCTCGTCGGCCCGCTCTACCACCGCGTCCAACTGCTTTTCCTGCTAGGAGGCTCATGGATGGCGGCGGAAATGCTAGCGGCTATCCGCGTGGCTCCACCGCGACGGTTGAGTCGCGGAATGTCGCTGGCCGTCATCGCTGTGGGTGCGGCATTGCTTGTCGGGACGTGCCTCCCCTCAAAAATCAGGACCGCCGTCGAGGATCAGGTCGTCGCCAAGTCCCTTGTCGCCACCGCCGCTTCGAGCTTCCACAGTGACCAGGCATGGATCGAACGACGCGCCCGAGGATGGACCGACCGCTTCTCCCTGGCCAATCCCCGGACAGCTTGGGTGTATGGGCTTCTGATCGCTGGAACCGCCGGACTGCTTCTTTCCTCGCGCCCCGGAGCTGCGGGAGCGAAGTGGGGGAACCTCGTGATTCTCGGCGCGACCGCCCTCGAGTTGTTCACCCTATTTCAGACTTGGACAACCTTCTCCGATCCTCGCGACCTCCGGCCCGGACACCCGGTGATCGAGAAAATTCGCCTGCTGGCCGGGCCTAACCGGGTCTTGCAAAGGGCACCAACGGTGGCGTTTGCCGATATGTTCGCGACTCCTAACCTGCTTTCCACTTACGCTATACCTTCCGTCGATTCCTACGAGAGCATCCAATATCGATCCAGCTCCGTCGTGCTAACAGGAGCAGCGCCGGATGCCCGATTGATTCTAGCAGGCGTGGGGGTCTCCGTGCAACCCATTGGCACGCCCGCACAAAATGGCACTGCGGATTGGCCGGTGGTGGAAACCTCCGGCGGCTACTCGATTCGGAAAAACCCCCATGTGCCCGCTCCGCTCGTTGCCGGGACCGGCCGGATTCCGCAAAACCCTCAAGACACGGTTGTCGCCCTAGAGACCGCCATCCCAATCTCCCCGGCCGTGCAAACGATGAACCGCTGGGCCTTCGACGCGCCGCAAGCCAGCACCTGGATTCGCATCTCCCAGAATTGGCACGAGGGGTGGCACTGGCGAGTCCCCGGCGGCGATTGGCACACCTTCCGCAAGGGTTCCGACGCCGCCTGCTGGATCGACTTGGAGCCAAACCAACCGCACCAGTTCGAAGCCCGCTTTTTTCCTCGTGCCAATTGGCTTTCATACGTTTCGCTTGGCGCTGCCGTGGCCTGGCTTTGCCTGATCCCAACCGCTTGTTACGTCAATCGCCGGCGCTGCCGCTGACGGCCCGCCATCCGGTGGAAATTTGCCAAGTCTGGCAATCTTCCCCAACGCTCCTCACAACAAGGCCGCCCTCTCCGCTCTCGCATCCGATCCAATAGGTTCACTCTCATTTTCCCTTCGCTTCCAATATCCGGCACCCATGGACAGCAGTAAAATCAAAGCCATCATCTTCGTGGTGCTAGCGATGTTCGTGGCGCTTTACCTCGGCATCATCGCGGCCACGGCCCAGGAAGAAACCGTCGCCTGGGTGGTCTCTGTCGCGACCCTGATGACCTGCCTCCTGCTAGGACGGCGGATCTGGTTGTTGATTCCATTCATGGCCGCCCTGGGTCTCTCGTTACGGATTCCCGGCCAACCCAGCAGCCTGCTTCTCGGCCAAGCCCTCGTCCTGGGATTTTCCACCCTGCTCCTCATGATGCGCAAATTGCCCTTCAAACTCGCATGGACCGAGTTGGAAGCCTGGGTGCTGATTCTGACCCTGCTGGTGGTGCAGGTTTACATGCGGAACCCGGTCGGGGTAAACCTCTTCGGTGGCGATACCGTGGGTGGAAAGGGCTACGCCCTCTACGCAATCGCTTTCGCCAGCACCCTGCTGCTCGCGGGCTTGCGGGTCCCCGTCAGCGAGTTGAAATGGATCCTGCGCTTGTCGATCCTCGGCGGCTTACTCAACGCGGCGGTTACGATTCTGGGCAATTTCGTTCCCGTCATCGGCTACTACACGGGGGCTGACATCGACAACCCCGGAAACACGAGTTTTGACGACCAGGTGGTCGATGACAAGGCCGCCACCCGGGTGGGATCTTTGTTAAGTCTTGGCACCAACATGGCGCTCTGGATTTCATCCTATATCTCCCCGCTGCGAGCTTGCGTCCGGCCGTTGTGGGCGATTCTTGTGCTAGCGGCCATCGCCGCCGCGACGATGTCCGGATTCAGAAATGGAATCATGACGGTGGGGCTGACTTTCCTCGTCGGGATCGCTTACCGCAGCGGCTTTTCCGGCGTGACCATCTCCGTCTTCGGGGCGATCAGCGGCGTGGCCTTGCTGGCCGTGGTGAACACCATGAATCCGCTCCCGCCTAACATCCAGCGCTCGCTCACCTTCCTCCCGGGCACCTGGGAAAAGCGCTACAAGCTCGATGCCGAGGGCTCCAGCGAATGGCGCTTCGAGATCTGGCGCGAGGTGCTGTTGACCGACCGCTGGATTCAGAACAAGTGGCTGGGTGATGGCCTCGGTTTCACTGCGGTCGAACTCGCCGGTCAACTCAACCAGCGCGAAGGAGCCCGGGCCGGTGTCTCCGGTTTCGACACCCACCGCGAAACGATTCTTTCGAATGGCGACTATCACAGCGGACCGGTTTCCACCATCCGGGTCATCGGCTACATCGGCCTGTTTTTTTTCCTGCTGGCACAGGTCCGGCTTACCGTCCACGCACACCGTCAAATCAACCGCTGCCGCGGGACCGAGTGGTTTCCAGTCGCTCTCTTCGTGGGAATTCCAATGATCACCGGACCATTGATCTTCGTCTTTCTTTTTGGAGACTTCAAATTGGGGGCGGGGGCCTATCTACTATCCATAGGAATGTGCCGTTTGCTGGAAAATAACCTTCCTCTGCCGGCCTACCGAAAACGCAGCCGACTCCCTTTCATCCTGCAGTCAGGAAATCACGCCCGCATCAACGAGCAGCGCTTGGTATCCGGCCAGCGCGGGGCGTGAGGAGAGCGGGGTATTTATTCAGCACAGAATCCAAAGAGTTATCCGAGCAAATTGAATTTCAGCCTCCAGTTTGCAACACCTCTCTCTCCTCGTGCCGTAAACTCGCTCATCCGCATCGACGCATCAAGGCTTTCCAATTTCCCATGTCTCGCTCCAAGCGTTTTGTCACCGGTCTGCTCTCCAGCTACGCGGCCATCGGTGTCAACATCCTCTACACGCTCGCTTCGGTTCCGCTGGCTCTGCACTATCTAAACAACGAAGAATTCGGCCTGTGGGCTTTGGTCACCCAACTCTCCGGCTATTTGATGCTCCTTGAGTTCGGAATGAATGGCTCGGTTGCCCGCTCACTCTCCGACCACAAGGACCACGTTGAGAATGGCAATTACGGCAGCATCCTCCGCACGGGCGCGAGAGTCTTCGCCATCCAAGGTGTGCTGGTGATTCTGCTAGGCTTGGCAATCGGCTGGGCCTCCCCTGCCTTGCTGGGCTTGCCTACCCGCTTGCATCATTCATTCGCCGTGCTGATGGCGGCCCAAGCCTTGCTCAGTGGTACCAAACTGGCCGCAGGTTCCCTCGCGTCCCCACTCTGGTGCCATCAACGTCTCGACGTAAGCAATCTAGCGGGCAGCCTCGGACTCATCGCGACACTCGCCATTTTATGGCTGGGATTCCATCAGGGCTGGAACCTCTACAGTCTTCCGCTCTCGACAGCGGCGGGGAATCTCGTCGGATTGATCGTCACCGTCTATTCCTGCCGGAGCCTGGGCCTCTATCCACCTCGGCAGCACCGCGGCCATTTCAATCCCCGGATTTTCCGCGAACTGCTCCACTTCGGCGGCGGCTTGTTCCTGATGAACCTCGGAGCACAGCTTGCCTCGGCCAGCCAAGTCATCGTCGTCAGCCGCCTGCTAGGAATCGAATCTGCCGCCGTGTGGGCGGTCGCCACCAAGATTTTCAACCTGGCCCAGCAGTTCGTGGCAAGGATCCTCGACTCGTCCGCCGGTGGCCTAGCCGAAATGTTCGTCCGCGGGGAAGCCGTGCTGCTGCACAAGCGGTTCCGGGATCTGGTTGCCATTTCCACGGTGATGGCCGTGGCGGCGAGTGCAGCCCTCGCTCTAACCAACGAGGCATTCATCGAGGTCTGGACCTCCGGGCGGATAACCTGGGAACCTTGGAACGACTTGCTGCTCGCCTGCGTGCTGTTCAGCACTGCGGTCACCCGTTGCCACACCAGTCTGGTCGGCATCACCAAACAGATCCGCGGCATGAAGTTCATCTATCTTCTGGAAGGCCTCGCCTTTGTCACATTGTCCGTGCTGCTGGTCCCTTGGCTCGGACTCACCGGCCTGCTCATCGCCGCACTGGTCTGCAACGTGGGAATCACCGGGACCTACGGCATCGGCCGCACCGCAGGATATTTTCAAATCTCCTGGCTCAAGGTGATCGGCTGGTCCGCGCGTCCCGCACGAATTTTGCTTCTCACCGCCGGCCTTTTCTCCATCTCTCAGGCTCCCGTTTTAGTCGGACTGGATGCCCGCCTCCGGTTTTTCATCGGAGCATCAGTGTTCTGTGGCGTGGTGATGCCCGCCCTTTGGTTCTTCGGCATGAACCCCGGCCTGCGTATCGAACTGACGGGTTTGGTGGTCAAGATCCTCCGGAATGCCAAATCCAAACTCCGCATGGCATGAGCCGCCGCGAGTTTTTCACCGAACCCGCAATAGTCCCATTACGATCTCCTAAAAATGAGAAACAATATATACATCCTTTTTGACAATGTTGTCGATATTTTGCAAAGCCACGGCTGGGGAAAAATCTTGGTGTCGAAATTTGCCTGCATTTTTTCGCGAGTGGTCAATCGAAGAAAAATAACAATTGAAAATCATCAAGGCTATTGGTTCAGGCTCGATAACAACCTAGCAATCCCCATGGGGCCGCGCTTGAGATTAAGACGAAATGAAATACGCTCCTGGAACTCATCGGGAAAGGATGCGTTTGAAATGCGTGGGAAATGGTGGTTCCGCTCATACAGACCACTTGAAGGCGATTGCATTGTGGATGTAGGAGCCGGAATGGGAGAAGATGCCTATGTTTTTTCAAAAGCGGTCGGAGCAACTGGTTCTGTCCTGGCAATCGAGGCGCATCCAGCGACATTCAAGGCGTTGTCTTTGTTTGTGGAATTAAACAATATCACAAATGCCAACATCATGAACATCGCCGTATCCGACACGGATGGAATTCTATGGATGTCATCATTGCCTGACGATGATTGGCAGTGCAACTCCATCGTTCTTCATGAACGATCGGAAAATGACATAAAAGTAAACGCCATGCGGCTGGACGATGTTCCATTTCTCGCGAATCAGGATGAAATTGATTTCATGAAAATGAATATTGAAGGAGCTGAAGTCCTCGCGCTGAATGGCGCACAACGAACTCTAGCAAAAACAAAGAATATTTGTGTCTGCTGCCACGATTTCCTAGGTGCCAACACGCAAACAAAAAATGAGGTTTGCAACATATTAACCGCTGCCGGATTCAGATTATCTTTTACGAGTCCCGAGTCTCCCCCCTACGAGCGCGACTTCGTTTACGGAACCAAGTAAAAGCACGCAAGCGCCCTTGCCTCCCCCGTCGAAGTCAGGCCGTCCCTCCCGCCGGCATCGCTCGACATTGCCCCGCCCCGCCTTGCCCCCATTCCGATGAAGATCCTCATCGCATCATTCAGTTTCCCGCCCAACAGGGATGGAGTCGCCGAAGCCGCTTCAACAATGGCGACCGGTTTTTTGGAAAGAGGTTGGGAAGTGGATGTGGCGACCTCACCAACCATCCCGCCGCGCGACGGGATGCAATGGCAGGGTGCCGTGATCCATGAGTTCTCCATCACGGGAACCACCCACCCCAAATACCCGTTCCGCGGCGAGGTGAACGAGTACCGTGCTTTTCTCGAGTCGGGCGAGTGGGATGTCGTGGTATTCCATGCCTACTTATGGACTTTGTATCTGGCTTTGGGCAGCCTCTCGAAAATAAGGGCTAGAAAGGTTCTGGTCAGCCATGGCTACAATGCCCTGAGATGGGTCCGGTTGCCAAAATTCCCCTGGGGACTTGGAGCCTGGTTTTTGGCCGTCGGCCAAGCTGCGAGAATGTGTATCTGGCTCTCCGCACTTGACCGTGTGGTGTATCTAAGCCGGTCTGCCGACCTGCGTGCGTTTTTTGACCATTCCATCGCCAAGTTTCTGGCCCATCGCGGGCGACGGGTCATTCCGAATGGGGTGAATCTGGAGGAGCGAGCCAGCTTCCCGGCAAACTTCCGTGTCACCTTTGGCATCAAGCCGGAGCAGATGGTCTTTCTTTGTGTCGCCAACTACAACCCGATCAAGAATCAGGGGTTTGCCGCCCGAAGCTTCCGCTTGGCGGCCATTCCCGGCTCGGTCATTGTCTTCATCGGCAGCGAATTCAACGAATTGTCGCAGCGTTTCCAAACCGAGGACGCCGCGAACTTTCCCGGAGAACATCCCGGAACAATCATCTGGCTGGAAAAACAGGAGCGCCAGGTGACCTTGAATGCCTTCGCCGCGTGCGACGCCTTCGTGCTGTCATCCGAGAGCGAAGCCCAGCCCATCGCTCTGCTCGAAGCCATGCGCGAGGCCAAGCCATGGATCGCCCGCAAGGCCGGCTGCATCCCGGAAATGCCGGGCGGGATCTGCATTGTCTCGGAGACGGAAATGAGCCACCAAATGGTTAAGCTGGCGACCCATCCAAAGTTGCGAACCACTCTCGGCAGCCAGGGTAGAGCCGCCGTTGAGAAGACATACAATCGCAAACACTATGTTCAATCCTACTGTGACTTGGTTTCTGAAATCACCGGTAGAGGAAAAGAATAAGGGGCGTTGTGCTTGAATTGAAAAAGCAGAAATTGAACATGCCAGCAAATACACAAAATGTGTAAATTCACCCATTACAAAGCAGCATTCAAAACCGGATTTTTCGGCCATTTGACTGCCTTTAAGCTAAAACACAACATCAAGCGGCGCCCGACAAGCCGGGTGATGCACTACGGCATGGCTCAAGCGGTGGAACGCTATACCCGGATCTGTAAGACTTTGCTGGCTCACATTCCCAATCCCGGATCACTCAAAGACGCCGTGGTCAGCGAGATCGGCTGTGGTGACTGTTTCGCGGCGGCGGATATGATGCTGGGACTGGGCGCAAAGCATGTGCATCTTGTTGAATTCCTGCCTTTGGAATTGTCGGAGGGTAACCAAAAGGCACTCCGCGCGCTTGTCGGAACCGACGTGCTCCCCAACCGGGGGGAATTGCTCGACTCTGGCGAGGCATTGCAACTCAACCCGCAAAAAGCGACCTACCACCAGGGGCTTTTGGAAAACATCAAACTGCCTGAACAAGTGGATTTCCTGTATTCCTTTGACGTGCTCGAACACGTCGAAGATCTCGATGGATTCTTCGCCTACTGCGGCGAAGTCGTCCGGCCGGGCGGAGTTATGGTTCATAAATTCGATCTCAGCGGCCATGGCTTGTTCGAAGACCCCATGCCGCCACTCGATTTCCAAACATTTCCGCGGTGGCTGTTCGATCTGATATTCGTGAAATATCAGCGGGCCGTCGGTCACTTCGCCGATGAATTTTTACAAGCCATGGAGAAACACGGCTTCACGGATTTGAAAATCATCCCGATTCGCGTCGCTGAGCCTGATTATCTGAATGAAATCTGGCCGCACCTGGTAGCCAGAGCGCGAAGCAGGGATAAAGAGATCGTAAAGTTGCTGGATCTGGTGGTGGTTGCCCGCCGCAAAGAGGGCTGAACCGAAAGGTAGGGCCGGGCCGCCGCGCCCCGCCCACTTCACCCTCTCCCGCCGGAGGCTATTCTTCCTCTTCCTCATTCGTGCCCCAGCAACCCGCCATACGGCGGATAAGTGGGCGGACCGGGCCAGATCCGCCCTACCATTTCAAGGAAATCCTTCAGGTCGGTCACAACCGCGTATTCCAACAGATCATTTGATAGCGCATGCGAATCGTCCAGATCACCACCGACAACAGGAACCAGTTCGGCGATCACGCGCTGGCCGAGCCGTATTTCGGCACCGCACCTACAGGTCTGCTGGACGGATTCGACAGAATGCCGGGCGTGGAAGTCCATGTGATTTCTTGCGCCTCGGCCCGGATGCGGGTGCCCGAAAAGCTGGCGGATAACATTTGGTTCCACCAACCTTACATTCCAAAGTTCGGCTGGGGCCGCTCCCTGTTTCTCGGATGCGCATGGTCGGTCAGGCAGTTGTTGCATCGCCTGAAACCCGACATCGTCCACGGCCAGGGAACCGAGCGGGATTGCGCGATGGCGGCGGTCCTTTCCGGCTATCCGAACGTGCTAACAATCCACGGCAACATGCGGGTCCACGCCAAGCGCGGGGAAAACTGCGGGGCAAATTACTACAAGATGGCGGCGGCCTTGGAGGGATTCTGCCTGAAGCGGTCCGACGGAGTGATCGCGATTTCCCGCTACACGGAGGAACTGGTCAAAGGCATCGCGCCCCGGACTTGGTTCCTGCCCAACGCCGTTGACCGCCGCTATTTCGACGTGGAAGCAACAGCCGCAGCCCGGCCGAGGCTCTTGTTCGTGGGCTCCATCTGCGAGCGCAAGAATCCGATCGGTTTGATCAGGGCCTGCGAGCCGATGTTGCGTTCCGGTGAGTGTACGCTCGCCTTCGCGGGCGAGGGCAATCCGCAAAGTGCCTACCGGAAAGAGTTCAATGGCCTGTTGGAAACCGTCCCCGGGCTGGAGCTGCTAGGATTTCTCGACCGTGACGCGCTCGGCGAGGAATTCCGCCGGACTTCGATCCTAGTCCTGCCAACCTTTGAAGACAACTGCCCGATGGTGGTGCTGGAAGGAATGGCGGCGGGCTTGCCCGTCGCCGCATCCCGGGTCGGCGGCGTCCCCGACCTGATCACCCACGGATCGGACGGGGTGATGTTCGATCCCCATGATCCTGAGGACATACGATCCTGCCTCGAAGGACTGGTGCGCGATCCTGTGATGGGTGCCCGCCTCGGCGCACAGGGCCGAATCACTGCCAAGGAACGTTTCCACCCCAAAATCATCGCGGAAGAGCATTTGAAGATCTATCGGGAGGTGTTGGCTCCTACAAGGTAGGGCGGATCCGGCCCG
>JANMJJ010000007.1:0-16726 GCA_031371325.1 Akkermansiaceae bacterium | reverse complement strand
CTGACCAAGGTGCTCGCCGCCAGGCGCGCGGCGCGCAGCGGCGCGCATACGGTGATTGCCTCGGGACGCGAAGCGGATGTGCTGCTGCGCATCGCGCGCGGCGAGCACGTGGGCACGCTGCTTACCGCGGGCACGATGCCGCTCGCGGCCCGCAAGCAGTGGCTGTCGCGCGAGCGCTACATGAAAGGCCTGCCGAAACTTTGCGATCAGCTCAAGGTGCTGCACCACGAAAACGACGATCTTTTCCGCCAGCTTTCCGCCAAGAACCCGCGCAGCAAGAAAAAGCTCGAGGAGGAATTCAACAAGAACCTCCAGACGCTCAACCGCGTGTTCACCCGCTTTTACTACAAACAGAAAGTCGTCGAAGACTTCTGCGAGCCGGTGGAAGAATACATGCAGAAGTTCTGGAAATACAGCCGCAAGCTCCAGACCGATCCGGATGACAAGGAATTCATCACCAAACTGCGCGAAGTCCAACAGCGCACCTGGCACACCTTGGAAACCTTCGAGGAGGCTAACAAACAACTCCGCCACTGGCTCAAGGAAGCGCTCAAGGCGAAAACCGAGATGGTCGAAGCCAACTTGCGGCTCGTCATTTCCATCGCCAAGAAATACACCAACCGCGGACTGTCGTTCCTCGACCTGATCCAGGAAGGCAACATGGGCCTGATGAAAGCGGTCGAGAAATTCGAATACCGCCGCGGTTACAAATTCTCCACCTATGCGACTTGGTGGATCCGCCAGGCGATCACCCGCTCCATCGCCGACCAAGCCCGCACGATCCGCATCCCGGTCCACATGATCGAGACGATCAACAAGCTGATGCGGGTGCAGAAACAGCTCGTCCAAGAATACGGCCGCGAGCCATCCCCGGAGGAAATCGCCGACGAAATCCACTTGCCCGTGGAACGCGTCCGCGCGGTGCTCAAGATGGCCCAGCAGCCGATTTCGCTGCAAGCGCCCGTCGGCGATTCGGACGACACTTCCTTCGGTGACTTCATCGAAGACAAGGCCGCCGACAACCCGATGGAGGAGGCCGGTTTCTCGATGCTCAAGGACAAGATCAAGGACGTGCTCGACACTCTAACCGAGCGCGAGCGCGAGGTGCTAGAGCAACGCTTCGGCCTCAAGGACGGTTACAGCCGCACGCTTGAGGAAGTCGGCCGCCAGTTCCAGGTCACCCGCGAGCGGATCCGCCAGATCGAAGCCAAGGCCCTGCGGAAAATGCGCCACCCGACCCGGATCCGCAAACTCGAGGGCTTCATCGAGCTACCCGGAGCCTAAGGAAGGAGCGCTGGCTGTAGCCGGCCCGGCGTGCCCCGCCGAGTTCATGTTGGCTAAAGCCCAGCACTCCATCAACCGTCACTTCCCCCAGGCCATGGACGTCCCCGAAGAGTTCACGAAAATCGAGTCGATCTTCGTCTCGGCGCTTTTCCCCCATTCCTGACAACTCTCAGCCACCATCCCGCAGACCGGATCATTCAGCGGCTCCTTGGATTGCATCGTGTGCAGGCAAGGTGCGCCGAACGACAGGGCAGCTTCGGCACCTCTTACTTTCCCGAGGTTTTGAAATCGGTCGATAGCAACAGGGGCTTGCCCAGCTCTTTCAGGAATTCGTTGTGTTTTGCCGTTGCCTTCTGGATAGCCTTCTCGATTTCTACCAACTCCGCATGGGGCGTCTCTAGGCTGATCTCCTTCTCGCCCACAGCGGTGCTGATGTCGCGGGAGATGTTTAGGTTGAAGTCGTTTTTCTCGATCTGAGGTGGATTTCCTCCTTGTTGGGATTTTCCCAGCAGAACTCGGTTCCGTCGGAATAACATGGATTCGGTTTTCGGTGGGAGTTGGGGGTCTGTGGGAAATTTTCCGTTCAATTGCTGAAGCGGCGATGCTCGTAGGTGTCCTTGAAGCCGAGGAAGCGGAGGGATCAGAACAGCCTGAAGATTTCGAACATGGGGTGGTTGGTGGGGGCTGGATTTCGCTGGTGTTCGAGGCCGATGCGTGGTGAAAGAGAGGTCTGACCGGCCCCGCTTTTGCCACCCCCCGGGCAGGTGGGCCGAAGTCCCACCCTCCTTATTGGGCGTCGGCGACGGCTTTTTCCTGGGCGAGCTTGGGATCCTTCCAGGTGGACTGGACGTAAACTTCGCGCAGCAGTTTGTGCTCGATCTGGCACGGGCTGTGGGCCATCAGGTCGGCTCCCTTGTTGTTCTTCGGGAAGGCGATCACCTCGCGGATGCTATCTTCACCGGCGACCAACATGGCGATACGGTCGAGGCCGAGAGCAAGGCCACCGTGCGGCGGTGCGCCGAAACGGAAGGCATCGAGAAGGTGCCCGAACTTGATCTGCTGTTCTTCCGGACCAACGCCTAACACGCTGAACATTTGCGCTTGGAGATCCTTCTCGTGAATCCGGATCGAGCCGCCGCCGAGTTCGTAGCCGTTGAGGACCACGTCGTAAGCCACCGCTCTAACATTGGCGTAGTCGCCGGCATCCAGCTTCGCGATATCATCCGGGTGAGGCCGGGTGAATGGGTGGTGGACCGCGCCCCAGTGGCCGGTTTCCTCGTCGTGGGCGAGCAGGGGGAAATCGACGACCCACAGGAAGTTGAATTTCGTGGAATCCTTGTTGAGCTCCATCATCACCGCAGCTTCGGTGCGGACTCGCCCGAGGATGGTGCTCACATTTTCCCGCGAACCGGCGGCGAAGAAGACGATGTCGCCTTCCGCCAGGTCGAGCTTGGCGACTACGGCGGCCTTTTCCGTTTCGGTGAAGATTTTCCAGAGCGGGCTCTTGTATTCGCCGTTCTCCAGTTTGATGAACGCAAGGTTTTTGACGGGCAGGCCGGCTTGCACCGCGATCTCATTGAGACGGTTCATCTGGCCGGTGGTGATGCCAGCGAAGCCCTTGGCGTTGATCGCTCTAACTACGCCGCCGCCGTCGATGATGCTGCGGAAGATCTTGAACTCGGTGGCGGCAAACACGTCGCCGAGGTCGGTGATTTCCATGCCGTAACGGGTGTCCGGCTTGTCGGAGCCGTAGATGTCCATCGCGTCCTGATGGGTCATGCGCGGGAAATTTTGCGGCACCTCGATGCCGAGGCCGGCCTTGAACATCGAGGCTAACAGACCTTCGACGAGTTGAATGATATCATCCTGCGTGACGAAGCTGGCCTCGATGTCGATCTGGGTGAATTCCGGCTGGCGGTCGGCGCGGAGGTCTTCATCCCGAAAGCAGCGGGCGATCTGGAAATATTTCTCCATGCCGGCCACCATCAGGAGCTGCTTGTATTGCTGCGGAGCCTGCGGCAAGGCATAGAAGCGGCCGGGATTGAGGCGCGATGGCACGAGGAAATCGCGGGCACCTTCCGGCGTCGGGTTCGAGAGGATCGGCGTTTCGATTTCAAAGAAGCCGGAATCGTCGAGATAGCGGCGGGCGGCGGAAGTGATCACGCTGCGCTGGCGGATGTTCTTGTTCATGCGCGGGCGGCGCAGGTCGAGATAGCGGTATTTCATCCGCAGGTCTTCGTTGGAGAGTTCCTTGTCGAGTTGAAATGGCAACACGTCCGCCTTGTTGACGATCTTGAGTTGATTGACGACGATCTCGATGTTGCCGGTGGCCATCTTCTCGTTCTGCGAGCCTTCAAGACGCTTGGAAACTCGGCCGATCACCTGGACGACATCTTCGTCCCGCAGCGTGTGCGAGAGTGCGGAAACCTCGGGGTTTTCCTCGGGATGGAATACGCATTGGGTGAGACCTTCACGGTCGCGCAGGTCGATGAAAATAACGCCACCATGGTCGCGGGCAGAGTTCACCCAACCGATGAGCGTGACGGTTTGATCGATGTGAGATTCGCGGAGTTCGTTGCAATGATGGGAGCGCATGATGGAAAGAATTGAAGAGTATTTTTAACCGCAGATGAACGCAGACGGCCGTTGATAAGAGAAAGATTAGGAGTCTTTGCGGCGGATAAATTTTTGAGTCGTGGCGACAACCCTGCGGAATTCGAGTTTTGGATTTTTGAAATTGAGTATCAGGCCGACGGGGAGTCCTGTGATTCTCAAATAGTTGAGCATCTGGCCGATTTCCAGATCCGTGATTCGTTCAATCACTTTGGTATCGACGATCACCAATTCGAACGCAGAACCGATAATCACATCGGTCTTATTCTTATATATAAAATCTGCGTCCATCTGCGTTCATCTGCGGTTAAAAAATTCTTCTCCTATCTTCAAGCCAGCAACGGACCATCCGGTTGAAGCAAGCGGTCTGTTAGCCAGTCGATGGCGGTTTCGGCGTTGCCGGATTCTTCGGTGCGGCTGGCTAGGACTTTGAGTTTCAGTTCGGGATACTCAGCACCGACGACGAGGGCGAAGCGTGCGCCGGATTTCTCGGCGCTCTGGAATTGTTTCGCGACCTTGGCATTGCCCATCGGCAGGTCGGCGGAAATGCCCGCCCGGCGGAGGTCGGTGACGAGCCGCAGCGATTGGGCACGCTTGCTTTCGTCGGCGATGACCACATAGACATCGCAGGCGGCGGCGTTGCGCTGGAGCCAGACTTCCATCTGCATCGCGGTGTGGGTCGTTTCCTCGATGAGGTTGCGGATCACATAGTCGCCCATCGCGAAGCCGGTGGCTGGCATATCGACAGCGCCGTCGGAGATGGTGGAAATCAGCGTGTCGTAACGACCGCCGCCGGCGACGGCGCGCATAGATTTCTTCGCATCGAAGACTTCGAACACCACGCCGGTGTAATAAGCGAGACCGCGGACGATGGAGAGATCGAGCTCGACGAAATCGGCGAAACCGCGGGCGGCGAGTTCATCGCGAATCGCCAGATAGGCGAACGAAGCGTTCGACGGATCGGCGATGAAGGCGCGGACTGCTTCGGGTGTTAGAGCAAACGCGGCGAGCTTCGCGACGAGTATTTCCGGTTTCTCACGTTCGATCTTGTCGATGATGCCGAGGAAATCCGGGATGCTTTCTTCTGGGATGCCATGAGCTTCGGCGAAGTCGATCCAGGCCATCCGGTCGGACACGCGGACGATGAAGTCTCCCGCGACGAAGCCGAACGAGAGCATTGTTTCAATCGCCAGCGCGATCAACTCCGCGTCTGCCGCCGGGCCGCCCTCGCCGAGGATATCGACGTTGAACTGATGGAACTCGCGTCCCCTGCCCTTCTGCGGTTTTTCATAGCGGAAGCACTGGCCGATCTCGAACCACTTGAGCGGCTTCGGGAAATCCCGCTGGTGCTGGGCGACGATCCGCGCCAGCGACGCGGTCACTTCCGGCCGCAGCGTGACATCGCGACCGCCCTGGTCCTCGAAGCGGAAAAGCTGCGAGGAAAGCTCGCCGCCGGATTTTTTCAGATAGAGTCCGGTGTCCTCCAAAATGGGCGTCTCGTATTCGACATAGCCGCAGCGACGGGCCACGCCGCGCCAGGTCTCGAACAAATAATTGCGGACCGCGCATTCACGGGGAGTGAAGTCGCGGAATCCTGGAAGTGCTTGGAAAGTGGGTCCTGCCATGGGCGGGCGGCGAGGATGCACGGGGTTCCCTGCATTTCAAGGCAGGATTGCGCCGAGTCTTCACTGAGGTTGTCATTGAGCTGAATGTCGGCGGAAATGGTGTTGGTGGCCCCGGCGGAGGTGAGCGCAACTTCGGCTTGCGCTTCCATCACGGGGAATTGAACACAAAAAAAGGCCCGCCATTGGAGATGGCGGGCCTAGATGAAAATCACAACGGAATCAGCCGCCGCAGCAACCGCCGCCACCGCCATTGCCATTGCCACCACAGCACCCGCCGCCGGTGGCCGCGAGGTCGTCAGCCGTCGGGACGCGCCCGAGTTCGATGGTGCTGCCGACGTATTTGGCGATTTCCTTCTGGAGGGTTTCCAACTCGCGCTGCGCGGAAAGGAAGTCGCGGGCGATTTCGTTTTCAAACAAGGCGTCGCGGGCACTCTCGAACTCGCGGATTTCCGACGCGCCGAGTTCCACGCCGGCGTGTTGTTTGTGGTGCAGTTCCTCGCCGCGTTCGTGGACGCTTTGGTATTGCAGGCGCGCCGAGTCGTCGCTCAGGAAGCGCTCGACATTGGCCTGGAGCTTGAGAAATGAAGGATCGCTGGCGATTTGGGCGCACAACTCCTTGGTTTTTACGATCACGGCGGATTCTTCGGCGACAATGGACATGCGGGCTGCATAACCTTGCCAAGCCGGACTGGCAACGGACTTTTGCGGGAATTTTCCCGGGCGCAAATCCGAACAAAAGCGTGACAGCCCGCGTCGGCACGCGTTCCGTCAAGCACGCGCATGGCCCTCGAACCTCTCAAAGACGGCATCCGTTCCAACGTGCGGATCGACTTCTACGGCAACGTCCACAAGCGCTTCCGCGGGACCGACGCCGACAAGCGCTACGCCATGGAGGTCGCCGTGCTCAAGGTGCTTGAAGCTCGCGGCTGTCCATACGTGCCACGGTTGCTGGAGGAGCATCCGGACCAGCTTTATTTCGTCTCGACCAACAGCGGCAAACTCGCGACCCAGATTTCCAAGGAAAAATCCACCATGCTGTTTGCCAAGCTGGAACGCGAATACGGCATCCGCCACCTCGATGCCGAGCCGCGCAACATCACCTACAACGAAACGCTCGGCTGCTTCTGCATCATCGACTTCGAACTCGCGGAAATCCTGCCGCCGCCACCCGCGTCCGCGACACCGGAACTCTAACATTATACCCCAGCACCCCATCCGTGACCGAAGCCGCGATCCTTCATTGGGCCACCCTCAGCCACAACGGCTCCCGCAAAGCGCGCAACGACGACTCGCTCATCGCCTTCGCCTCCGGCCCGCAAGGCGCGAAAATCCTGCCGGGAAACGGCCGCCGCTCGTTGGCCTGTGACGACCTCGTCTTCGCGGTTTCCGACGGCATGGGCGGCGGCAACGCCGGCGACATCGCCTCCTCGCTCATTCTCCAACAGATGACCGAAATCATCCCGGAAACCTTCAAGGCCGCCGCCGCCGGATTCTTCCCCGACTCGCTCAGCCACCTCGCCGACGCGCTGCGCAGCATCCACGAGCAGATCAACGCCACTGCGGATGGCTGCCTCGTGAAATCCGGGATGGCCGCCACCCTCGCCCTCGCCTGGTTCACCCCGGACAACCTCTACCTCGCCAACGCCGGGGACTCCCGGATCTATCGCTCCCGCGACGGCAAGCTGGAACAACTCAGCCGCGACCACACCTCCGCCTGGGGCCAGTGGAAACGCAGGGAAATCAACGAGATCCAATATCGTTCCCACCCGCGCCGGGCGGCGCTTTACGAAGTCGTCGGCGGCGGCCACCCCAAGGTCCACCCGCACTTCGCCGCCGTCTCCTATCAGCCGGGCGACCGCTTCCTCGTCTGTTCGGACGGACTCATCGACGGACTTTGGGAACGGCACATCGGCGATGCCCTCGCCGCCTGCCTGGACGATCCGGCAATCACCGCAGAAACCTTGCTGAAACGCGCCATCGACAACTCCGGAATCGACGATACAAGCCTGATCGTCATCGCGGTGCTCGCCCCTCCCACGGGGGGAAATTCGTGCTGACAAAAACCAAGCGGGCTTGGCACGCATGATGCTTTTTTCATGCGCGTCAGCCATCCCTAGCGGCTGCAGGTGTACCCTCATCCCTTGGGATTCTGAAATCACTAACTACTGAAAACCACCATAAATCATGGCCAAATACAAATTGGAATACATCTGGCTCGACGGCTACACCCCCGTGCCAAACCTTCGCGGCAAAACCCAAATCAAAGAATTCGCCAGTTTTCCAACGCTCGACCAGCTTCCGCTTTGGGGCTTCGACGGCAGCTCCACCCAGCAGGCGGAAGGCCGCAGCTCGGACTGCATGCTCAAGCCCGTGGCCGTGTTCCCGGACAGCACTCGCAAGAATGGGGCGATCGTGATGTGCGAAGTCATGATGCCTGACGGCACCACCCCACATCCGTCCAACGGCCGCGCCACCATCCTCGACGATCCCGGCGCGTGGTTCGGCTTCGAGCAGGAATATTTCTTCTATCAGGACGGCCGCCCGCTCGGCTTCCCCGTCGATGGCTTCCCGGCCCCGCAAGGCCCGTATTACTGCGGTGC
Organism: Akkermansiaceae bacterium; assembly: GCA_031371325.1. GTDB lineage: Bacteria > Verrucomicrobiota > Verrucomicrobiia > Verrucomicrobiales > Akkermansiaceae > Luteolibacter. The sequence continues at coordinate 8,604 of JANMJJ010000007.1, read as the reverse complement.
CGGCTACAAGGCCGTCGGTGACATCGCCCGCCAGATTGTCGAGGAGCACCTCGACCTTTGCTTGGACGCCGGCATCAACCACGAAGGCATCAACGCCGAGGTCGCCAAGGGCCAATGGGAATTCCAGATCTTCGGCAAAGGCTCCAAGAAAGCCGCCGACGAAATGTGGACCGCCCGCTACATCCTCAACCGCCTTTGCGAAAAATACGGCATCGACGTGGAATACCACTGCAAGCCGATCAAGGGCGACTGGAACGGCTCCGGCATGCACGCCAACTTCTCCACCGAATACCTGCGTGAAAAGGGCGGCAAAGCCTACTTCGAAGCGCTGATGGCCGCCTTCGCCGAGCACACCGAAGAGCACATCGCCGTCTATGGACCGGACAACCACCTCCGCCTCACCGGCCTTCACGAGACCCAGTCGATCGACAAGTTCACCTACGGCCTCGCCGACCGCGGTGCCTCCGTCCGCGTGCCGCACAGCTTCATGACCAACGACTACAAGGGCTACCTCGAAGACCGTCGGCCGAACTCGCAGGGCGATCCCTATCAGATCGCCTCGCGCATCCTCAAGACCATCGCGCTGGTTCCGGCTCCTTGAGCTGGACACCTGAGATCGTCCTGAACGATTGCATTGAAAAGCCGTCTTCCTTTCCGGGAAGGCGGCTTCCGTCTGGCCGTCGCAGCTCGGTGAACTCGCAGACCGCCAAAAGCCCGCCTCGGCACCCGCAGCCTCGATCTGATGCACGTCGCCGCCGCACTTGCAAAGGCCTTCACCATCCGCCCCGATGCCAAGGGGCGCATCATTCTGGAACCTTGCATGGAGATTCCGGCAAGGGAGAAGTGGCACTTCGACAACAAGATCGCCCTGTCCGCCGAGCAAAGTGCTGCAATCCGCCCAAGGCTAGGTCCGCGTGCGCGGCAGCTTCGCCCGGTTTGCCAACGATGAAATCGACTGAATCGTGAGTTTCGAACTGCTTTTCACGGCACGGGCCGACGCGGGTCTCGATGCGCTTGAGGCCGGTGGCGGGCTGGTCAAGCGACTCAAAGTGCTGGAGCGTGTTGCCGCCTTCCAGCCGGCAGCCTAATTGGAATCTTCCGGCGAGATGCCGGAAGCACACTTCCCCCACCCCATGCACCGCCATTCCTCCCGCCGAGGTGCGTCGGTTGATTCCGCTTTGCGGTAAGGCCGGGGGCTGTATATCTGCATGCATGCGTTTTTCACCAGTGCTTCCCCTGTCGCTGATCGCGTGCGGCAGTTTATTTTCCCAAACCGTCGTCAATCCGTCGACCGCCCCGTCCAAAATCGAGCCGGGACTCGAGCTTGCCGTGAATTGGAAATGGTGGGTCGCGCCGCCGGAGACGAAAGAGTGGGGCAGGCCGCTGCCGAAGATGCCCGGCACCTCCGCGCTCGAACCGGGCACGCCCACCGCAGTGCGTCCGGAAACCTACGAGGTGAAGAAAGGCGACGCCATCATCAAGATCGCGAAGAAGTTCGGCATGACCGTTTGGCAGTTGAAGCAATTCAACAATCTGAAGGACGACCTCATCCACATCGGCCAGATCCTGCGCATTCCCACGCCGGGGCAGTTGCTCACGATGGTCCCACCGCCGCCGCCGCCGGAACCGAAAAAGGAAGGCGCCGGGAAGAAGAAAACCGACAAGGGGATCGTGGTCCCCGAGCCTGAGCCCGCGCCCGATCTCGATCCCGGCGGCGAGGCGCAGCGCGAACTCGAGAACGTGCTGCTGCAGGTGTTTCTCGATCGGGAAATGTTTTCGCCGGGCATGATCGACGGCAAATCCGGCGCGACATTCCTGAAGATCAGCGAGATTTATCAGCACACGCACGCAGATGCCGCAGACCCCGGCCGACTGAAAGCGAAAGCCGCAGCCGCGCTCAAGGAGCCTTACACGCGCTACATCCTGCACGCGGAGGATTTCAAATTCATCAAGCCAACCAAGGACGAGCCGGTGGTGGCCCGAGGCAAAGAATCCACTTCGGCCAGGAAAAAAAGCCCCAAGCCGGACAAGGCGGCACCAGCACCACCGCCGGTCACGATCGACGAACTGGTCGCGGCGGACTTCCTCGGCTACACCAGCGCGTGGGAATTCGTCGCGGAGCGCTTCCATTGCGACGAGGCGTTTCTGCATCGCATCAATCCACAACTGAAAGGATTACCCGCCGTCGGCACCGAGTTTCAGGCACCAAACGTCATTCCGTTTGAAATCGAAAAGGCCCTCGACGCACCGTTACAACCGGTCGCCGATCGGCAGAAGCCTGTCACCGCCGCGGTGGTGTTAGTGACTCGCCTGGAAATTTCGTGTGAAGGCAAGCTCATCGCCGTCATGCCGCTGACCACGGCACGCCCTGGCCTGCATGGCCGCGGCTCATGGACCGTGCTTGATGCCATCCCGCAGCCGCGCCTGGCCACCAAGCGTGAACCGCGTGAGATCCCGAAAGCACAGCCCGCGTCGGCGGGCGATGACATTTCGGGCGCGAAGCCCGTGATCGAGCCTCCGCTGGAGGTGGAGCAACGCCTCGCCCCCGGCCCTAACAATCCCGTCGGCATCATCTGGATCAACCTCGCCAAGCCCGGCAGCACCGCCCCCTTACCTTACGGATTGCACGGCACCAGCATCCCCGCGAAGATGAAACTGGAAGGCATCGGCGGACTGCGCCTCACGAACTGGGACATCGCCCGCGCCGCACGCTTGATGCCCGCTGGCACGGCGTTGCAGTGGAAGGCGCAATAACGTGAGATGCGTCCAAGTTTCCCGCACATGACATGGTGCCGGCCGTGAAACAGCCGTGTGCAAAAACCAACAAAGTGCCGCCGACCGGACTCGAACCGGTACGACCGTGAGATCAACAGATTTTAAGTCTGTGGCGTCTACCATTCCGCCACGGCGGCAACTTCCGGGGAGGATTTGCAGCAACTCTCGGGCTTGTCGATGCTGATTTGATGCGGCTCACCATCTGCCGAGCACGGCGGCCACGGTCAGGGCGGTGGGTTCGCCGGGGCGGACCCCTTTTTTCCCGACCGAGGCCTGGGGGAAAACCGCTTCGAGGCAGGGCGAAGCGGCGGCGGAATCCGCCAGGATGGCACGCGCGGGAAGAGAGATCGCGCCTTGGCAAACTTTCCCGCCCCAGGGGTCGATGTAGCTGACAGGAAATGATCCCGCGCCTTTCTCCAGCTTGTGGGGGAGAGCGGTTAGAGTGACGAAATGGGCATCGATCACGACCCACTCGGGTGGCTTGCCGTTCTGGCCGCGCTTGGCATAGCGGCGGAGGCTGATGACCGGCGGAAGCCCTTTGGCGATGGAGCTATCGAGCCGTTGGTGGACGCGCTTGAGAAGCTGTTCCTGGGTCTCGCCGGGCTTGAGGAACAACACTTCCTGGCTCACCAGCGGCAGGAAATGGCCGCGCGTCATTTCGTTGGCCATGTCGCAGAGGTCGGCGAGGTTGACGCCCTTTCGCGACCAGCGGGTTCGGCCGATGAGGTGGCTGGAGGGCCGCATGCCGTACTCGCGGATGACGGTGGAAATGCGCTGCTTGTCGGTGTCTCCGGCGATGGCGGCAGAGGCGCGTTGCCACGCCGGATTGCCGAAGCAGAAGGCGTTGAGCAGCGCGGTGGGGCCGCAGGCGTTGCCGGCAACGAGCAATTGGTTCGCCGCAACCGATTCGGGTGCCGCCCGCCCTATCAGGCAGAGTGCCAGGAAGAGACTACTTGCGGCCAACCGGAACATAAGTTTCAACGCGGCGGTCGTTGGAGGGTTTGGCGTCCGTGCGACCTTGGGAAAGAATCACCTTGGAGTCATAGCGCATGCTCGCGGCCGTCGGCGCGGAAATCGGCACGCGGATGGTTTTCACGGCGTTGACGGCGAGCGAGGTGATGTTAGAATCGACCTCGCCGGTCGGAGTGGAAATCCTGACAGCGGTGTTGATCAGCGTTTCGGTGCCGCGGTTTTGCACCATGATTTCCACCTGCCCGTAGGGATTCCCGGCACCCGGCGGGAGGATCCGCTGGGATGCCAAGGCGGCATCATAAATGCCGGGAGTCTTGGCGTTAAAGACGCGCCCCAGGTCGGGCGTGCCGCCGCCCAAGGCGGGGTCGGCCCCGGCCTCGCCGCCGTCATTGAGATAGGAGAAAAGGAGATTCGCCGCCTGGCGCAGGGTGAGGTTCTCGTTTCCCGGCCAGCTCTTCACTGCGGCGATGGCTCCCGCCACGATCGGCGCGCTGAACGAGGTGCCACTCACGCTAGCCGCCTGGTTGCCGGTCCACGCCGCGTTGACGCCGAAACCGGGTGCCGAGATCGCGACTTGAGTGCCAGTGTTCGAGAAATCCAAATGATTTCCCAAGGCATCCACCGCGCCGACGGCGATCACCCCGTCGTTGGCCGCAGGGTAGGAGACCTGGTTCAGACCGTTGTTGCCGGCTGCCGCGACGATCAGCGAGCCGGCAACCCTCGCATACTCGATGGCATTTCTAACCAACGCACTGTCACCGAAGCTGGCCATCGAAATATTGATCAGCCGGGCTCCCGCATCGACCGCCGCGACGATGCCTTGCGCGAGCAGGAAACTATCGGATTGGCCGAGGTCGTCGGCGATCCGGATCGAGACGATGTCCGCGCCGGGCGCGACCCCGGGCGTGAGAGAGTCGCGACCGATGATCATCGACGCCACCGCAGTGCCGTGGCCGTTTTGTGTCGTTGGATTGGCGGGCAGATCGACGAGATTCTGCCACGCGATCGCGCTGGAAAATGCCCGGCTGGAGGTCACGCCGGTATCCAACACGGCGATCCGGACCCCGCTGCCCCAGGTGGAATTGTCGCCCGTGATGCCGAGCCAATCGAGCAATCCCGCGCCCAACGCCACGGCCCCGGGCTGCGCCGTCCCATCACCGGGAGACGGCACGTCCACCGGATAGATGAACGACGCTTCGTCCTCGCCATCGAGCAGGGACGCCAGATCGTTGGGATCGGAAAACCCGATCCGCAGGGCGTTGAGCGTGTCGAGGCGGCCCATCAACCGGATCTTGTCCCCTGCCCGCTTGAGGAAACGTCCGAGCGAGACCTGGTCCTTGAAAACGAGGATTCGCTGGCCCGGCAGTGCGCCCGCTGTCAAAGCATCGTCGTCGCGGCGAAACGCCGGCCCGCGCGCCTCCTTGCGGAATCGCGGGGCGGGATCGTCGGCGATGACAGTTCGTTTCGGCTCAAGCTGCGGCTTGGGATGTCCTCCCCGGTAGGCTTGGCGCGGGGCTGCGGTGCCCGCCAGCCAATAGCCAAGCAACACGGCCACCGTGAAACCTAGGAGCAGAATCAAATGGCGGCGGCGCATGAGTCAGACTTAACCCCCGAAAACGGGAAACAGCAGTAAAATCTTCCGTCAACCGCACGCCTGCGGCAACCCACCGTGCGAGTGGAGCCGGAAGTTTTTCCATCCACGGCGGAGAATACGGCAGCATTTCACATCGCCTATCGACTCCATCCGAGGGATTGTCCCGGCGTGCCGCACGATTCTCCATCCTCCGTTTCTCCAAGGATCACCGTCCCCACCAGCAATGCCGGGCGCTGGTATCTGGCGATCCTCGGCCTGGTTCTGGCCCTTCTCGGCGGGGTGTTTGTGTGGTTAATGGGACGCAGTTTCCTGAGAGCCCGTGAAATGCGGGCGTGGCCCGAAGTCGCCTGCGTGATCCTTTCCTCCGAGGTCGCGGAGTGGCGGCATGATGAAAACTCGCCCCGGGAATTCCGCCAGGATCTAAGTTTCGGCTACACCTGGAAGGGCCAGGCCCGCACCGGCGACCACCTGACCCTGCGCGGAAGTCCATGGTCGTCCGACCGCAGATTGGTGGAAGCGAGGACGGCGGAATTGCCGGTGGGAATGGCCACCACCTGCCACGTCAATCCGGCGGCTCCCGATTTCGCGGTCTTGAAAACCGATTCACTCGCCCCCGGATACGCGATCTGGTTTCCGGCGCTGTTCGTCGTCGGCGGGCTTGGAATCACCTTCCGCGCGGCGGTCGGGAGACCGATCTAGCATGCGACGCCGCTGCCGATTTTTTGTTAGCCAATGGCCGGTGGTGTCCGGTTGTCCATGGATTCACAAGCCTTCCCCGGTCGAAAAATTGGGGATCCGAGGTTTTTATTGCGTCACCTCATTTTCGTGACTTAAACTCGCCGCCCGGCGTTGCGTGGCTTGGCAGGTTGCTTTGCGCGAAAATTTCCGGGCAATTTCTTCAAATTCCAGACGCGATGAATCCAGATCGAGCGACTCTCAATTTCCTCAATAGTTTTCCAGAAGAGGCCCGGAAACGGGGTGAGATGCTTCAAAAAGACGGAGCCGTTACCCAGATTTTCGGCAACCATCTGTTCATCCAAGGCCGGGTCGAGGACGAAACCGGCGTTTTCCGCACCAGCCTCCGGCTTCAAGGCAACCGCTGGTTCGGCTCATGCACCGCCGAGGATGAAACCATCGCCGGAGCTTGCCAATACGCGACGATGATGGAGCGGATGCACCGCGGCGAGGATCTGCCAGAGTCGCCTAACGAATTCGACGACACCCCGGTGCTCGACATCATCGAGGAGAAGCTCGGCCGCGAACTCGACGACAAGGAGGCGGACTTCGTCACCAAAATCGAAAAACGCTACCGCCGCTATGTGATCGAGGGCGAGCTTCACGACCACGACATGGTCCGCATCACCCCGCGCTGGGAGATCACCACTTACGAGCCGCTAGAGCTGTGGCCGATGCCGCCCGGCGACATCCTCGAGTTCTGGAACTACATCGCCTACGCCTTTTACAAGAAGAAGCTCCCCTACCCCGAGTTCATGAGCGTGATCACCGATCTCGGTCATGTGCAGAAAAAAATGGCGGACTGGGAGCAAGAGCGCGAGGTCGCCTCTTGGTATGAGCGCATCGAGCAAGTCAACGAGCGCCCGCCGCAAGACGCGCCTCTGACGGTCGCCTTCCGCCTCGTCGCCACCATCAATGAGGCCCGCATCGAGGTGAAGGAAGAGAAGGCCGGCGTCTGGATCCAGCTTCGCGAAAAGAACGAAATCGAGGCTTACGTCAATCTCCACCATGAAGCCGCCCTGCTGATGGACGCCTCCAGCCAAACGCTGTGGGAACATTACCTCGCGTTTTTCCGCAAATACGGCGACACCACGCTCGACTTCGACCAAGAAGAATCCTGCCGGTTCATGAACCGCGTATTCCGCCAGCCCGCGCTCAAGGGCTACATCGTCAACCTCGACGAAAAGGAATTCAAGGTCTCCGAGGAACGCCTGTCATGGGTTTGCGAAGACGATCCTTACGATTCCAAAAGTTTCGCGCTCCAGCTCGTCACCGCCTCGGGCGAAAACGTTTCCCACTCCGTCCGCCTGCTTCCGGGTCGCAAGGAACTCTATCAGTCCGACGAAACCGTGTTCCCCGGCCCGCCGCGTTGGCTTGAGGAAACCGACGTGATGCCGCGCTATCTGATTCCGGTTCGCGTCATCGACTCGTTAGAAGGCGTCGAGTTCCTGCGGAAAATCGGCGCGTCGCTGCCCGAGTCGCTCAAGAAGCGCGTCGTCGATCTCGAGCTCAAGCCACGTTTCGAAATGAAGCTCATCGCCGGCCTAACCGCCGCCGAAACCGAGCACCTAGTCATCGACGTCAACGCGATCGAAACCAAAGGCCGCCGCACCGAGCGCCTCACCAAAGAGGGCTGGGAACTCGCCGAGCAACAACCGGTCAAGGGCAAGCAGCTCCTCCGCTTCGCCCGCGAGGATCTCTACCCGGTCCCCGCCATCCTCGATGAAATGGGCCTCAGCTACGACGAAAAGTTGTTGGCCTTTAAATCCCGCATCACCAAACAGTTCCCCGAGAAGTTCGCAGAATGGATCAAGGCGATGCCCGAGAACATCGAACTCGACATCGATCTCCGCCTCCGTTCGATCCTGGCAGACCCAGTCACCGCCGCAGTTAGATTCGAAGTCGTCGGCCAAGACATCGACTGGTTCGACCTCCGCATCGTCATCGATGTCCAAGGTGCCAATCTTTCCAAAGCCCAGATCCGCCAGCTCGTCGCCGCCCGCGGTGGCTACGTCCGCATGGACGACGGCACCTGGATGCGCCTGGAAATCAAGCTCGACGCCGACCAGCGCGAGGCCGTCACCCGCCTCGGGCTCGATCCCTTCGACCTCTCCGGCGAGACCCACCGCATGCACGCCCTCCAACTCTCCGATCCCAAGGCCGCCGAGGTCTTCGATCCGAAAGCTTGGGAACGCATCAAAAACCGCGCCGGCGACATCAAACTCGAAGTCACCCCTCCCCTGCCGGAAGCGCTCAACGCGACCCTCCGTCCCTATCAGATCGATGGTTTCCACTTCCTCGCCTACCTCTGCGTCAACAATTTCGGCGGCATCCTCGCCGACGACATGGGTCTTGGAAAAACCATCCAGTCGCTCTGTTATCTGCTCTGGCTGTTCGACGAACACGCGAAAACGGGCGGCATGAAAAAGCCCGCACTCGTCGTTTGTCCTAAGTCCGTGCTCGACGTTTGGTACAGCGAGGCTGGTAAATTCACGCCGCAGCTCCGCGTTAAAATCCTCAAAAACCGC
>JANMJJ010000061.1:0-10362 GCA_031371325.1 Akkermansiaceae bacterium | reverse complement strand
CCAGCCCAGGGCATCGCCCTGGGTTCAGTGCCATCAGAAGATTGAGCCCCACCGGGGCGGCCTAATGCGGGTGATGTCGCGCCAGGGTCTTTCATGATCGAATGATAGACGGCCTCGATGTTGATGGCGGCGATGTAGTAGGCGAGCAGGACGATCTCGTTGGCGTGGACCTCGTGTTTGTATTTGTGCGGGAGCTGTTCCTTGCTGATGAGGCCGCTCTGGAGCAGGCGGGTGATGAAGGTGCCGGTGCCGGTGAAAGGATCGATGATGTGGACGCCCTTGCTGCCGAGGGTCTGGCCGAACTCGCTTTGCAGGAGATCATTGATGGAGTGGATGATGAAGTCCACGACTTCCACCGGGGTATAGACGATGCCGAGGCGCTCGGTCATCTTGGGGAAGGCATTGCGGAAGAACTTGTCGTAAAGCTCGACGACGATTTTTTGCTTGGCGGTGACGTCGTCGATGCGAGCGGCGCGGAGTTTTACGCTGGCGTAGAATTTCTCCAAGGTCTCGGCATCCTTTTCGAGGTGATGCTCGTGGAGGACTTCGAGCACGTGCTGCATGGCTTGGGAAACGGGATTGTGACTGGCGGAGCTGTAGTCCTCGAACAGGGCGTCGAAGACGGGCTTGGTGATGAGGTGCTGGGCGAGCATCTCGATGACTTCGGCATCGGTGATGGAGTCGTTGAGGTCGTCGCGAAGTTCGTCGGCGAAGGATTTGAAGGCGAGGACTTCTTTGGTGTTAGAAGGATCGCCGACGATCTGGGTGATGCGGGAGATGTGGGTTTTGGCGATCTTGGCGATGTCGGCAGCCCATTCTTCCCAGTGGTTGGGATTGCCACATTTTTTCACGACCTTGGCGTAGAGGGCGCGTTCCAGCTCGCCGACTTGGAATTGAAGATCTGTCTGGACTTCGGCGGGGTGGCGGGTCTCGGGACTGCCGATGGTGTTTTGGCCTTTGCCGCTCGCTTGGCCGGAGTCTTTGGACGAGGTGGATTTTTTCTGAGCCTTGTCGGTGATGGAGATGACTTCCATCTTGCGGGTGTCGTGGCCGGTGAGATCGATCTTGTTGATCATCGCATCGAAGGTGTCGTCATGGGAGCGGAGGGCTTGGAGAACCTGCCAGACGACTTTGTAAACCTTGTTGTCGTTCAGGGCATCGTGCGGCTCCATACCGACGGGGATGACGACGGGCAGGATGACGTAGCCACGCTTTTTCCCGGGGGCATTCCGCATGACGCGGCCGACGGACTGGACGACATCCACCTGGGAATTCCGCGGGGTGAGGAAGAGCACGGCATCGAGCGCCGGGACATCCACGCCTTCCGAGAGGCAGCGGACGTTGCTGAGGATGCGGCAGGTGTTGTCCGGGGAGTCGGCCTTGAGCCAGTTGAGTTTTTCCTCCTTCTGGCTGGCGTTCATGCTGCCGTCGACGTGGGCGGCTTCGCAAATGAGGGTGTCCTCGGAATTTTCCTGCTGCTGGTAGGCGGCGACGACTTTACCGAACATCTCGGAAATCTGCTTGGAGCTGACTTTGCGGGTGCGGCCGGACGAGCGCTCGATGACTTGGCAGAAGGCGACGGCGCGGCGCATCGGCTCGGGATCGGTGCTGAGGTCTTCGGTGAGGCCTTGCTTGGAGAGGGCTTTCCAACAACCGATGATGCGGGCGGCGTCATCGACGTTGAGCTGGTTGCTTTCGTCCTTGAGCAGCTCTTGGATGCGGGCGGAGACGTGGGCTTCGTCGATGGTGAGGACGATGACTTTGTAGTCGGTGAGAAGCTTGAGCTGGACGGCCTCGGAGAAGGTGATGACGTGGAGTTGTTTTCCGAACTGCGTCTCATCGTTCATGTCGTAGAGGACGGTGGCCAAACTGAGGCTGGCCACCGAAACCTGCCCGCTGGGCAAGTGGTGATGCAGCGATGCTGCAAGGTGCTTGCCACGGCGCTGCGGCGGGAGTGCAATTCGGGCGGTTTTTCTCAAATAGGTGTCCGATTTTCTCAAATGCGATGTCGCTTACATGCGACAGGAATGTCGCCACTCCTAATGGACTTTCGCGGCGCTGAGGGCGGCCTGGAGCTTGGCTTCGTCGTCGTGCGAGAGCGAGGTCTTGAGAACCGTGCCACCGGTGCCTTTCACTTCCTCCAGCACCTTGTCCGGCGTGGAGCTGCGCACGAGGACGAAGAGCGCCGAGCTGTCCGGCGTCAAGGTCGCGGCCAGATCCTTCATGAATTGATCGTTGATCCCCAGATCGCTCAATGCTCCGGACACCGCGCCCGCCGACGCGCCGATGGCCATTCCCAGGAGCGGATTCAGGAATATCATTCCGATCAGCATTCCCCAGAATCCCCCGCTGGCCGCGCCGGCGGCCGTTAGGTTGACCGCCTGGTGGAGCTTGATCTTGCCCTCCGCATCCTTGGTCACGGCCACGGCGTCTTCGAGGTCGATCAAGTAATCCCGCTGCAACTTGACGAGGGTGAGGCGGACTTCCTCCGCCTGGTGGAGTTCAGGGTATCCGATAACGACTAAGGTGCTCATGGTTGTGTTCATTGATGGTTAGGTTGTATGATATTGGTTTTGCTTCGCCGGTGAATGCGCAGGCCGCCTCGTTGGAGACGGCCTGCGGTTTCACGATCGAAACGTTAGAGTTACTTGCTCATGGCCGCGCGGGCGGCCTGGATTTTCTCTTTCACGGAATCGAGGTTGAAACTCGCGCCCTTCTGCATGGGCGGATACTCGATGGCGGTCATGGCTTCCTTGGCCACCACTTCCTGCACGAGCACGAAGCGCCAGAACTCGTATTGATACCAATCCATGTATTGGAGCGAACCCGTGTTTCCCTGGTACCAGGCGGTGCGCTCGAACGGATCGAGCCGCAGGTTGGTGATGGTCGGCACATCGGGATGTTGCGTGGTACCGAGCCAGCCGCCGGGCTGCTGGATGAAGCTATATTTGTAGTCGTCAACACGGACGGCACCCAGCGTGCTCTCCGCGAAGTAGAAGATCTCGTGCCGGGCGGATGGGCCCTTGCCGGTGATCATCGCCGTCTGGTCGTAGCCGTCCAGATGGTTCTTGTAGGTTTGGTCGCCAATCTTTTTACCCTTGAGCAGCTCGGCGCCGATGTTCGGGTTGCCGGCAGCAGCGACGAAGGTCGGGAGCCAATCCTGGCTGGAGAAGATCCCATTGATCACCGAGTCCGCCGGGACGTGGCCGGGCCATTTCAGAATGGCAGGCGCACGGAAGCCACCTTCATAGACGGTGCCTTTGCCGCCGTAGAACGGCGTCTGACCACCATCGGGCCAAGTGAAGTTCTCAGTGCCATTGTCGGTGGTGAACATGACGATGGTGTTGTCGTCCACCCCCATCTCCTTGAGCTTCTTCATGGTGTCGCCGACGATGTCGTCGAGCTGGGCCATGCCGGCTTCGGATTGGGTCCAACCGTTCTCCGAATTGCGCAGCGCCTCATACTTCGGCGAAAGGTGGGTGACGATGTGCATGCGGGTGGGGTTGAGCCAGAGGAAGAACGGCTTGCCGTCGGCCTTGGCCTTGTCGATGAACTTGAAGGAGAGGGCTTGGATTTCGTCGTCCACGGTCTCCATCCGTTTCGGATAGAGCGTGCCGGCATCCTCGACCTTTTGCTTGCCGATCTTGCCCCAGCGCGGATCGACCGTCGGGTCGTCCGAGTTGGTGGCCCAGCTATGGACCATGTTGCGCGGTCCGACCTTGCCGAGCAGCTCCTGCGGGTAGCCAGGATGCGCCGGGTCTTCCATCGCGTCGAGGTGATAGAGGTAACCGAAGAACTCGTCGAAGCCATGCACGGTGGGCAGGAACTCGTTGAGATCGCCCAGATGGTTCTTACCGAACTGACCGGTGGCATACCCTTGCTCCTTGAGCGCAGTGGCAATGGTCACCGCCTGCGCCGGGATGCCGATGGTTGCACCCGCCTGGCCAACCGTGGTCATGCCGGTGCGGATTGGCAACTCGCCGGTGATGAAGGCCGCGCGGCCCGCCGTGCAACTCGCTTCCGCATAATAGTCGGTGAAAATCGCGCCTTCCTTGGCGATCTTGTCGAGGTTCGGGGTGCGTGAGGCCATCAGGCCGCGGTGATAGGCACCGATGTTATAGATGCCGATGTCGTCACCCATGATGACAACGATGTTGGGTTTCTTGTCCTGCCCGAAGGCGGAACCGATGAGCGCGAGCCCGGAGGCAAGCGCGAGGATACTTCTTGTTCGTTTCATGATGTTAGTTTGTATTGTCATTTTCCAGGCGAAGGAGCCGGGGGGATGGGCTCCGTTTTTGTTGCCGCGCTTTTGGCGCAGCGAAATCCGATGTGGCTCATGCCGGTGTCGATGGGCGAACCGCGGCGCGCGGCGGGGCGGTAGCCCTCGCTGTAATCGACGTGGCAGAGGAAGGAGCCGCCCTTGATAACGCGCTCCTGTTGGAGAGGATGGCCCGGCGAGTAGCTGCTAGTGGGGCCGGTCGGGTTGACGCAAGCACCGGCGAGCTTGGCGCGGGCGAAGGTATCGACGCGGTACCAATCGCCGCACCAGTTCCAGACGTTGCCGCCCATGTCGTAGAGGCCGTAGCCGTTGGGTGGGAAGGATTTCACGGGCGAAGTGCCGGGGAAACCGTCCTCCGCAGTGTTCTTGCTAGGGAAGGTGCCGGTCCAGGAGTTGACGAGAAATTTTCCAGCCGGCTTGAACTCGTCGCCCCAGGCGAAGCGCTTGCCTTCGAGTCCGCCGCGCGCGGCGAATTCCCACTCGGCCTCGGTCGGCAGGCGTTTGTTAGCCCATTTCGCGTAGGCGACGGCATCCTCCCAGGCGATCAGGACGACCGGGTGATCGTCGCGGCTCTTGATGTCGCTGCTAGGACCCTCGGGGTGTTGCCAGTTCGCGCCGTGGGTCCACGCCCACCAGCTTTCCTCGGCCTTGGGATCGACCGGGCCGGGCTGCGGGGCAAAGGTCACGCCCCCAGGTTGCAACTGTTCGGCGGACGGCTTGGGCGTGCCGGGCGGGACTTGCTTTTTGATTTCCTCCCAGTCGATGGGCCGCTCGGCAACCGTCTTGTAACCGGTGGCTTCGGCGAACTTGCGGAAGCTGGCGTTGGTCACATCACATGCATCGATCCAATAGCCGTCGAGAGTCACCTGGATCACCGGTTTTTCATCCATCCGCCCGCCGGGCAACTCATTGCCCATGGCGAAGGTGCCGCCGGGAATCCACATCATCCCTTCCGGTGCGGCGGATTTGTTAGGAGCGGCCGGGGCATCTGCGGCCCTCACGGGATTTAGGAGGGCCAGCGCCAGCGTTAGACAACCGGCGAGGAGTGGTCGGACCGGGACATTTGGATTCTTGGATTTCATCTCAGGGGAGTTAAGGAATATCTGGCAAGGAATGATGGTTAGCCGGTTTGACAAAAAAATTTGCCGAAAGGCGAAACCTCATGGAGCGGCGGAATCTGTCCGCCGAAGCCCATGGGTAGCCGCTGGAATGCAATGTCTCTCACCTCAGCCGCCCTTCATGGCCACCGGCGATTCGGAGATCGCCGCTCCTTGGAGTGATTCCGCCACGATTAGAGCAGCGGATGATAATAGGCGCCGGGATAGTAGGGGTAAGGTGGCGGTGGCGCGGTCGCTGCGGTGGCCGCCGCAGCGCCGATCACCACGCCGGCAGCCACGGCGGCACCGGTGCCATAGCCGGTGTTATAACAGCCGCCGTAATGGTAGGCGCCGTAACCGCCGGTATGATAGACCGCCCCGCCATATGCCGCGCCGCCGGAGGTGGTGCCATGGTAGGTGGCGCCGCCATAGCCGTAGCTGCCGGAGCCGGAGTGGCTGGCGCTGTAGGTATTGCCGTTGGCACCGGTGGCGGTGGTGGAACCGGAGTGCGAGAAATTCCCGTAGCCTCCCGAGGTGGAACTACTGTGCGAGACACTGCCGCCGTAACGGCCGCTGGCGCTGGCGGAACGTGAACATCCCCAAGCGAACGCGCCGGAGGTGGTGAGTGATAGAACCGCGCAGGTGGCGGCGATGATGGTTAGAGATTTGGTTTTCATTGTGATGGATTGTTTGAGTTGTTGGCGTTGACAGTTAGATCAATTGGCGCGTTTCATTTTCACGACGGTGCTATCAGGAATGGCCTTGCCGTTGACAGTTTGGTCCTTGGACTGCCAGGTGAGCGAGTTGGCATCCACCGGGGTGACGACATTGGTCGAGCTGACTTTGCCGCCATCCGCGAGGATGGACTCGGTCTTGATGACCCACTTGTTGCCGTCCTTGGTCCAGACGCTGTGGCCGGTGCCACCGTCGGCTTGGAAACTCCACGAATGGATCTGTTTGGCGGCGGCGTCCCAACCGATCCACTGGGTGGATTGCAGGAGACTGTCGTCCTTGAAATCCGCAGTGCGGGTGGAGACGACGAAGTTTTGACCCGCTGCCCAGGTGAAACTGAGGTGGCCCATTTCGGCCGTGGGGGCTTCATCGACCCACTCGCCGAGGGTCCATTCCAGTCCGCTGAGGTGATCGTAGTTGCTAGGGCCGGGGTCTGCGGTTTCACGGACGCTGGCAAGCAGCCATTGGCCGTCCTTTTTCACATGGACGTTGGTGTAGCGGGCGCGGTTCGGGGAAAATCCATCCGCCGGGATCACCACCGAGGTACCGTCCTCAATGGCGGTATCCGGACTCGGGAACTTGATGGAATGGACATCGATGCGCAGCTTCATGCCCTTGTTCGCGGCGAACAGTCCGGTGAACGACGCCTCGATCGCCGCACGGCCCTTGAGGACCCGGCCGGAATCGTCGGTGTAGTCGCCATCGGCGACCCAGAAGGCGGCGACCGCCTTGGCGTCGCCCTTGTGGAAAGCCTCGACAAAGGCGGCGGCGTTTTTGGTGATTTCCTCGGGTTCGGCGGCCTTGAGGGTGCCGTTGCTGATGATCGCCAGCCCGAGGGCCAGCGCGGGGATTGCGAGTCTTGGATTTCGTTTCATGTCAGTTAGTGTTAGCATTTGCATGGGGTAGGATCAGGCGGAGAAAGGACGGGAATTGGTTTCCAGGGAAAATCAGGACAGGCCTGCCAGCCCCGGCGGCGGGGAGGCCCAGCGGATGACGTCGAGCAGCGGCTTGGGTTCGAGATCGCTCATGCCGGGCATGGTCATGTCCGCCACGATGAAGACAGTCTGGGAGAAGGGATTCATGATTACCGGGGGGGGGTGAAAGTCGGCTTCTAACCGTGATTCACGGGGAAAAATGCCTATCACGCGATTTGCGTCACGGGAAGCACCAATTGGAACGATGCGCCAACCGGTCCGCGACCAAGCATGACATTTCATCTGCGGTTCCGGCACGCAGCCTTCGCATCACAGAGTGCGACTACAGGTGATGCTCAGCGGTTGACTGCGGCCTCCACCAAACGGCCGGCGTTGAGCAGCTCCGCCTCGCTGCGCGGCGGTCCGATCAATTGCAGACTGGTCACGGCGACCGGTGAATGGTTGAGCGGAACTGGCATGGCCAACGCCGGATTGCCCGCGAAATTCACTGGCACCGTGTTCTGGAAATCCAGCACGACCGCTTCCAGGATGCCGATCTTCAAATCGGGAGGAATCGCCGGCGGCGCGGACTGGATCGTCGGCAGGGCGATGAAATCCACATTTCTGAATACCTTCCGCAAGGTGCGCTG
Source organism: Akkermansiaceae bacterium (assembly GCA_031371325.1). Lineage (GTDB taxonomy): Bacteria > Verrucomicrobiota > Verrucomicrobiia > Verrucomicrobiales > Akkermansiaceae > Luteolibacter. The sequence continues at coordinate 2,690 of JANMJJ010000061.1, read as the reverse complement.
CCAATCATCTCGTCTCGCGAGGGCTGCCTGATAGCCGGTGTTGTAGGCGATCCCACCGACGAGAATGACCCACTTGGTGCGGGTGCTGATGTCAAACCGGAGTCGGTATTGCTTGTCGCTGATCCAAGCTCCGGCAGCGGCGACGGTATTGCCGTCCTTCTTGGCCAGCTCCCATTTCGTCCTGAAATCATCGTCCAACCGGACGACTTGGAATCCCGCTGCGGCAAGCGCTTGGTCAATCGCCTGGTCCACCTCCGGGTTGGTGCCCTTGAGCGTGAGGCGGCCGATCCGAATGTTAGCCCCCACCGGCTTGGCAGCGGTGGCTGCGGCATAGCGGGCGGCGAAGCCACTTTGCAACAAATCCATCCCCTGCACGGTGCGGGCGATGTCCTTGCCCATCGGTCCGACGGTATCGAGGTGTTCCGGTTCGATCGGATGCACGCCATCGATCGAGACCAACCCGAATGTGGTCTTCAAACCCACCACCCCGCAACACGCGGCGGGCACCCGCACCGAACCGCTGGTGTCCGTCCCGAATGCCACGTCCGCCAGTCCGCTGGCCACGGCCACTGCGGAGCCACACGACGAACCACCCGGGATCAAATGCCGCCAGCCGCCGAGCGGACTCTTCGGGGTTCCGAAATACTCGTTGAAACCGGACGGTGCGACCGCGAACTCACTCAAATTCGCCTTGCCGACGATCACCACGTCGCGTCGCCGGGCGATCGCCAGGCACGCCGCGTCCGCCGCAGCAGGCCGGCCGTTTTTCAACAGATATTCGGAGCCGGCGGTGGTGACCACGCCTTTCATGTCGATGTTGTCCTTGATCGCCAGCTTGAGCCGGGTGTCGCCCTCCGGCGGCGGCCAGTAGGCGATGAAAGCGTGATCACCTTTCGAGTGGTCGGTTAGGCGATTCACAATCGAACAACTGCTGAGCAGGGCGACCAACGAAAGGCAGAGCAGGAGCGATCTTGAAAATGGTGGACGGGATAGAGCGGTCATGGAAAGTCCCGGAAGCTAGGCGCGGTCTCGCGGATTCCAAACGCTTTGTCGAGACGGACGATCTGGTTAGAACGTTAGCCCCAAGGAGCGGCGATGCATGATCGCCGATGTCCATGAACCAGCCAATGGGCAGAGCAAGAGCGCGTCTCATTGGCATCCCATGGGCACGGCGGACAGATTCCGCCGCTCCTTGCATTTTTCCCACGACTCACTTCTTGGCGGGTTCGTCCTTGGCGGGGACATAGATCAAGCCGCCGCCGTTGATGCAGTAACGCTGGTCGGTGGGTGTCTTGTAACCTTCGCCCTCGAACACATGGCCGAGGTGGCCGCCGCATTTGGCGCAGGTGACTTCGGTGCGGGTCGTGCCCATGCTAACATCTTTTTTGAGCACCACGTTTTCGGCCTTGGCCGGATCGTAGAACGATGGCCAACCGCAGCCGGAATCGAATTTTTGGTCGGAGGAAAATAACAGCGCGTGGCAACCGGCGCAGTGATAGGTGCCTTTGCCCTGGTGTTTGAATTCCGTGTAAACTTGGCCGTTAGCACGCTCGGTGCCGGACTCGCGCAAGATATGGTATTGCTCGGGAGTTAGGAGTTTTTTCCATTCGGCATCGGTCTTGACGATTTTACCGGTAGGTTCGGCGGGAGCTTCGGGGCGGGTTTCCATAATAGGTTTCTTTTTGTCTTCGGCGGAGCAGGCGGCAAGGGAGAAAAATCCGCAAAGGATGGCGAGGATGTGGTGGCGTTTCATCTTGGGTCAGAGCGGCTAGATTTCCTTTTATTCCAACCATTCCCGCAATGGGACAGGCGGCTCAATCATCGAGATAAAACAACAGGTCGCTCAGGGTGTCCAGAGTTTCCCGCAATCCCCGCCAGTCGCGGGCCTCGATCGCCGGAGCGACTTCGGCCAGGATTGTGCGGATGGCGGCGGCGTCGGACTCCGCAACTCCGCTTTCCAGCAGTTTCTGCGCCCGGTTGCGCAAGCTTTTGGCGGAGGCCAACAAGCTGGCGGAGTCGTCAAGGGCTTCGATTTCGATGATTTCATCGGCTTCGAAATCGTCGCCGTCGTCTGCTAGAAATGCTGCGTGTGTCGGTTCGGAATGAGCTGGCTCTTGTTCCGCGAAGAGGGCGGCTAGATTGGTGCGGGCGGCGTCGAGGTTGATGCGGTGCTGGCCGGCGGTGTCGATGGTGACGGACTTGACCAGGCCGGTGCGTTTCTCGGTGGCGGTGGCGGTGAGCAAGCCGCTGAGGTCGATGCGGAATTGCACGATGATCTCGTTGTCGGCGGGAACCTTGGACAAGCCCTCGATTTTGAATTCGCCGATCCGGAGGTTTTCCTCGGGCAAATCGCTTTCACCTTGGTAAACTTGGACTTTGACGACCTCTTGGTTGTCGCGGGAAGTGGTGAATACTTCCGCTTTAGTGACCGGCAGGGCGGTGCCGCGCCGGACGACCGGGCAGCAAAGGAGGCTCTCGCCGTAGAATCCTTGCTCGACCATGGCGAGCACGCTGTAGGTGTGAGCGGAGATGTCGATGAGGATGGCCGGGGCGGGCTGACCAGCGAGGGCCGCACCCTGGATGGCGGCTCCCATCGCGACGACCAAATCTGGATTGATTTCGTGGCGAGGTTCCATCCCGAGACTTTGCATCAGCAATTGCTGCACGAAGGGAGTGCGAGTGGCCCCGCC
>JANMJJ010000044.1:0-3739 GCA_031371325.1 Akkermansiaceae bacterium | reverse complement strand
GGCCGTCTATCATTCGATCATGAAAGACCCTGGCGCGACATCACCCGCATTAGGCCGCCCCGGTGGGGCTCAATCTTCTGATGGCACTGAACCCAGGGCGATGCCCTGGGCTGGGATGGATCAGGCCCTTGGCCTTGAAGAAGCCTCATTTGCATCTCCGATCTCCGTGGCCAATGCCATCCACTCTTCCGCCCCAACGGGGCACCCCATACCAGCCCAGGGCAACGCCCTGGGTCCCAATGATAAAAAGATTCCAAGCCCTGAAGGGGCGCCCCACGGTTACGAACCCTTCCAAGGCATCTGCCTCACCGACACCTTCCAACTCTACGAAAAGGGCGACCTCATCAGCAATCTCCTCACCAACAACAGCGACCGCCGCAAACGCCAAAAGGCCCTCGACATCCGCGTCATCATGGGCAACCCGCCGTATTCGGTTGGGCAGGAAAATGCTAACGATAACAACCAGAACGTTGCTTACCCGTCACTTGATGAACGAATCGCGGAGACTTACGCAGCGAGGACGGACGCAATACTTAAAAACTCGCTCTACGATTCCTACATTAGGGCGATACGATGGGCGAGTGACCGTATAGGTAATTGTGGAGTAATCGGGTTTGTGACCAACGCCGGATTCGTTGATTCAGCAAGTGGAGACGGACTTCGAAAATGCCTCGCCGACGAATTCAGTAAGATCTATGTCTTCCACCTTAGGGGCAACCAAAGAACGTCGGGCGAACTCTCACGCAAAGAAGGCGGTAAGGTCTTTGGTAGCGGAAGTAGGGCACCTATCGCCATCACCTTCCTTGTCAAAAACCCGCAAGCCCAAGAACACGGACAAATACTCCTGCACGACATCGGCGACTATCTCACACGGGAGGAAAAACTCGCAAAAGTTGCAAGGCTCAAGAGTGTGTCTGGACTCTCCGTGGCAGACGCCGCTTCACATGTTAATTCCGAAGCATTGTGGAGCCATATTACACCTGACGTGCATGGCGACTGGATCAAACAACGTGATACATCGTTTTCGACGTTCCTCGCGATTGCCGGTCGAGACCTCCCTGATGACGCTCGCATTTTTCGCGCACAGTCTGGCGGCATTAAATCAAATCGTGACGTCTGGTCTTTCAATAGCTCGCGGGCGGAACTTGAGCGTAATATTCAAACGACGATCGAGTTTTATAATAAGGAACTAGCTCGCATCACGAAAAGTGGAGTAAGTGCGATGCAGGGCACTGAAACTCAGTTCGAAACCAATAATGACTCAACCAAAATTAGTTGGACTCGCGGCTTGAGAGATCGTCTCCGGAAAGGGCGGCGACTGGCATTCGTTACGGAAGCTCCTCGAACTGCATTCTACCGGCCATTCACTCGCGTATGGGTTTATCTCGATTCAACGTTGATTGAAGTCATGTCCAAGATTCCGTCGTTCTTCCCTAAAGACGCCGACAACTTGGTCATCTGGTCAACTGGCATTGGTGCTACCGTCCCATTCTCTTGCTGGATTAGTAATACGATATGCAGTCTCCAACAGGGTCCCGCGGCGGTGCAGCATTTTCCTCTCTTCATCTACGACGGTGGCAATTCGACATCCACAAACGATGGCGAGGAGCAGGAGGAACTCTTTGCCGCCACGAATTCTGCAACAACCGCTACCCACACCCGCCGCGACGCCATCACCGACCCCGGCCTCGCGCATTTCCAACGCGCCTATCCGGCGAAAGGCGAAGGCACCTCAATCACCAAGGAAGACCTGTTCTACTACATTTACGGGCTGCTGCATTCCCCTGACTACCGCAGCCGCTACGCCGACAACCTCGGCAAGGAACTCCCGCGCATCCCCGCGGTGAAGACGTATGCGGATTTCCGCGCGTTCTCCCAAGCCGGCCGCGATCTCGCCCATTGGCATCCGAACTACGAGACCGTGGCGTGTCATCCCGGCGTTGCGGTGTTCTGCGGTAAGGAGGAGGGACCTTATTGTCCCTCTTCTTCTGCGGCGGCAAATGCGGAAGAGGCGACAGTAAGGTCGCCACTCCTTACGCTAACTGCTGCGCAGTTCCGCGTCACCAAGATGAAGTTCGGCAAGACCAAGGACGCCAGCGGCAAGAACGTGAATGACAAGAGCACCGTCATTTACAACGAATACATCACCCTGAAAAACATTCCGCTCGCCGCCTACGACTACATCGTCAACGGCAAACCCGCCCTCGAATGGGTGATGGAGCGCCAGTCCGTCACCACCGACAAGGACAGCGGCATCATCAACGACGCCAATCTCTGGGCCACCGAAACCATGGGCAACCCCAAGTACCCGCTGGAACTGTTCCTGCGGGTGGTCACGGTGGGGCTGGAGACGATGAAGGTGGTGGATGGGCTGCCGGTGCTGGATATTTGAAGAGAAACGAGTCCGATTTGGAGATTGAAAATCGACCTCGACTCGGCAACCATTCCCTCAGATGGACGCATTGGGAGACATTGAGATCAGAATCGAGGGCTCGGTGGGTGCACGGAAGCTGACTCCCGCGCTCGTGGACATCGACGAGATCCGGGAAATCCTGACCCAAGCGTCCGGGCTCCTGTTCCCGACCGAGAAGCGTTCGCAGCGCCCAATTATCAGCTACGAAATCGTGGAGGGCTCGGTAAGGCACAAGTTTCGGACTGTGATGCAGAGCGTGATTGGATTCGGTGCTGTGCTTTCGCAAATCAGTTCGCAGGGCCAGATTGATTTCCTTCATGAGCGGAGCGCGGTGGCCGTCGAAGCGCTCCAGCATCTGGCTGTGGAAAAAGATTACGTGGTCACCATCAGCGCGAACGAGAGCAGACTGGTGGTGGACCGGACGACGCACTATCTGCGGAATGCGAAGTTATGGGTGGATGCCGAGTTTTACCTTTATGGCGAGCTGACCAACGCCGGAGGCAAAAGCAGCCCGAATATCCATCTGGATACCGAGGAGTTCGGAACTTTGCGGATCGCTACCAAAAAGGATTATCTCAAGGAGGCGGACAAGAACCTGCTATACAAGAAGTTCGGCCTGCGGGTCACCGGAAAGCAAAACCTTCAAACCTTCGAGATGGACCGCAATTCGCTGACCTTTGTCGATTTGTTCGACTACGACATGGAATACTCGGATGCCTATCTGGACGGTCTGATGAAGAAGGCCGCGCCTGCTTGGGAGGGCGTCCCTAACGCGGACCAGTGGCTGGACGCCATCCGGGGAGGCGCCGATGTCTAAGTCTGGATTGAAGCTCGGAATCCTCTGCGACACGGGTTTTTTGATCCGCTTGAATCAGCCGCAGAATGAGTTGCATGGGAATGCACGTGCCTACCTGAAAAATCTGCTGGCGGGAGGTCACCTGCTTTACGTCTCAACAATCGCACTGGCCGAGTATGCGGTGAGGGACAAAATCGAGAATCTGCCCATGAAATACTTCCGGGTGCTTCCGTTCAACATCGACCACGCGCAGAAGGCGGGTGAATTCGCTGCAATCGTTTTCTAGAAACGGGATCAGATTCCCTCGGAAATCACCCAGCGCGTGATTATCCCGAATGACACCAAAATGTTCGCTCAAGCGGACGTGACCCCAGCCATCACCCACTATCTGACCGCTGACCAAAAATGCGAAGTGGTTTACCGGTTGGTCCAGGAAACAGCAGCCATGAGGTTTCAGATCCTTTCGCTTCGGACTCCTTACCATGTCGCGTTTGGGGAATTGAATCTGGATGACTGAAAGCCATGGCCAC
>JANMJJ010000043.1:0-9499 GCA_031371325.1 Akkermansiaceae bacterium | reverse complement strand
GCCATAGCCGGCGGCGGGTTTGCCGTCCTTGTCGAGCTTGTTGCAAGACCAGAGCAGGCCGCGGGTCACGAGATCGAGGTATCGCGCGTCGGAGACCGTAGCGTTGTTATGGCCGATGGTGGTCGAGAACACGCGGGTCTTCTTGTCGCCGTATTCATTGGTCCAGACGACGACGGTTTCACTGTCGCCTTGTTTGCCCTTGGCCAATGGCTTGGCGCTGTCGTGGATGCTGATGTTGTTATAGAGTTCCTCGTTGATGGTGGTCCAGTTTTCGAAGCCGCTGGTGATCGGGCTGGCGGCAGGCAGGTAGCTGATGGCGATGGGCTTCTGCGCGCCATGGCCGCTGGACTGGATGCCGAGGTAGTCGAACCACAGTGCGCCGTCGGTCCCCGAGGCCACGGGCTTCCTGAAGTCGGCGGCGGTGCGGTAGCAATGCATTGCACAGTGGAGGTTGACGCCGGGCAAACCCTTGCGATGGGGCGTGAGAATGCGGTTGACCATGACGAGGTCGGTGATGTCTGCGGCGCACTCGTCGTGAATGATCACGTCGTAGCCCTCGGCCCAGCTGTCCTTTTCGTAGCAGGTGAAGGTCGGCTTGGTGTTGGTGTCAGCGGAATAGCAGACATCGACCGCGATATTGGCGCGGGCCTCGATGCCGGCTTCGAGGATGTCCTGCTGGGATTTGTAATCGTGGCAGCAACCGCCAAGCACAAGTAGGGCTTTGAGCGGCTTCACGGCTGGCGCGGCGGAGGCGGACAAGGTCATCGCCGCCGCGATCGCGGGAAGGAGGAGCAGGTTGGTTTTTTTCATGATGGTGGGAATCTGGAGGTTGCTCGGTGGTTGGATTCAATGCGACGTGCAGAGGGGGCGCAAGGAAAACACCCGCTACCGGAGGGCAAGGCGGCGGTAGTGCAGCTTTGTCGCGGCCTCCCATTTTTCCCGTCGCATTCAGCGGCGGATTGGCGTAGGGCTTGCCTCGCATGAATCGCCGCCGGTTTCTCGCCCTCTCTGCTGTAGCCGCCTCCGTCGCGAAAGTCGGGGCCGCAGCGGTCGCACCGCCCAAGCCACTTCTCACATTCGGGCTGATCACCGACGTGCAATACGCCGATGCCGATCCTAGCGGCGAGCGTCACTACCGCGCGTCCACCGCCAAACTGAAAACGGCAGTGGACTGGCTGGCGAAGAAGAGCCTGCCCTTCACCCTGCATCTGGGAGATTTCATCGACCGGGATTTCGCGGCGTTCGGGGCCGTGCTGCCGTTGTTGGAGAGCTTGGGTCATCCGGTCCGGCAGTTGTTAGGAAATCACGATTACATGGTGGCCGATGGCGAGAAGTGCCGGGTGGTATCGACGCTTTCCATGCCCCATGATTACTACCAGTTCCGTCACTCCGGCGTGAGATTCGCGATGCTGGATACGAACGATCAGTCGATTTACAAATACCCGGGTGGAAGCCCGTCCGACGTGGGGTCGAAGTCGGTGCTGGAGAAACTGGTGGCCGGGAAATCGAACACGGCGAAGCCATGGAACGGCGGGGTTTCCGAAATCCAGCTCGACTGGCTCGCACGCGAGCTAATGGCGGCGGATGCGGCCAAGGAGCCGGTGATCGTGTGCGGCCATCATCCGCTGCTGCCTGGGGACGGGAATCAGGCTTGGAACAGCGAGGCGGTGATCGCCTTGATTGACCGGCATCCGTGCGTGGTCGCGTATTTCAACGGCCACAATCATGCCGGCGCGGAGGTGATGCGGAAAGGCGTTCCATACATCACGTTCAAATCCATCCTGCATGAGCCGGATGTGAACGCGTTTTCCGCGATCCATTTGTTCGCCGACCGTATGGAAATCGAAGGCAACGGGCGTGAGAAGTCGCGGGTGATTCCGCTGCGCCAAGTGCGCGCAAGTGGAAGCGGCGGAAATAGCGGTCAATGAGCCGGCCCGGCATCTTGGAGGGCGGCGGCTGTGCGCTGCCGGTGCCGCGATGATTGATCTTGGTGGAGGTCCGGTCCAGCGACTACCATCACCCCGTGATCGGAATTGTACTGGGATCGGGGCTGGGGCCATTGGCCGACGCGGTGGTGGTGGAGCGCGAGGTTTCCTTCGCGGACGCGGGCTTGCCCGCCTCCTCGGTGCCGGGCCATGCCGGGAAATTCGTCTTCGGAAAACTCGGCGGCACGCCCGTCGTTCTAATGAAAGGGCGGGTCCATCTTTACGAGGGCCATGGCCCGCGTCTTGTCACTGCGGGCGTGCGCTGGATGGCGGCGCAGGGGATTGGGGAAATCATCCTCACCAACGCCGCCGGCACCCTGAATCCCAACTTCGCGCCCGGCACATGGATGATGCTAACCGACCACCTCAACCTCACCGCCACCTCGCCGCTCGAAGGCGCGGATTTCATCGACCTGTCCGTCGCCTACGCCGCCGCTTGGCGCGCCGAATTCCGTGAGGCGGCGGCAGCCTCCGGCATGATTCTTCACGAAGGTGTTTACGCCGGGCTGCGCGGCCCGCAATACGAGACGCCCGCCGAAATCCGCATGCTGCGCACCCCTCGGTGCGGATGCCGTGGGCATGAGCACCGTGTTGGAAACCATCCAGGCCCGCTCGCTGAAACTCCCCGTCGTCGCCTTTTCCTGCCTCACCAACTGGGCCGCCGGCATCACCGCCGGCCACCTCGATCACCACGAAGTCCTGGAGACCGGCAAGCAAGCCGCGCAGGCGATGATCGGCCTGCTGATGGAAGTGCTAGGTGAATGAATTGGAGCGCGAAATTCATTTCGCGCGAATCCGGAATTTTGAGAGTGCTTATCTGCGCATGGCGGGAGATATTTCGCGTCCCGGAAAATGCGGGAGGTGATTTTTTGACCTCGCGAGTTGGAGCCTCGCCAGCGGTCGCCTACGGCACCCCAGAGCAACGCTAGAGGAAATTATTCACGCCAATGTTGGACACCGGTGCCTGCCTCTGTCATGAGCATGGCCTACAGCGGGTCATTGCCGAGGGTGGTCCTTGAATGCGGGCGGCTGCTCGTTTATCAAAGGCCGCACGCACCCATGGCCACCCCCTCACCCGACTCTCAAGCGCCTTGGGCGACTCCTCGCAACGGTTCCGGGAAAAACCTCATCCGCCGCTCGTTGCCATGGCTCGGCGGACTTCTCTTGCTCGCCCTGATCGCCTGGGGACTGTGGCCGAAGCCCGTCATCATCGAGACCGGCGCGGTCGCGCGCGGCCCGCTGACCGTCCGGGTTTCCGAGGAAGGCAAGACTCGTGTTAGAAATCGTTACGTTGTCGCGGCACCCGTCGCCGGGAAAATGCGCCGCGTCCCGCTCAAGCCCGGCGACGACGTGAAGGCTGGCGCGACTGTCCTAACCGCCATCGAGCCGGTCGCCCCGCCGCTGCTCGATCCCCGCGCCCGCGCACAGGCGGAGGCCGTGGTCTCGATGCACGAGGCGTCCCACAAGCAAGCCGCCGAATCCCTCGCAGCGCAACGCGCCGCCTTGAAAATGGCCGATGCCGACCGCGACCGGATGCACGCAGTCACCCGCGAAGGCAGTTTATCCGAATCCGACCGCGACAAGATGGAAGGTGCCGCCGCGATGCGTGCCGCCGAAGTCCGCGCCGCCGAGTTTTCCCTGCAAGTCATCGACTACGAACTCGCCCAAGCCCGCGCCGCCTTGGAACGACCCGACTCCGTTACTAACGGAAATTTGGTGGAAGTGAAATCCCCCGTCTCCGGCCGCGTCCTCAAAGTGATGCAGGAAAGCGAAATGGTCGTCGCTCCAGGCACCCCGATCCTTGAAATCGGCGACCCCGCCGACATTGAAATCGAAGCCGAGATCCTCTCTCGCGACGCCGTGGCCATCCACCCCGGTGATTCCGTGGCAGTCGAACAATGGGGTGGTGAAAACCCGCTCAAAGGCCGCGTCCGCCGGGTGGAGCCCGCCGCCTTCACGAAAATTTCCGCGCTCGGCGTCGAGGAGCAACGGGTCATCGTCCTCAGCGATCTCGTCGATGTGCCGGAAGCTGCCAAAGCTCTCGGGGATCGATACCGCGTCGAGGTCGGTGTCGCCGTGTGGCATGCCGACGACGTGTTGGTCGTCCCCGCCGGAGCCTTGTTCCGCGAAGGCAATGCTTGGAAAACCTACCTCTTCCGCGACGACACCGCCAAGCTAACAGCCATCGGGGCCGGTCACTCGGACGGACGTTTCACGGAAATTTTATCAGGCCTCGGTGCCGGTGACGAAGTCCTGCTCCACCCGCCCGACACCGTGAAAGACGGCACACCGGTCACCAAGCGGGAGAAGTAAAAACCCGATGTCGCCCCCCCGGTTCCGAAGGCGATGGCAAAAATCCGGCTTCCCTCATTCGGGTCGTGACTCCCGTGCCGCCGCTCCGTAAATCCGCCGCATGTCCGAGACCGACTCAACCAACCATCGCTTCGGCGGCGTCGCACGGCTATACGGGCAGGCGGCGTTGGCGCGTTTTCTAACGACGCGGGTGGCAGTGGTCGGCGTCGGCGGGGTGGGCTCGTGGGCGGTGGAAGCGCTGGCGCGTTCGGGGATCGGGCATCTGACGCTGGTCGATCTGGATGAGATTTGCATCACCAACGTAAACCGCCAGCTCCACGCGATGGACGGGCAGATCGGCCGCCAGAAGACCGAGGCGATGGCCGACCGCGCGCTGGCGATTCATCCCGGCTGCGAGGTCCACATCGTGCCGAAGTTTTTCAACGAGAAATCGGCGGCGGAAATCCTCGATGCCGGGTTCGACGCGGTGATCGACGCGATCGACTTCGCCCGCCATAAGTCGTTGTTAGTTGCGGAGTGTCACCGGCGTGGGATTTACGCCGTGACCTGTGGCGGCGCGGGCGGGCGGCGCGATCCGACGCGCATCCGGGTGACCGATCTCGCCTACAGCGGCATGGATCCGCTGCTGCTTCAGCTCCGCCGCAGGTTGCGCAATGATTTCGGGTTTCCGAAAAACACGCGGGGAAAGGAGCCGATCCTGTTCGGGATCGACGCGGTTTATTCCGACGAGTCGCCGTGGTATTCGGGCTGCGACGGCACGGTTTCGAAGGACAAGCCGGAGGAAATCCCGCTGCGCCTGAATTGCGCGTCGGGCTTCGGCTCGGCCGCGCATTTGATCGCGAGCTTCGGCCTGATCGCCGCCGGGCGGGTGTTGGACAAGATCGCTGCCACGGCATAAAAAAAGCGACCCGTGGGTCGCTTCTTCAAAATTTCCGGAAACGGAAGAGTCCGCTTACAGGCCCTTCTTCGAGAGGCGGGTGCCGGCGGTCGCGCCTTGGCGGGCCTTGAACTTGGGATTGGATTTGCAGATGACGTAAACCGTTCCTTTGCGTTTCACGACCTGGCAATCTGCGTGACGGCGTTTGGCGGAGGCGAGGGATGAGAGAACTTTCATGGCGTGAGATGTTTAAAAATGAACGGTAGCACCAGCCACCGGGGCGCGAAAACTAGCCAGCCACCCGGGCTTGTAAAGCCATTTTTCGGGTGAAAACCGGATTTCCCGGGCTGCTTCCAGCTGCGGCCACCAAGTAATTAGGTTTCCCGTAATTTAGACTTCCAGAAACCCGGCGGAGAGCTAAGCCTGCGCCATGAAAATGCTCCTCGTGATCTTCGCGGCCCTCGCGCTGAATTCCTGCAACACGTTGATCGGCTTGGGTCGTGACACCAAGCAGGGCTACCAGTGGACCAAAAGCAAATTCCAAGGCAATGGCGGTGGTGGTGGCAGCGAGCCGGACACTTCCGGTGCGCCGGTGTATTGATCCCGGCGGGAAAGATTCAGGTTTCGCATGGCTTGCGGCTCTGCTTGAGTTCGACCGTGACCTTTGCCAGTAAAATCACCATCGCCCGGATCTGCCTGGTCCCCGTGTTTGCAGTGCTGGCATTTTACCACGGTCATACGGTGAAGATCGGGCAACCGGTCGAAGCGTTGCGGTGGTGGGCGCTCGGGGTTTTTGTCACCGCCGCCACCACCGATGGCGTCGATGGCTGGGTCGCACGGCGTTTCAACCAATGCTCAAAATTCGGCGCTTTCATCGATCCCATCGCGGACAAGGTGCTGCTGCTAACGGGGGTGATCGTCCTCACGTTTGTCGATTGGGGATCGCCCGGCTGGCACTTGCCGCTGTGGTTCGCGCCGATCGTGGTGGTGCGCGATTGCATCATCCTGGGTGGGATTCGGATCCTGTGGAACCATCATCGCGAGGTCAGGTTCGCACCGCATTGGTCGGGCAAAGTGTGTACGGTCACGCAGATGTTCGCGATCGGCTGGGTCATGCTGCGGGTGACGGTGTTCCGCCCGGAAATCCCGTGCCTCGTCGCGGCGATTTTCACGATTTGGTCGAGCGTCGCCTACATCCGCCAGGGGCGGCGGATTCTGCGTGGGGTGAATGAATGAATGACAGGGACAGAAATGTCCCTGCTCCTTACGTCGGCTGCTCGCCGCAGGCCATCACGACCTTGCCGGTGCGGACGGGCTTTGTTGGAAAATCCCCGATCAGCCCAAGGCCGCGACCAATTCCTCGCGCACATCGTCCGGGATTCCGGTGCGGACAACGACTTCGGGCCACAGTTCGAGCGGTGGCGCGGCGATGAGCGGCGGATCGAGGCGCACGGCCTGGAGATCGTCGGATAGAAATCCCCGCCGCCCGCAGTGCTGTGCTTGGCAGCCCTGGCGGATGCCCGGGCAGCAGGTTTTCCACGAGCAAATGCGACCGAGGTATTCGCCTTGCGGATTGCAGAGAAACACATCGGCGCCGCAGCCGTCGCCGGTCTGCATCGTCTTGCCGAGCAACTGGCGGCTGAGGCGGGCGAGTGGGTCGAGCGGCATGTCGTCGGCCAGCTCGACAAGCAGATCGACGTCCTTGGGGATGGCCTTGGGCGTTGTGAGCGAACCGAGCAGTGCGATGCGCCGCACACCGGGCAGCCGGCGGGCGTCGCGCACGAAGGTGAGCACGGCGCGGAGCAAATCGGCGCGTTTGTCAGGCAGCGGCGACGCTTCGAGAATGTCGCGGCCCCATTCCGGCTCGATGTTCTCATCCCGCAGCCATTCCACGATGCGTTCGCGCTTCCGGCGGGTCTCGAACCACAACCAGCAATGCTTCAACCCGGCATCGCCACCGCCGAACACGATGTCCTTGAATCGCCGGAAGGCACCTTTGCCGCGAATGGCCTGCGCCAGTTTCCCGCGCTGCGGATCGTCCGCCAAGGAATCCACGAACTCATCGAGCGCACCGTAAAACAGCCCCTCGAACAGGTCCGCGGGCAGGACGAGGTGGTTGCCATCGGCAAACAGCGCGTCGGTTTCCTCCTCATCACCTCGCCGATCGATGAGGTCCCAACGTTCGATTTGATGGAGAAAAGCATCATCGGCGTTGGCGAGAAGCCATGCGTCGGGATCGTCGATGACTTTGCCACCGATCACGGTGACGCGGCGCTTCGTCCGCCGCTGCTTGCCGCGGACGAAGAAGTTCTCCCAGACGTAGTGGCCCTGGTCGTCGGTATGCAATTTCGTTTTCTTCGGCTTTCCCGCCATCGGTTTGCGCTTGCTGGAGTTTTGCCTCTCCTCTGTCACCCGCAGTCCGAGTGGATCGGCCCGTCATCGCTTTCGCGCCAATCGCCGCCGTCGCGGTCGATCCAGCCACCGCAGGCGACGCAGGTGTTCCATCGATCGAGGATCGGGCAGGGCGGCCATTGCGGTGCTCTGGCATCACGCAATGTTTCAGGGGCCGCCATCATGAAACGGGTGCCTGGCAGGCGCTGTAAGCCCCAGCCGCGGAAATGGCGCAGCAATGCCTCCTGATCCTCGTCCGGAGAATTCCACGGCAAGTCCCGGACTTCATCGTCGAAATCATCATAAGCATGCGGCCGGTGCTGAAGCGGCCGGGCGTCCAGCAGCACGAGTCCGACCCGCGGGTCGGCCATGGTGCGCACGAGTTCCCGCATCATCTCGCGCCCCAGACCATTGCGGCGGAACGGCGGGTGCAGGGCGATGAAGCGGATGCAGAGAATCCCCGCTGCGGGATCCAGAAACCCCGGAACCGGTTCGCGGAATTTCCCGCGATCATGGTCGATGATTTCCTCGAACACGTCACAACTCGCGGCGTCGAGATCCCAGAGTTCAAAAAACGCGGCATCGGATGCGGGATTTTCCGCGTAGAGGTAATGCGCGTCCACCATGCCGGCCGGCTGGCCGTCGCATTCGATCCGGCCCTCGATCTCGAGCAAACATTCGGCGAACCGCGGATCACGCTCCTCACCTTCGTCCAAGCGATCGATCTTCCAGCGGATTTGAAGCGCGGCCATGGCTTGAAGCTATCGCTGGACGGCACGGCGACTCAAGCTCCAGATGAAAACCAACCTCCCGCCCGCCGATTTGTCCGACATGCGCCGGATTTCCGAAGTCTATCCGACGCACGGTTGGTCGTCCTCAAACACCGGCTTCCCGCCATCGCCCCGTGCCATCACGTGGTCAACCGCTCCTGCCGCCTCGTATCGCAAGGGTCATGCCATTGGAATTGTCTGAATCATCCGTTTAACCAGCCGATGCTTGTAAGCCGGGACCGACCCTTTCGACTTACTTTCGACTACTCTTTCGAAGCCAATGCTTGTTAGTCGGGACTGACCCTGTCGAATCGGATCGATCCAAGAATTCGAAAAAGAAGTTACGGCATACCTCGAACGGAAAAATCAACATTCGAAAGCTATCAATTGGCAATTCACCAATGAAAAAGCCAGAGGCTAACTTAAGTCACTCTATCCAACAATCCGAAACTTACAGACTACTAGCGCTCAGGGCTTGAGGGTGGGGTCGATGTTGTATTGCTTGGCAAACTCTGCGGCGGCCGCTTGTTGTGCAGGTGGCCAATTCCGATAGATCGACTCCATCGTGCTTTGGCGCTGGGGGCCGGCTGGGAGGGTGAGCGCCCATTGCACGGCTGTTTGGGGTTCGTACTTGGCGACGGTTTCGGCATACGTCTGGACGGCGGCGTCCTTGGTCTCACCGGCGGGTGTGGCGGTGAGCCATTTGCCAGCGGCGAGGTAATCTCGCTGGGTCCACCGGCCGACGAGCGTATCGACATACTTCGCGGAGGTGCCTTTGGGTAAGGTCTGCGCCATCCAGTCGATCCAGTGGCCGGTGTCTTCCTTGGTGTAGAAATACGAGAGCCCAGCGGCAATCTGCACGGATTCCGCGGGGCTGAGTTTCGCGGCATCCAGCCAAGTGCTGGCGGTGGCGAAGGTTTCATTTCTTAAACTTTGTCCCATGGTTTCGAGCGATTCATGGAGTAGTTCATCCCGCTCTGCACCGGCTGGCAGCTTGGCGAGGTGTTCGCGCAGGGCAGCGAGGACTGCGGTCCGCTGCGAGGGGGTCTTGGAGGCAACAATGAAGGATTGGATGGTGGCAGCAGCATCCTCCGGGTCGGTTTCTGCGAGGAGCTTGAAAGCGAGCTTGGGATCCGCCTCTGCGATGCCGACGATGACGCAAT
>JANMJJ010000020.1:0-19411 GCA_031371325.1 Akkermansiaceae bacterium | reverse complement strand
ACCTCCTGGATTGCGATGATGTCGAAGCGTTCGCAAATGTCGGCGATGTATTGCAAGGCCCGCGCCTTCTTCTTGTTGGAGAACTGGGCGATGTTCCACGAGGCGATCACCACGTTCTCGTCCACCGAGCGCAACGGAATCTCCGCCAGCAGGCCCATCAGTGCCTTGCGTTCCGCCGCGATAGTCTGTTCTTCGGTTGGCATGGTCGGGATGGGTTGGGGGTGAGCCGACTGAAAACAAGCGGCGTGATGCTAACAATCCATCGCCGCAGGGAAAGCCAAATCTTCCACGCGGGCGGGCATTGCGGACGCGCGGGTTTCCAATTATCCCTCGTGGGCAAGCCAGCCTTGAAGACCATCATGGAAAAACCCACTGCAAAACCAACCCCTCGCAGCTTGTTCGTTAGAGTGACGCGGTTGCTGCTGCTGATCACCGGGATCCCGCTGATGGTGCTCGCGGGCTGCCAATCGAAGCTGATCTATTTCCCCCGCCCCTACGCTCCCGGCACCACGGCGGAATAGGCGTTGCGGACCTCGGGCAAGCGGATCGACTTCAAGACATCGCAAGGAAACCAGCGGGCGTTCCTGCAAGGCAATCTAACGACGCCGCAGAACCTGTGGATCGTCTGCGGTGGCAACGGCACCGTGGCGCTCGATTGGTCCGAATGGATTGAGGAGCACGCGCCCAAGCAAGACGCCTGGCTGCTGGTGGATTTCCCGGGATACGGCGATTGCGAAGGCGCGCCGACACCGGGACGGATCCGCGAATCCCTCAAGACAAGCGTGCCACTGGCGATCCGGCAAATCGGTTGGACCGGCCCGGTGGACTCCAGCAGGTTGCGGTTTTTCGGCCACAGTCTGGGAGGCGCGGCCTGTTTGATCGCGGCGTCGGAATTCAAGATCCAGCGCGGAGTGTTGATCGCGCCGTTCACCAGCACGATGGACATGAGCCGCGCGATGACCGGACTGCCGTTAGGGTTTCTGGTCTGGCACCGCTTCAACAACTCCGCGCGCCTGGCGGAACTAGCAGCCCGTGGGCCGGGTGAAGTGATCATCTTCCATGGCACCAACGACGAAGCGATCCCGGTGTGGATGAGCCGGACGCTGGCCTCCCAACAGAAACAAATCGTCCGCCTCAGGGAAATCCCGGGCGGACGACACAATACGATTCAGGAAACGCACGCGGATGAGGTTTCCGCGGCGTTAGAGGAGATCGGCGGGCACTGATTCAAAGACCGGGCGAGACGCCTGGGCAACGGACTGGAGCGAGACGCTCCAGCCACCTTGGACGACTCAGCGCGAGGCCGGGCCGCGGCGGTTGTTGCGGCCGGAGGCGTTGCTGTAGTCACGAGTACCGCCATTGCTGCCACGGCTGCGATTGCCACCGCCGCCACCACCGCCTTGGCGACCACCGCCGCGATTTCCGCCGCCTTGGACCATGCCGCCGCCGCTTCTCATGCGGAGATGTCGATCGGCCAGCGACTCGTCGTGCCAGGCGTGATCGTCCCAGCGGGGAACGGGCATCTTGATGACTTTTTCAATCTCCCGGAGGAACTCGCGCTCGTCTTCCGCGCAGAACGAAACCGCGCGGCCTTCCGCCCCGGCGCGCCCGGTCCGGCCGATGCGGTGGACGTAGGCTTCCGGCTCATTCGGGAGATCGAAATTCACGACCAGGCCGACGTCCTTCACATCGACTCCGCGGGCGGCGACGTCGGTGGCGACGAGCACGGGTGTTAGCCCCTTCTTGAATTTTTCGAGCGCCTTCTCGCGCTGGGCCTGGGACTTGTTGCCGTGGATGGCATCGGCCGGGAAACCGGCGTCGCAGAGGCTCTTCGCGAGCTTGTTAGCCCCGTGCTTGGTGCGACTGAAAACGATGGTGAGCTTGCCGGTGGTGGCGGTAGCCTGGCCACGCAGGAGTTGTTCGAGCAGCGGGCGCTTGTTTTCACGGTCCACGAAGCAGACCTGGTGCTCGATGCGCTCGGCGGTGGTCGTCCCCGGATCGATGCTGACGCGAGCCGGGTTGCGCAAAATCGTGTGTGCCAGCTCGACGATGTTCGGTGCGAGGGTTGCGGAGAAAAACAACGACTGCCGGTTGGATGGAAGGAGGGAAACGATGCGTTTCACGTCGCGGGCGAAACCCATGTCGAGCATCCGGTCCACTTCATCGAGCACGAAGAACTCGACCTCGGACAAATCCACGGCACGTTGCTCGATCAAGTCCAGCAGACGTCCGGGAGTGGCCACCAACACGTCCACGCCACCGCGCATCGCGGAGACCTGCGGGTTCTGGCCGACGCCGCCGTAGATCAGCGTTTGCTTGAAGCGGACGTACTGGCCGTAGGTGGTGAAACTTTTCCCCACCTGGCCGGCCAACTCGCGGGTCGGGGCCAGCACCAGCGTGCGGCAGCATCGCGGGCGGATCTGGCGGGGCCGTTCGTGGATCGCGTGGAGGATCGGCAAGGCGAATCCCGCAGTTTTCCCGGTGCCGGTCTGGGCGCAACCGAGAAGGTCGCGGCCCTCTAGCAGCAGGGGGATGGCCTGGGCCTGGACGGGCGAAGGCGTGTGATAGTTGAGTTCGCGCAAAACGCGGTGGAGGGGCGCGGCCAATGGCAACGCCTCGAATGCAGTCGGGGTCATGTTGGTAAATTGCCTGCCTCATCCCGGATGGGCGGCAGGCGGTGTCGATGAGCAGTTGGGTGTAACCTCAATCAATCTCTCATCGATGAAGACCGGAAAAGGGTGGAGCCATGCGATCGACTCCCCGCACGCCGGAGACGGCGTGCGGGGCGAGCCAGTAGCCGGTTCCAGAATGATGACAAGACATTTCCTGCGATTTTTCAAAAGCTTGGGTTCGACCGATCCGTCGTCCACCCACCGTGGGAAGCGCCATTTGAGAATCCAAGGGTCCTACGCGTTCGCGGAGGGTGAGCGGGGCAAATTGGAGGTTTACGCGGTAGGAACGCCTGCCAACATCCCGACCGTGCATGTACCCGGTAAACGCCTCGCCGGCATCCTGATCCCCGCTTTTTCCCCGCGCCGCGATGGCGACCTAGGGATCGGCGACACCTTGGCCTTGCGCGAGTGGATCGACTGGGCGGCGGAGCACCAGGTGGGATTCCTGCAGCTTCTGCCGATCAATGAAAACGGCTCGGACGAGAGTCCTTACAGCGCGATTTCCTCGGTGGCACTGGACCCGATTTACCTAGCCTGCGAGGTCGCGGAAATCCCGGGTCTAACCGCAGCGGACCTGGCAAAAGCACGCGAGCAACTGAAGGCGGCCGCGCAATCGCCACTGGTGAATTACCCGGCGGTCCGCGGCGTGAAACGCAACCTGCTGGAGCTGGCATGGTCGCGATTCGGAAAAGCCGCGCCAGAGCTGATCGCCGAATTCAAGCAGTTCCGCAAGCTCGAGGCGGAATGGCTAGAGGATTACGCGTTGTTCCGTTTTCTGATGGAAATCCACGGCGAGACGCTGACCTGGGACCACTGGCCCGAGGCCTGCCGGACGCCGCACGGCGCACGGTCATTCCTGGAAAAACTCCGCAACCGCGATCGGCCGGGTGTCGATGGCCGACTCGGATTTTTCGCCTTCATCCAATGGCTGTGTTTCCGCCAATGGCTGGCGCTGCGGGCCCATGCCGAACACCACGGGGTGAAACTGATGGGCGATGTGCCGATCGGCATCAGTTGGCACTCGAGCGACGTGTTTTTCGCCCGCGATGAATTCCTGCTCGACTGGTGCGGCGGTTCGCCGTCCGAAGGGATGGGCCAGGACGACCCGTTTTTCCAGCAATGGGGCCAGAACTGGGGCATCCCGCTTTATCGCTGGGACTACATGCAGGCCAACGGATTCACCTGGTGGAAAAAGCGGATCGAGCGGTTGACGCGGATTTTTCAAATCTTCCGGCTCGATCACATCCTCGGTTTCTATCGGATCTATGCCTTCCCGTGGCGACCGGAGCGCAACCCCGAATACATCGGACTCGACCACCAGCAAGCCGCCTCGATCAGCGGCGGTCACCTGCCCCACTGGGTTCTGCGGCCCGATGACACGGTGGAAAACAAGGCCGCCAACCGCGACGACGGCGATCTCCGCCTGCGGGCCATTCTCGAGGCCGCCAATGGGGCCGAAGTCATCGCCGAGGATCTCGGCTGGGTGCCCGGATATGTCCGCCCGCACCTAGCGGATCTCGGGATCGCCGGCTTCCGGATTCCACATTGGGATTGCAACGATCACGGCCACCCCACGCCCGGCAACGCGTTTCCCGAAAACACCTTCGCCACCTACTCCACCCACGACCACGATCCGATCAGCGGCATCTGGCGCGGCTGCCTGCGGGCGATCCAACAACATCAGGAAAGCCCCACCGAGCACACCGGTTGGAACGTCGGTGGTGCCCACAGCACCCTGCGAATCCTCTCCGAGTTCGCCGGAATCCCGATCCCCCATCATGCGCCCTGGCCGCCCTACACCGAAGGCATCCGGCTGCGCCTTCTCAAGGCGCTATTCGCCTCGAATTCGCACTACGCCGTCTTGATGATCACCGAGCTCTTCGGTCTCGATGACCGCTTCAACCAACCCGGCACCTCCGGCGGGGAAAATTGGCGCTTCCGCCTGCCATGGACGCTCGCCGAGATCCAGGACGACCCGCAGTTGAAGGCAAACTGCGACAAACTGGCGACGATCATCAGCATCACCCGCCGGGCGTGACAGCGGTACGTATTAACCTAGCAGATTCCGATTTTGAAAACAATTGGATCCCCTCGGCAACGTCTCGAATGTCAAAATGCCGGACTTCTATGTCATCCGGGTCAATACCGCCGTCACTTGTCTCGGCCGCCAGTCCACGCTGATCTCCGTGCAATCGCCCAAGGATGCCTAGGGCGATACCCAGATGACCCGCAAAGTGGTAGTGCTGGTGAAATGCGATGTCCTGAGCGTGAAATGAAAACGCTACTTCTCCCGCTGGTCCTCGGAACCTTTGTCTCACCGCCAGCGAGACCGCCTCGCTCTCGTCCATCCGCTCCGCGTTCCGCTTGCTCGCCTCGGCCATGGCCGTCCTGTTGTCTGGATGCTTGGCTCAACAGACGGTAACGAGCAATGGCGAGGTCATTTCACAGGACTATGTCATCAAGCGGCCGTTGAGAGATGCCATTGAAAACTCGGATTGATCCGTTTCCTGCCGACTCGCAGTCAAATCACAGGGCACGGCGCGTTGCCCGCAACCAAGGCGGCGAAAGCCACGTCATCGATCACCGGACGAGCGGTTTCTTCCCAGCCCGCCGGCGGATCGGGTAGGTTGATCCAACTGCGGCAACCGCCGTACTTCGCCTCGTACGGAAATTCCCACGGCGTGGCCAATTTCCAGATCCGCACAACCGCCAGATGGATGCTGCCGGATGCCATGCCCTTGCCTTCCCAATCGAAACGATCCCTAACGGTTTGTTCCGAGTAAATATGGAATGCCTCGAGGGCGGCGACGTTATCCCAGCCGGTCAGGGTGACCGCCCGCGCGGCTTCGGCATGGTGGGTGATGCGGATCACGTCGCCGGGCTGCCACTCGGGCATGACGTTCACCTCACCTTCCCGGACCTGGTCGGCCAAGGCGTGGAAGCGGGTGGGAAAGAGGAAGAACGATTCATGGGCGAAGGAAAATCCCTGACGCCCTTCGTGGATGCCGCCTTTGCGCAGAAGGATCGACTGCCGACCCGAGGCCAACGCGTCGCACACGACCCGCCATTCCTTGAATCCGATCGACGCGCTCATGGAAAACTAACCGAGATCATCTGCGGTGACTGATGTCTGCTCGCGCGAACCAAGAAGGCGTGCCTGAAGAGTCACCCGCTCGGGCGAGGAGTCGAAGCGGTAGCTGTGGCAGTTCGGGCAGAGTGCGGCACCGCTGCCGACGATGGAGTCGCAGCCTTCACAGACCTTGTAGCCCGAGGGTTTGGCGGCGATTTTCGCGGCGGCGGCGGCGCGGTTGGGTGGTGGTGATTCGGCCATGGTGGAGATGAAAAAAGCGGCACCGGTGAACCGGTCCGCTTATTTCGTTAGAGATGAATGAAACCGGCTGACTGGACAATCAGGCGATGGCGGCGAGGGCCTTCGCAGTCTTGCTTTTCAGGTTAGCCGCTTTGTTGGGATGAATCAAGTTGCGCTTCGCCGCTTTGTCCACGACGGAGGAAAATGCGGAGCTGGCTTCGGCGGCAGCACTTTTGTCACCGGAAGCGATCGCGGTAAGTGCCTTCTTGCGAAGCGTCTTCATGCGGCTCTTTTCAGCGCGATTGCGTTCGGTCCGGACGACGGTTTGACGTGCGCGCTTGATTGAAGATTTGTGATTGGCCATGGTCGTATTGTAGAAAAATCAGTCGCCTGGAGGCGGGCGGGGGAAAATAGAAATTCAGCCGCAGGTGTCAAGCTCGTGTTTCAGAGATTCTCAACCGCGCGAGCGAAACCCGGTTTTTCCGGTGGATGCGGAGGAATCTTGGCTCGGTTTGTCGGACTGGATCGAGCCGCGGATCACGAAAACATCGGCACCGGTGCCGATCCTGTTATAAAGGTCGGCCACGTCGCGGCTGCCCATGCGGATGCAGCCAAATGAGGCGGGTGAGCCGAGCCGACATTCTTCGGGAGTGCCGTGGATGTAAATCGTCCGGCGGAAGGCGTTCTGGTTGCGGGATTCGGTGCCGGTCAGCCAGATGATGCGGGTGACGACCGGATCGCGGCCCGGCGCATTCGGTTGGATGACCTCACCGGTGCGGCGGCGGGTTTTGAAAACCGAGCCGATCGGGGCACCGTCGCCGATTTTCTTGGCGACCTGCAGTCTTCCGAGCGGCGTGCAGTTACTGCCTGGGCGGTCGCCGATGCCGAACTTGGAGGTGGATATCTTGTAGGATTTGACCGGAGTGCCGTCGTGAACCAGCAGCAATTTCTGATCGTGAACACTGACGATCATTTTGTTGTGGGTATCCCCGCCGAATGAAAAGGAATTCGAGCCGCAGCCGGTTAGGCCGACGGCAGCGAGGAGACTGATAGATGCAAGGAACAGGGGGCGCGGCGTAGGGAATCCGGTCATGGTGCGATCAAGGGGCTTTGCGGTTCACAATCTTCGAAGCGGATGCCTCCGAGCCGGATGGCAACAAGCGAACGAGCGATGAAAGGGACGTATAGAAGAAACCGACGGGAAATGGAAGCAGAAGAATCGTGGAGGACCAACGATGGTTCATGGCGGCATCGACCACGACGAAGAGGAAGAAAAAACCGAAGAGCAGTTCCACGAATGGCGTGAGCGTTTTCATGGCCTTGTAGCTGCTCTTTTTCCAGTCCTGGCGCTTCACTTGACCGATGCCGTATTTCGGCGTGCGGATGAAGGCGGTTTCGTGGTTGAAAAGTGCCTCAAGGACGGCCTTGGCGTTGCTGATAGACATCCCGATTCCCAGCGCCAGGAGCAAGGGCAGGTATGGGATTTCCTTCCACCACGAGCCGGGACGCAGCGCCTTTTGGGACACCAGATAGAACAGGATCACCGAAACCGACGAGAAGAAGAAGATCGGCACATTGACGATGTAGTAGGTCATTTCCCCAAACGCCGGTTGCGACTGCTGGCTCGGATAGATCAGGACGCAAAGGCAGATGAGGAGCAGGTAGGCGAAGTTCGAGGTGAGGTGGGCCGTCGCTTCCATCTTGATGAACAGCGGCACGTCGCTTTTCCAAATGGCGGGAAGAACCTTCTTGCAAACCTGGATTGAACCCTTGGTCCAGCGGTGCTGTTGGCTCTTGAAGCCGTCCATGTCCACGGGAAGCTCGGCCGGAGTTTCCACATCGTTGAGGAAAATGAACCGCCAGCCCTTGAGCTGGGCGCGGTAGCTGAGGTCCATGTCCTCGGTGAGGGTGTCGTGCTCCCAACCGCCGGCGTCAGCGATGCAGGATTTCCGCCAGATGCCGCCGGTACCGTTGAAGGTGAAGAAGCGGCCGGAACGATTGCGGGCGGTTTGTTCGAGTTCGAGGTGGCCGTCTAGGAACATCGCCTGGATGCGGGTCAGCACGTTGTAAGTGCGGTTGAGGTGCCCCCAACGCGTTTGTATCATGCCGATCTTGTCGTCGGAAAAATAGTGGATGGTCTTTTGGATGAGATCCGGATTCGGGACGAAATCGGCATCGAGGATGAGAAGAAACTCCCCTTTCGCGAAGCGGCTGCCGTTTTCAAGAGCGCCGGCCTTGTAGCCCGTGCGATCCGTCCGGTGAATGTGCTCGGCGTCGAATCCCCGGGCCTTCAATCCTTCAATCCCTGCCCGGCAAATCTCGACCGTTTCATCCGTCGAGTCGTCCAAAAGCTGGATCTGAATCTTGTCCTGCGGATAACCCATCGCGGAAACTGCGGCCAACAGCCGGTCCACCACATGCATTTCGTTGAAAACCGGAAGTTGGATGGTCACCAGCGGCAAATCCTTGAACAATTCCTTCGGCTTCGGATGCTTGCGCGAGTGCTTCAGGTATAGAAAAACGATCGTCAACCGGTGCGACCCATAGCCTGCAAGGCCGATGAGAACGATCATATACGAGGCATACCAAAGAGGCGAGGTCCAGTCCATAGGGTGGGGGAAATCGGAGTTCAGACGAATGATCCGAGCCCTCGGGGATCAAAATGAAATGGAGGATGCTCGGCTGTCGACAAATGATATGATTTACCATCAAGCGCCAGACGCCGTAGGCCAGCAGGAAGCGAGCCAGCCGTCAAGCCTCAAGTCGGGATCCAGCAGCTCGCGGCCGGGCCACAAGCCAGCCCTTGGCTGTACCACCGACATCCATCGGTGGCACAGCCGTTTGTCATGTGCGGGGAGAGAAAATGTTCGGGTGCGCGACCATGGCGACTATTTCTTCTTCTTGGCTTCGAGGCCTTCCTTGACCTTGCCTTCGATGTCGGCGTAGAGGACCGGGTCACCCTTGAGAAGTTCCTTGGCGGCATCACGGCCTTGGGCGAGCTGGGTGCCATTGTAGCTGAACCAAGAGCCGCGTTTTTGGACGATTTCCATTTCCAAAGCGAGATCCAGCAGCGAGCCGGTGGAGGAAATGCCCTCGTTGTACATGATGTCGAACTCGGCCTCGGTGAACGGCGCGGCGACTTTGTTTTTGACGATTTTCACCTTGGTGCGGTTGCCCGTGACCGTGCCGTCGGTGGACTTGATCGCCCCGATCCGGCGGATATCCACGCGGACCGACGAGAAGAACTTGAGCGCGCGGCCACCCGGAGTGGTTTCCGGGTTGCCGAACATCACGCCGATCTTCTCGCGGATCTGGTTGGTGAAGATGCAGACGGTCTGTGCCTTGGAAATGAGCGCGGTGAGTTTGCGCATGGCGGCGCTCATCAGCCGGGCTTGGGCACCCACCGTGGAATCGCCGATTTCGCCGTCGAGTTCCTGCTTGGTGACCAGCGCGGCGACCGAATCCAGCACGATGACCGCGATCGCATTCGAGCGGACCAGCGCCTCGCAAATCTGGAGCGCTTCCTCACCCGACGAGGGTTGGGAAACGAGCAGATCGTCCAGATTCACACCGAGCTTGCGGGCGTATTGGGGATCGAGCGCGTGCTCGACGTCGATGAAGGCGGCAAGGCCACCGCGCTTCTGGGCCTGGGCGATGACGGTAAGGGTGAGCGTGGTTTTTCCGGAGGACTCCGGGCCGAACACTTCGACAATCCGCCCGCATGGGAAACCGCCCACGCCCAAAGCACGGTCGATGAGAAGATTTCCGGTCGGAATCACATCCACATCGACGCAGCGGTCATCGCCGAGGCGAATGATCGCGGATTCACCGAACTCTTTCTGAATGTGTGAGATCGCAAGGTCCAGGTTGCGCTTGCGGGCTTCGTTGAGCTTTTCGGAGGCGGATTCTTCGGAGGTTTGTTTGGCAGCCATAAGGGTGTGTCGAGTTGTTAAAAATGTGAGGCGACGACAGGGATTTGGCAACCAAAAAGATGTTCACTCGAACAAAAAAGTGACTTTAGGACAGATGAAGCCTCGGGTGAGCCGCCGAGCTCAATCACTTCACCGCGAAACTGAGCCGCGCCTTGCCTTCGGGATCCTTCGCGGGATCCGCCATCCAGGTGAGCGTGAATCCGTCATAGAGCGGCACTGCTTGGGTGCCTGAAAGCCTCATCGAGGAATTCTCCGACGCAGTGAATTCAAATTTCTTCTCATCATAGGAGCTGAACCCGACCTCCATGGCCGCGATTCCCGGGCCGTTGATCTCCTTCGAACTGGCATCGACCGCCGTGTCGGCTGGCTGCTTCAATCGTTTTCCGTCCGTCCAGGTCAATTGCAGCCGGTCATCCTTGGTTGTTTCCTTGAGCGCCCTCTCACCCTTCTTGTCGGCGGCCGCTTTTCTGCTGGGATAAGCATCGGGAAATTTCACTCTTATCGAAAAACGAATGGGATTCTTCGTCAACGTTCCCGGATCCAGCAGGCGTCCTCCCAAGGAAATCACCCCGCGGTCCTCGTTGACAAAGACTTCGAAGCTCGCATCCCCCGTCACCTTGCCATGGATGACAATCTGCCGCGGTTTGTCGGTCGCCGGTTGGGCGGATTCGAGCGTTTCGGGCTTGACGTTCTTCACTGTGGTTTTCCCATCCGGCCTGATCTCCTCCACCAGAAACTCCACGGGAATCGTCAACTTCTGATTCACCGGCTCGCCCTTTTTCCCGATCACCTTGATCGTTGTCTTGCCTTGCGCGGTGATGCCGAATTGGAACTTCTTGTTTTTAAACCCAATGAAATAGCCCAGCCATGCCTTCTCACTGAGTCCCGGAAGCTCTGCGGAAACCGGTGAAATCCCGGCCAAACCCATCAGTCCCGCCACCAACACTCCTAGTTTTTGATTCCTGACACGCATGCGGCCACCTAACCCGTTACCAGTCCTTCCGGCTAGCGAAAACCCGCGACACTTTCCTCACAGATACGTCACCAGCCCCTCCACCGTCTCCTCGTCCAGCCTCCTCACCAGCGCGATCGTTAGAGAGAGCATCTGCAAATAATCGTTCAAGTCGATGATCGCGTTGTGCGAGTGGATGTAGCGTGCCGGCACTCCCAGCACGATGCTCGGAACCCCCTCGTTCGCCACATGGAACGACCCCGCGTCCGTCCCGCCGGTCCGCCGCACCGTCACTTGGTGCGCAATCCCCTCCGCCCGCGCCGTCTCGATCGCCAACCGCGCCAGCCGCGGATTGGTGATCGCCGAGGGATCATACAAACGGATCTGCACCCCGCCGCCGAGCCGCCCTTGGCATTCCGAGCGATTGAATCCCGGCGCGTCATCCGCCGGCGGACCTTCCAGCACGATCGCCACATCCGGCTTCGCGAAAACCGCCGCCGTCTTCGCCCCGCGCAGCCCCACCTCCTCCTGCACCGTCCCGCACAGGATCAGCCGGTTCGGATGTGCCGATTGCGCTAAAATCTGCCCCGCCTGGATCGTCCCCGCCATCCCCACCCGATTGTCGAACGCCTTCGCCATGAAATGATCTTCCCGCGTCAGCGCCGTGAACGCCGACACCGGAGCGACCGGATCGCCCAGTGAAATCCCGAAATTTTCCACCACGTCCCGCCGCGACTCAGCCCCCACGTCGATGAACATCTGGTCGATCGTCATCACCTGCCTGCGCTGCGACTCCGGCAGGAAATGCGGCGGCCGCGAGGCAATCACCCCCAGGATCTTGTCCCCGCCGCGCGTTAAAATTTCCACCCGTTGCGAAAGCAAACTGTGCTCCCACCAGCCGCCAATCCCCACAAACTGCAGATAACCTTCCGGCGTGATGTTCTGCACCATGAACCCCACCTCATCCATGTGCCCGGCCACCAGCACTCGCGGCCCCTCGTCCCCCGTCTCGCAGAAAACCGATCCGTTCTTATCCGCCGAGAGTTCCCCGCATTCCTCCAGCTCATCCACGAAAATCGCCCTCACCTCATCCTCATGCCCGGAAACCGAATGAGCCTCCGTCAACTCTTGCAACAATGAAACCGCCTTCGTGCGCATGCCGAAACCTTGCCCATCCCGGCAAAGCCTTCCAAGTCCCAAGTTCGACTCAAATATCGCAATTCCGTTTCATCGCCGCCCCACCGAAGCCGAGCACTCAGCTCTTCACGCCCGCACTTGAGGCTTTCACCCCAGCCGGTTTCGGCAGGAGAAATCCTGCGCCCTCTGGGTGACCGGGCGGGCCGACAGGAGGATTTTCTCGACCACGAGTCATGATCGACCTCGCCACGGGTTTTCTGGTTGCACACGCCATTGCTGAACATCCCGGCATCCGCGTGAACACCGCCAACTGCTACACCTAAAGTCATGTCAAAACACCATCATTCTGAAAAGCTTCGTCAGACGTTGACGGCCTATTTCAAATCTCCGGCTTTTTCCATCCAAGGCGCGTACTCCGGCGGGACGGGTGCCTCGAAATGTAGCCGCTCGCCGGTCACCGGGTGGTCCAGCGTGAGCCGCCAGGCGTGGAGCATCAGGCGGCCGGTTTGTTCGGCTGTCTTGCTGGGCTTGCCGTAAATGGGATCGCCGACGAGCGGGGTGCCCTTGTGGTGGAGGTGGACGCGGATCTGGTGGGTGCGGCCGGTGTGGAGGTGGCAGAGGATCAGCGCCGTTAGAGTGGGGGCGTCGGTGGCGAGGATTTCGTAATCGGTGATGGCGGTTTTTCCGCCCGGCGGATTGACGACGGCCATCTTCTGGCGGTTCACCGGGTGGCGACCGATGTGGGTGAAAATGCTGTCCTTGGCGGGTTTCGGGATGCCCTGCGTCACTGCCAGATAGAGTTTTTCCATCGTCCGGCCGGAGAATTGGTTGACCAGCGATTGGTGGGCGACGTCGGACTTCGCGACGACGATGCAGCCGGACGTGTCCTTGTCCAGGCGGTGGACGATGCCGGGGCGCTCGACGCCGCCGATGCCTGATAGTTTTCCCTGGCAGTGATGGAGCAGGGCGTTGACCAGCGTGCCATCGGGATTTCCCGGAGCGGGGTGGACGACCATGCCGGAGCCTTTGTTGAGCACCACCATGTCGTCATCCTCGAACAGGATTTCCAGCGCGAGATCCTGCGGCGCGTTGTCCAACGGCACGGCCTCAGGGACGATCACGGTGATCCGGTCGCCGAGCTTGACCGAGTCGCGCGGCTTGGCCGGGTGGCCGTTGACCTGGATGTATTGCTCGCGGATGAGCACCTGGATCCGCGACCGGGAAAGGTCGGCAAGGCGGGCGGCGAGAAACGCGTCGATCCGCTCGCCAGCACTGTCTTCAACCAGGATTTCCACGGGCGCAGTCTGTCCTTAGGAAATTGCGCTGCAAGTTTGTTTGCAAGCGAATCGGCGGTGGCGCAGCCTGATTTTGTTTTTCCGACAAGCAGCAAGGATGCACCTCATTCTCCCCAGCGCGGTGTTCGTGCTGATGGTTTCCATCGGCATGAGCCTGGTTCCCGGACAGTTCGTCTCGAACTTGCGGCAACTCACGCCGCTGATCTGGGTGAAACTGCTAGCCGCGACCTTCATCATTCCGCCGTTGATCGCGCTCGCCCTCGGGAAACTGCTGCCGCTTGATCGGCCGATTTTCGTCGGCCTCTATCTCATAGCGGTCGCGCCGGGTGCTCCGCTGATGACCCGCAACGTCGCGAAGCGCGGCTTCGACATGCAGATGGCGGCCAGCTATCAGGTCTGGGGCGCGCTGCTCACGCCCATCATGATTCCGCTGCTCGTCGCGGGCGCGGCCTGGCTTTACGGACGCAGCATCTGGATTCCGCCGGGCCAGGTGCTGGCGGTGCTCGCCCAACAACAATTCGGGCCGCTCCTCCTCGGAATGCTGTTGATGCATTTCATGCCGGCATTTTCGACGAAAGCGCGCCGGGGGCTGAACCTCGTCGGCAACCTGCTGTTCACCGTGGCGTTGATCTTCCTGCTGCTGAAATCGGGATCAACCTTGCGGGACGCTGGCCCGTGGCCTCCTGTGGCCGCCGTGCTGCTGGCGGCAGGATGCATGGCCGCGAGTCTCGCCTTGCTGAGCAACCGGACGTCGATGACGCGGACCCTCGTCGTGAGCAATGTGAACCGCCATGTCGGCCTCGCGTTGTTGATATTCGGGACACACTTCCACAACCAGCGCGCGCTGCCCGTCCTCCTCTCCTATGCGTTCGCCGCGCCGTTGGTGATGTTGGCTTATTCGAAATTCGTGCGTCGCGGCGAGGTTCCGTAAGACCAAAGGTCAACTCCTCGATCCATGCCATGGCCTCCTGGCCTTGGAGCTGGAACCGCAGCTCAGTCGAGGAATGCATCGGGGCGCAATCCGAAATGCCTGCCCAGGCGCACGGCATGGGTGGCGGTGATTTTCCGTTCGCCGCGCAGGATCATCGGACCGAGCGCTGGCGACTTGCCAAGGATGCGCGAGAGATCGGCACCGGTAAGGCCATGCTCTTTAATGAGGTGCTTCAAGAGATCCAAGGCACCTGGTTTTGGCTGACGGACGGTTTCTTGATCACGCTTTTCGATCAGGTCGCAAAGCAGGTCGAAATAATCGTTCTGATCTTGGGTCATCCGGTGTTCAAAACCCGCGAACACGTCGGCGATCTCGACGGTGTTTTCATAGCCGGCCTGGTCGTGAATCGGGCGGGGAAGGAACATGCCGCACAGCCCCGCGTAGTCCTTGGGCATTGCGGTGAAATCGGGTGTCTGTTTCGTTTTCATAAGTCCTTTTTCCACTTGTTCTTGTCGTAGTCGGCGTGAGTCAGGAATTGCAGGGTGTAAATGCGTTGTTTGTCGTAATGAATGGCGGTGAGCAGGCGGTAGTCGTTGCCACAGACGTTGAAAACGGTGACCGATCTGCCGCTTTCAACCTTAACGGAATCGGCCGAAGGGTAGGTTTCGCGGACATCGCCGATGTTTCCCCACTCGGCTGCTTTGACGGAACGCCGCCAAGCTTCCAGCCATTTGCCTGCCTTGGAATTTGGCGGGGCAGCCTCTTTGAGAAATTGTTCCTTGATGATGCGCAACCGCTACAAATTGTAGCGGAGCGGGTGATCCGTCAACCCGAATTTGGGTGTGGAGCATTTGCCAAATGAGCTTGCCGAAACGCGAAGCTTCAAGGAGCGGCGATATCCGATCGCCGTGCCCATGAGAAGCCAATGGAATCATGTGTAAGCTCGCCTCATTGCCACCTTATGGGCACAGCGGACAGATTCCGCCGCTCCTTGTTTCAGAGGTTCGGCACCGGGCGCTGCGAAATAACGGAAATCCATTTGGGCAACCGGTCTAACTGAAAGTCGTGGTCGCGACAGAGGGACACGACAGAGGGATTGAATCGAACATCGGGTTCATGTGAATTCCCCGGCGAGTTCCTCATCCGCCAGCTCGGCCACGGCCACTCCCAGCTTGCCGGCTTCGAACAGAAAACCCACCCGTGACAAGCCGCACATTTCCGCCGCTTGGCCGGAGCTGAGTTCGCCGAGTTCGAAGAACTTCGTTGCCAGCAGCAGGCGGCTCCGCTGTTGCCGCGATCCCAAATCCTTGGAATGAAGCAGCAGCGCATCGGGAACCGGAATCTCAACGGTGGCGGACATGCTGGCAGGCTCGCACGTCCCGCACCCGGCAACAAGCCGCGAAATGGTGCCCGCGCCTCGCCCGCCATGGACATTTTTTGTGAACGCACCATGACAGAGGGATGGGCCTTTTATCATGCCCACCGTCACACGCATCCCGCGGATACACGGCTTGCCGCCCATGACAGCGGAATCGAAGGTGATGCACGCAAGGTCTGGAAAAATCATGAGCGCAATCTGCCAGTCAACGATTCACTGATCCAGACGATCATTTCTTGGAGCCAACGTCCGAGCGCATCCGCGGCCAGACGCGAGCCCGAATTCATGACAGAGAGACAGGCCGTTGATCACGAATGCTTGTTAGCCGGGGCCGACCCCGTCCATGCGCGGCGAAAGCGGGAGCGCCAAGCTCGTCTCTTTCTCTTCCCATCGTCCGGCCGGACAAAATGTCCGCCCCCTCATTGTTCCCATGCCGCGGCCCGCCAGTTTCAGTGACTCCCGGTCAGGAACCGGCATCAGACTCCCTTTTTCAAGTCTCTCATGCTCCACAGCACCCCCGCCGCCGCCGAGGCGTCGCCACGCATCTTCCGCGCACCGTCCTTCCGCGTCATCCCGAAACGCTCGCGGGCGTTGGCAAACGCCACGTTCACAAAACTCCGGCTCCCGATCACCGCTCCATCCGTGAAATACCGCAGGCGGCATCGGAGCATCCTGCCGCTGGAAAGCTCTCCCGACCGCTCTTTTTCACGCTCCGCCTCGCCCGCGCTCATTCCCTTCCGCGTCCGTCTCGTCTCGGCTGAACCATCCCGTCCCACTCGCGACTCCAGCTTTTCCACCGCTCCCGCCATCAGCAACTTCCGGTATTCCCGCGCGACATCATTCGCCCACAGGCCGGCGTCCGCGCCACGGCCCTGGTGCGCCCGCAACGCCCGCACCAAGCCAGCCCGCGCGGTTTTTCCATTGCCCTTCGGGCTTCCGCCGATCGCCTCGCCGTAGCTGCTCCAGCGATAATCCGCCGGATCCTTCACCATCCCGGCGCGCACCGGATTCAAATCGATGTAGGCCGCCATCGTTTTCGCGGCCACACCGTCCTCCACGATCACACTCTTGAAGCGATCCTCCCACAGACGCCCGCTCCTCGAATGCATCCGGTTGTGCCATTGCGTGTAGCGTTGTAAAAGACCTTTCATGAACTCGCCGAGGTTGTGCATCCGGTAGGTGAATCGCTCGTGAATCCGTCCCACCAATACCGCCTCCTCACCCGCTCCCTCTTTCACCTGGCACCTCGCATCCGCCAGTTCCTGAGCCACTCCGGCCACAAACGCCTCGCTGTAAATCGACGCCAAACGCTTCAGCAGCGACTCATCCGAGAGCCCGCCCTCCTCCATCGGTGGAACCTCCAGCAGGAGATGGAAATGATTGTCCATCAGGCAATAAGCCGTTACGCGACAACCGCTGAATCTCTCGTAAATCCGCATCAACGCGCGGAATTTCTCCTTCTCCTCCGCCCCCAGCACAAACCGCCGGTCCACCACGCGGCTGATGCAGTGATAAAACACCGGCTTTCTCTCGGAATTCCGCCACTCCGCCAGCCAGCGTGCCTTTCTCATGGCAAAGAGCTACTGGAGCCGGGGAGAAATGGCAAGCGAAGACTTTGACTAAAGGACTGTCCCTTTGTCATAAGGAATCCTCGGTTTCCAAGGCGGTGCAGGATGGCAAGAAATACCTGCAACTCACCATCCGCAGAAACCCGGGAACGCCAAAACCCGTGGTCGAAGTATCTCCAAACCTCTTGGATTGGTTCAGCGGCGACAAGCACACAACGACGCTGGTGGACGATGGTCAGATTCTCAAAGTCCGGGACAACACGCCAATCAGACCGGAAGCGAAGCGATTCATCCGGGTGAGTGAGCGTTGAACGTTTGAGGAGCGGTCCGAACCAGGGGGAGGCGGCGGGTGCGCGCTCGATGCGGTTGGCACGGTTCCAAGCATTGATTTTCTCGGGCTGGAGTTCGTAGATGTTGGCAATGATGGAGTCGAGGATGTCCACCCCGGTGTTGATGAGGGTGAATTGATCATCGACGAGAGCAGTATCCTCGGCGCTTTCCTAGGCTTGGTGCGGTTCTGTGGGAGTGGACCTCGTCGAAGGCGTCGCTGTCCTGACGAGGATGAGTCTTTTCAGGCGAGCGGCGTGCTCCATTCTTTCGGACTGCGGGGACATGTCCCCGCTTTCCCACTGGCCGACATGTCGGCCAGTGAAAAGCTCCGACATGTCGGAGCAGTCCATACCGCATCGGCTCCTGCTCCTTCCCACCACTTTCAGTCACACTCCCTTGTCACGTCCATCCTTGCCATGGACAGCCGGAACGTCTTGGATAGCATCCGATAGAAAGGAACACGCTCATGCCCACCCACATCCAACGTGAATCCAACAACGCCTGCGCGATTCGTTTCACCGGCATCTTGATCGTGGCACTTTCGCTAGCCGCGTGCGGGCTTCCCAAGGGCGGCGCGCGCACACCTTCCACGGCCATGACCACCGGCAACGAGAGCACGCCGCTGGCGGCGGCGGTGCGGCCGCGGCTCGCATCGCATCCGGGGCAGTCCGGGATCCATGTGCTCGCCGAGGCGCACGATGCCTTGGCCGCGCGACTGGCGCTGGTGGACATCGCGCGGCGCAGCCTCGACGTGCAGTATTTCATCTGGAACAAGGACATGACCGGCAGGGTCATGGTCGATTGCCTGCTCCGCGCGGCGGATCGCGGCGTGCGCGTGCGCCTGCTGCTAGACGATCTCGGCACGATGCCCTCCGACAAGATCCTGCTCGCCCTCGACAGCCATCCGAACATCGAAGTGCGCATGTTCAATCCCGTGGCCATGCGTTCGCCGCGGATGCTCGGCATCGCCACCGAGTTCGGGCGCATCAACAAACGGATGCATAACAAGTCGTTCACGGCCGACGGACAGGTCGCGATCGTCGGCGGCCGCAACATCGGTGACGAATACTACGGCGCTCACGCGGGAGCGAATTTCGCCGACCTCGACGTGGCGGTGATCGGGCCGGTGGTGAAGGAGGTGTCGGATGAATTCGATGTTTACTGGAATCATTCCGCGTCTGTCCCGATCGCCAATCTTTCGCGGCAGAACACCACTTCCGAGGCCGTGGCCGGGTACCGGGCGGCGCTTGCCGCGCAGCGCGAGACGGCGGCGGAATCCGCCTACGCGGAAAGTCTGCGCAACAGTGAATTCGCCAGGGAACTCCGGAGCCGGAACATTTCCTTCTACTGGGGGCGCGCCACGATCGTCGATGACCACCCCGACAAGGTGCTTTCCTCCTCGTCAGACACGCAGACCCACCTCGCGCCGCAGCTTCGCAAGCTGGTCGATAACACGAAACGCGAGTTGTTCCTCGTCTCGCCGTATTTTGTGCCGGGAAAGGAAGGCGTCGCCCTGTTAGCCGCCGTGCGAAAGCGTGGAGCGCGGGTGGTCGTGATCACCAATTCGCTGGAGTCCACCGACGGCCTGCCGGTCCACGCTGGCTACCAGCGTTACCGCAAGCCGCTGCTAGAAGCCGGCGTCGAGCTTTACGAAATCAAGCCTGCCGCCAGCGACCGGCGCGTAAAGCGGTCGGGCGGCGGCTTTTTCGGCTCGCGCGGCGCGGGTGGATCGAGCGGCGCGAGCTTGCACGCGAAGACGTTTGCCTTCGACCGCCGGATCGGATTCGTAGGTTCCTACAATCTCGATCCGCGTTCGAGCCGCCTGAACACCGAGATGGGCGTGCTCTTCGATTGCCCGGAACTGGTCAAGCATCTGCCCGAGACGCTCGAGCTCGACATGGACCGC
>JANMJJ010000001.1:0-45304 GCA_031371325.1 Akkermansiaceae bacterium | reverse complement strand
GATACACGTAGAGAACTAGCGTAGATACTCCCGCGATTGCTGTCATGAGCCGCATCGTGGAAACATCGACTCCGAGCATCTGCTGAAACATTGTGTCTGGGTTCATTCGTTGGATAGGATTAAAGTTTTCTTGCAGAACGTCAAAGAGCACCCAACGCCACTAGCGTGGGCGAGCGTTGAACGCGGGGTTAAGGCTGGAGTTACGGGAAAACATGGAGAAGAGAGCGGCTAGTGGTGATTGGGTGTCTCGTCTTGTTAGCTTCTTAATTTCTCTTCATAGTCAGCATTCAATAGGTCAAAGAGGTTCCCATCGGGATCTCTCACCGTGACGACCCGTCCTCCCCAAGGCTCGTCTCTCACGCTTCCGTTGAACATCACCCCGTGGGATGTCAGGTCCTGATGCAGTGAATCTACATCCGTCACATAAAGCTGAAGTCCGGTATGAGCGCGAGAAAACGGCTTAGTCCACTCATACAGATGAATCCCAAACCCCCCGCAATCAAAATGGGCAAATCTCGAAAAGGCATCTGTCCCTTCAGCAATAATTGGAAGGTCGAGCAAGTCGCGATAGAAAATCATCGACGCTTCAAAATTGGACGCAGGGAATGCGATAAAGGCGGCTTTGTTAATCTTCATATTTCTAGCTAACGTCAAAGAGCACGCACCGCCACTAGCGGGAGCGAGCGTCGGACGCGGGGTTAGGGTTGTAGTTACGCTGGATCATGTAAACAGGGCGGCTAGTGGCGGTTGCTGTGTCTCGTCTTGTTAGGCTTCTTTGATATTTAGGGCAGCTGCGCTTGAAATCAACGCTTTGCGTGCGAGCCATTCGACAACTCCAATATCGTATCCCAAATGTCTGATACGCTCGGTAGCAGGCAGAAGAAGCTTACCACTGTCTTCACCATGCTCTGCGCCGGTATGCACTACCTGACATCTGATATCATATATGCGGTTCGCCAATGAAACAATCAGATCAGCATTCTTATCTTTCGCAGGAAGAATCAAATCAGAAACGCGCTTGCCTTTCGCTCCTGTCAAGAAATCGCGCCGATCCGAATCCTCCTCCAAAAACTCCC
The DNA here is from genome assembly GCA_031371325.1 of Akkermansiaceae bacterium. Lineage (GTDB taxonomy): Bacteria > Verrucomicrobiota > Verrucomicrobiia > Verrucomicrobiales > Akkermansiaceae > Luteolibacter. The sequence continues at coordinate 44,228 of JANMJJ010000001.1, read as the reverse complement.
GAATCTCTTCATTAGTTACGAGCGCTGCCAAAGTAAGTCGCAACTGCTCGCGCTCACTATAAGCCTGTTGAATGTTACACGCGCCAATAAGCTTCGCTAGATCGACATCCCGGTCAGGACGAAATCGAGGATCTCCAAGGACTTGCTTCACCCGGGCGCGTGCTTCGACTTGGGCGAATGGAACGAAAAAGTATTCAAGCACCTGATAAAACGAGAGGAACTGGAACTGAGGTGAGCGACCAGCTGATCTGGCAAACCAATAATAGGATAGAGCGTTAGCGTCATACTCAAAGATGGGAAATTCAACCTCGTCCCTTAGTGCCGACTCACCCCTGCGAAACATCCGCCCAGACCTCACCCGCTCGCTCACTCGATGAAGAGACAAAGGGGCGTTACGTAGAAGATCGATCTGGAAGAATAGTGCGCTTGAGATTCGCTCAAGAGCGTGGACAGCATCTGCATTGGTTGCGAGCTTCAACCCTTCGATTCGTAATGACACAATCGGACGATCCTGACCAGGTCGAACCATCATTCGGTTGAGGTCGCCGAAGAACGGCATGTAGGCCCAAAGCGGCTCTGATCCTGCCGCAAGTGTGATCACAACACTTCCCTTTGAGACCGAGATCGGCTCCTTGGTTTCTGAAGAGTATGGTTGAGAGTCGAATAGAATCGAATACCGAGAATAAACTGGCTCCGCATATACTGAGTCAACGACGGCCTCAATCCATCCGCCAGAATAGGAGGCGACCGCAGCGTAGTCACCTACGCAAACGATCTCTTCGATTGGTTGCGCTAGAAGTCGAGTGAGAATCTCAGGACGCACAATCCTTGCTTCACGGTCGTTCTTTCCTGACGGGGCGTGAAGTATCGGTCGAGAAGTCGTGTCGTCGGACACTACCTTGTATTTAGTGCCCTTGAAACGTTCTCGAACTTCATCGAAGTTTGGCCAGTCTGGTGAGGTCTTGGACATGTGGGAAATTTATTAGCCTAACGTCTTAGCTCATCCGCGGCGAGATAAAAGCCCGAATTCAACAATAAAGCTTATCGCCGTCGGATGGAGCGTCGTGTTCGCGTAATATTGTGGCAGCGGCCCGATGCAGGACGGACGGAAATAACCGTCGCTCCAAGATCGGCGGCGATCTAGCAAACGAGAACCGCCCGAACCAAGGGCAGCTCTGCAATCACCCTCAGAAATCACGCTGGAGCTCGAACTCGCGAATCTGAAAGGCTGAAAACCATGCCGCGCGCCGAATACACCAACAGGAATCACGCTAGACTTCGGCTTCGGAAGCTTGGAAATCATATCGAGCGTGAATGGGTAGTTCTTCATCTTCGCGAACGTCAAAGAGCACGCAACCCTATCAGCGGGGGCGAGCGTCGATCACAGGGTTGAGGTTGAAACTACGGGAGATCATGTGAACAGGGCGGCTGATAGGGGTTGCTGTGTCTCGACTTGTTCTGCCTGTCTTCATTTTCGGATTATGGGTTCACGTTCGATCAACTTGGACTCAAATGAGACCGCTCGGCTTACTGTCTCGTCACCTACTTTGTCCTGAATGTATTTGATAGATACAAAGTGGGACTTCTTCTGCTTGGCAAGGTCGTGCGGGCTAACCTTCCACAGCTCTTTGTAATCCTTGGTCTGCACATAGACTTCGATCTCCTCGCCCTTCTCGCTTTGAATGATCAACGGAGTGTGGAGGTCAAAACCACGGGAAGCGTAAAGTTCTTGTAGCTCAACCCAAGCATCAAAGTTTACGCCAGGAAGTTTCCTAGTCTCGGCTTCATTGGCCTTGAAGGCTTTTACGTCGATGCCGCCAAGGTTGATAAACTTGTAAACAGCATAACCCTTGACCTCTTTTACGGCACCAGATTTGGCGCACGCTGCTAGTGGTATCAGCGCGATTGCCAAGATGGCGGCGAGAATGTGTTTCATTTATTTGCAGAACGTCCAAAGTCCGCCCACGGGCGCGACTGGAAAGGAGTTGAAGTGAAATTGAAAAGCTTATGGCCCGTTGGGCGTGACGGCTTGTTCTGCCTCTTTCTTCTTTTTGGTTGCGGCTTTTCGTTAGGCGGCCAGACGAGCGACGCACCAACCTCGAAAGCGCGACCACTTGGGCTTGGGGCGGGTGGAGGAATCAATCTCGGTGATGATCCGCTGGACGGTGTGGGCGATATGTGGGATTGGAATGCGGAAGCTTTCGAGGCCGGTCGGCATGTTGAAAACCCCGCGCTCCGCGATCATCTTGTTCGCGGTGTCGGTGCGTTCAACGTCGAGCTTCCACTGCTCCACGGCGAGCTTGCTGGCGATGTCGTAGATGATCTTGCGCTCCTCGGTTCTTCGGGTCGCGGCGGACTGTATGAGGTTGATGAGCGAAGTCAGCAAAGTGCCGACGACAATCCCTCCGGCGGTGATCAGGGCTACAAAGACGGCGTCGGTCATGGGTTGGATCGGGAAAGTTTGCTGTTGGGAATGATATGGGCGTTCGCGTTTGCAGGTGGGATGTTGATTGGTGCGCTTCTCACGTCTTTAATTTTCCGGCAGAACGTCAAAGAGCACGCACCGACACTAGCGGGAGCGAGCGTTGAGACGGGAGGTGAAGGGTGAAACTACGCCAAGACTCCGACGACAGAGCGGCTAGTGGCGGTTGCTGTGTCTCGTCTTGTTGGGCTTTCTTCATTTCTTTATGTAGTGGCCAGCCCGAATCTCACGGAGCCAGTTCGAATAATCCACAAATGTCTCTGGATGACCTTCCGTGTGATCAAACCGAGCATAAAACTCCATATTCTCCGCCAGCCACAAGTCCACAAGGAGTTCATCCCACCCGTCCCACAAAAGCCATCCTTTTGCTCTTTGGACGTCCGTGGGCAGGTGGGTGGGAAACTGGGTGGCCGAACATCGTAATGCTTCCGCGCGATACTTCGCGTAGTCACTTGCCACTTCCCATCTGGCTTTTAGCCAGAACTTGGCTCTATATCGCCCCTTCGGCCAAGCCCCTAGAGTCTTCCTGTCTGCAACAAGCTGCGATACTTCTGCACGAGATCCAGTCGCTGTTTGCCGGGCGTCGCGGTAAACGTCGTCCAGATCATACTTCGTCCCGTCATAATCGGGCTTGTAGCTACCGGTCTTTGGAAGCTGCGCGGCGCTACCGTCAAAGAACGCGGCTAGATCAAGCCACGCCTTGGGTGGAAGTGGTGGAGGCTCTTTCATTTCTGCCCAACGTTTGATGTGCGCCCACCGGCGCGATTGAAAGGAAAATGAAATGAAATTGAAAAGCTTATGGCCGGTTGGTGCGTCACGACTTGTTAGCCATCTGTTTCGGTTTGGGTGCTTGCCCGGAGCAGGCGACTCAACTGGCGTCTTGCCTCGGCATACTTCGTCGGCTTCTCGGCGAACTGCGCTTCAATGTCGTCCGAATCAAACCGCGCAATGTCAGTCACAAGAAAATGGCGAAAGCGTGACTGGATAGCTTTGGCTTCAAGAAGCGCCTTCTGCTGTGCATCGCGCTCCCCACGCTTGAGCGCAAAGTCTGCGATCTTCTTGACCGAAATGCCAGCAACTATCAGCGCGGCTATGCCAGCAGTCATAGGGTTCAGGCCAAGCAAAACCAGATAGCTTGCACTTCCGAGGGTCGCAAGCCCTGAAGTGATGCCGACAGCACTGAATCCGACTGTCCCTGCAACATACAAAGCACCCAGCGGAATACCAACGGCAGCTGCTCTAGCGGCAAGCTCTCGTGGATCACCAGCATCCGAAAGATCGGCCTCGCCAGCGCCCAACCTCCGAAGTGCGCGGTTCTCCCAGTCCACCCACTGCCCAAGAAACTCCTTTTGGGCATCAGTGACTTTAAGTGCGGCGAGTAAGTTATTGGCTGCGGCTACTGTGTCTGTATTATTGTCTTGAGCGCGGATGAATATCGTATCCTTCGCCAGAGACAACCGAAGATCTTCGTCATCTGTCAATGACTGTGGAACCGTCAATAGGCGCATATCATCAGGCTGAACGTAGAGATAATTGAGGATTTGGATTCTGTCGGAGTCACAGACATCGAGTGCTGACATAACCTCGTAGATTCTCCGCAGCTCTGGATCGGTTACTTTGTGGTCAGCCACAATCGTCTTGGCAACCATCGTGGCGTATTCACGAGCATCTCGGGGAGAAATCTTTTGCATAATGTCGATATTTTCTTGGCTAACGTTAGATGTGGTGGCACGGCGGCGCAGGACTCATAGAGCGAAGCGAACGAGGGACGTTATCCGCCGTTGCCACTCACGACTTGTTAGCTTCTTTTTCTTTTTAAGGCTCCGAGGGACAGAACGATCAACGCAGCACCATAAAGCGTAAAAGTGCCAGGCTCGGGGATCGCTGCTACAGCCAATTGACTATCTGAAAGATTCGAGGAAAAGTAATACTCTCTCGTTGTTGAATCGCCCGACAAATATCCAGTCTGGTAAAATCTAAAAGCAACGTATCGCCTTGTGAATTGGTCTTCTGATATACTTGAGACATTAAAGACTTTCGATCCTGATGAAGCCGAAGACGTCAAAACATCAGGAAAGGACTTCAGGGAAGGTGCCAGATACCGTGACAAACTGCTCGTGGTATCGGCAAATGTTCCAAGATAATCGATGTTCAGATTGGCTGGCTGCGAACTAATGGCCGTCAGCTTGACGCTGAGCGAAAAATTGGATGTTTGGAGCTGTTCGGTCGTAAATGTCGAAACATCCCAATAAGCAATCGTCACCATGGCGTAATTCTTCGAATACGCCCCGGCCTCGAAAAGATTTGAGTATGAATTCCCTAGGTGCATCGGGTCATTGGTAGCCGACTGATATAGCGTCGTTGACGTGGCGCTTATGATTGAAGCTCCATAAGAACTCGCCATGGGGATCAAGAGAGCAAATAATGCCAGGGTCTTCATATTGTTTTCATTAGCTCCAGCTAACAGTACTATTCGTAGGACCTGAGGACGTGATATCCGGCATCGGCCTACGCTGCGGAAATTGTCAGAATCCCTTGATTTGACAAGGTTTTAATCGGATGCGGATGCGTATATCAAGCGGGTTTGCCCGAGCAGCCGCGGGGCGGCATGACCTAGCAGATATCAACGGGCAACGGCCGGATCCGAGGGTGGGGTTGCGGATCGGGATGAAAAGTAAATGTTCAAGAGAACACTTTTCGATTGACCTGGATTGATGAATTTCCTAATGGGTTTCGCATGACTGCGATGAAAACGCGCTGGTGCTGGAGAAAGGACCTTTCGGAGTTCCGGGGCTTGTCCGATCGGGAGCGGGCGGGATTTCTGGTGTTGCTGGAGTGGTTCGAAAATTTCCGGCTTCGCCATGAGCTCCCCGCCGGACGCGAGGCAGCCAAGGTATTCTGGAAATCGGAAGTGATCCGGGAGGACCGCGAGCGGGAGAAATGGCAGTTGGAGCAATGGGCGGACGCGATCCAGTGGTATTTGAACTGGTTGAGCGCGTGTTCCGAGACAGGAGCGGATCATCGGAGCCTGGCGGAACGGGTGCGAGCGGCGGTTGATTCGTCGGGTGCGCGGCGGGGCTTGTTGAAGCGGACCAAGCAATGTTACGGAGCGTGGGCGGCGCGGTATGCGAGGTTCGCAGGGACGGAGCATGAGGTGATGCAGGTGGCGACGGCGACCCGGTTTCTAACGTCGGTGGTGGAGGATGAGGATTGTGCGTATTCGACTCAAAAGCAGGCGCTCAATGCGCTGGCGCATTTCTTCAAGCATGTGCTGGGAGTGGAGAAGCCGGTGTTCGGGGTGAAACTGCGGGATACGGGGACGCGGGTGCCGGTGGTGCTATCGAAGCCGGAGACGCATCGGTTGTTTGAGAAACTGCGGGAGCAGGATCAGAGAGGGGCGCTCTATGAGTTGGCTGCGAGGCTGCAATATGGCGCGGGGTTGCGGCTTTCCGAGTTGGTGCGGATGAGGGTGCAGGATGTGGATGTGGGGCGAGGGACGGTGACGGTGCGCCTGGGCAAGGGTGACAAGGATCGGGTGACGGTGCTGCCGCGGAGCCTGCGGGAGGAGGTGGCAAGACAGATCGAGCGGGCGCGCGAGGTCTGGCGGAGCGACCAGGAAGCGGGGCGTGCCGGGGTGTATATCCCGGGAGCGTTGGCGCGGAAGTTCCGGCGGGCGGTGGAGACCTTTGAATGGTTTTGGTTATTTCCGGCACGCCAGATTTCCACGGACCGGGCTACGCGCGGCTGCGCCGGGGCAAGTCCGGAATGCGGGATTCGGCGGCGGCATCATCTCCATGGACAGGTCTACAACGAGGCGATCAAGCGGGCGGCAGCGGCAGCGGGGATCGAGAAGCGGGTGACGAGCCATGCCTTGCGACATTCGTTCGCGACCCATCTGCTAGAGGGAGGAACGGACCTGCGGACGATCCAGGATCTACTGGGGCACGAGGACATCACCACGACGGAGATTTACCTGCATGTGGCGACGGGGGCGAATGGCCTGGGGGTGGTGAGTCCTCTCGATCGGATGGAAATGGAGGCGGTGCCATAGAAGATGCGGTTACCGACAAGAATGCGACATCCCACGCATTTTGGCATCCAGATGGTATCAGTCCCGACTAACAAGCATTGCAGGGTGGTTGATTCATCTCACTTCCACCCTCCGCCGAGCGCGCGGTAGGCTTGGACGACGGCGCGGAGGCGGTTGCTGCGGGCGTCGGCGAGGTCGAGCTCGGCGGTGAAGAGGCCGCGCTCGGCGTCGAGCACTTCGAGATAACTGGAGGCACCGCCTTGGAAGCGGTCGAGGGCGATGGCGGAGACCCTTGTCTGGGAGGCGACGAGTTTGGTTTCTTCGGCGATGACCTCGCCGGTTTTCTGATAGGCGACCAGGGAGTTCGCGGTTTCCTGGAAGGCTTGTTGCACGGCCTTGTGGTAGGCGGCGAGGGCGATCTTGGCGCGGGCTTGGGCGGCTTTGACGCGGAATCCGGCGCGGCCGGCGTCGAAGATGGGGCCGGTGAGCTGCGGGCCGATGGAGTAGGCGGCCGAGCCGCCTTGGAGGAGTTTGTTGAGGTCGCCGCTGATCAGTCCGCCTTGGCCTGTTAGCGAGAGGGTGGGAAAGCGCAGGGCCTCGGCGACGCCGATGTCCGCGGTGGCGGCTTGGAACGATTGGTCGGCGGCGGCAATGTCCGGGCGGCGCGCCATGAGCGAGGAGGGGAGTCCGGCGGCGATGCGGAACGATGCGTCGAGATGATCCAAGCTGCCGCCGCGGGTGATGCTGCCGGGGTATTCGCCGAGTAGGGCGCGGATTTCGTTTTCCTTTTCGGTGATGGACCGCTCGGTGGCGGGGATCAGGATTTCCGCTTGCGAGAGCAAGGCTTCGGCTTGTCCGACTTCGAGATCGGAGCTGACGCCGCCGTCCCTGCGGGCGCCAACCAGCTCGAGCGAGCCCTTGCGGCTCTCCGCAGTCCGGCGGGAAATGGCGAGGCGTGCATCGAGGTTTTGAAGGTCGATGTAGCTGCTGGCGACGGTGGCGATGAGGGAGGTCTGGACGGCGTCGCGCTGGTATTCGGATTCCAGCAGGCGGGCGCGGGCGGCCTGGTTGTCGCGGGCGATGCCGCCCCAGAGGTCGAGTTCCCAACTGAGCAGCCCGGTCAGATTGTAGGATTGGGAATGGCGATCGGCTCCGGATGATCCTTGGCCGGCATTCCGCGAGCGGTAGTCCGCAGTCCCGGCGGCATTGCCATCGAGGTTGGGAAACCAGTTGGCGCGGGCGGCTCCGGCGCGGGCGCGGGCTTCTTCGATGCGGTAAGTGGCGGCGACGAGGTCCGGGTTGTTATTCAAGGCGCGGGCGATGAGATTCCGCAGGGTGGAATCGGAGAAAACCCTGCGCCAGGACTTGTCGCCGAACGAGGTGCCATGAGGTGCGGTGTCGCTGCGGAAAGACGCGGGGATACTCACCACGGGCGAGCTAGGTTCCGGGCCGAGCACGCAGGAACTGATGAAGACCACACTTGGTAAAATGAGAATCGGTCGCATGGAAATTAGTATTCGAGAAGTAGGGACGCGATGGTCAAGGGGGGGAAGAAGTCCTTGCCTCCGCGTCCCGCTTGGACGCTAGCAACATCTTCAGGAAAGGGGCGAGAAGGATTTTTCCGGGGAGGAGGGTTTTTGAGGAGCATTGTTCGGGCGGGAGGTTTTCGGTTCTGAATGCCCGGGATGAAGGCGGTGGTGGACCCGATCGCGCCGCCGAGCATCGTCCGCACATCGACCCGGCCCGCGTCCGCCGCGCCGATGGAGCAGGTGAAGGAGAGCGCCACGATGAGTCCAAGAACAACACTTCGGCGATGCGCCATTGTTGGTTGATGCGGATGTTTCAGCCCCACCTCCACGGACAAGACCCGGAGACGCGGAAAACCTACGAGCGGCGGCGACACCCTCAGCCAGTGGTCCCGCCTTGAAGGCTAGCGAGGCGGTCACCCCTCACCCCCGCCAATTGGCTCAGGCCAGTCGTTTCATCACTGCGGCGGACAACAGTTTGCCATCCGCCCGGCCTTCGGCCAGTTCCTGCACGCGTTTCATCACCTTGCCCATGTCGGCCTTGCCGGTGGCACCGGTATCGGCCACGGCGCGCTCGATGATGGCGGCGAGCTGGTCCTCGCCCAGCGCGGCGGGGAGGTAGCGGGAAAGGATCTCGATCTCGGTCTTTTCGGTCGCCGCCAACTCGGCGCGGCCGGCCTTTTCAAACTGCTCGCACGAATCCACCCGCTGCTTGATTTGTTTTCTAACCACGGCGAGCACTTCCGCTTCGTCCAGCACGACACTGAGGTTGCCTTTCTCGATGGCGGCATTCATCAAGGCGCTTTTGAGGGCGCGAAGGGCGGTCAAGGCGATGGTGTCCTTGGCCCTCATGGCGGTTTTGATGTCTTCTGGAATCCGGTTGGCGGTGTCGCTCATGGCTCTGTCCTATCACGGCGATCCACGCCGCCAAGCAAAAGCCATTCAGCTCCGATCATTGGGTTTGCAATGAGCCGCGACTGTGCGATGGGTGATGCCCACGATGAAAAGAATCGGAAGTTTTCCTGCGGCACCTGAGATGCGTCGCGAATTGCCGCCCACCCCGACGCTCCAGAGCCTGCCGCCCAAGTTTCCGTGGTTCGGCTCGCTGATCCTTTTCGAATGGATGGTGTTCAACTCGCAGAACACCGTCGGCGTGAATTTTGCCGGGAATCCCGCGCTGGCGATCCCGATTCCGATGCCGCCAAACAGCAAGACCGTTCCCGTCACCAGCCTCCAGTTGGTCGGGCCGCGCTTGAGCGAGGCGGAACTTTTGAACGCGGGTCGCCTGCTCGAACCCAAACCTTGATCCATCCTGCGGCCGCGCTTGCAGAAGCTGCCGTCCAACCCAAATTCCAACATGAAAGCCTCCATTTCCACCGCAGTCCTAGCCATCGCCACGACCTTCATTCTAACAACCCAAGCGGGCCACGGGCAATCCGTGACCGAACTCATGGTAAAAGGCGATGTCTCCGATGCCACCTTCCGCCCCGGCGAGGCTCTTAAAAGCTATTTGCCCGCCGAAAAGCTCGACCCCGACAACGTGCGGATCCTCTTGCGCATCGCCAGGCAATACCGCCATCTGATGAGCGATGCCAAAGCCGTCCCCGACAAGCTCAGGCTCGGGGGGATCGCCCTAGACTACGGGCAGAAGGCGGCGGCGCTCGCTCCGAACGATTCCGAAGCGCAACTCTCGCAGGCGATCACCTACGGCAAGATGTTGCCCTATGAGGGGAAAAAGGAACAGGTGGATGCCGCGCCCCGTATCAAGGCGGCGGCCGACCGGGCGATCAAACTCGATCCGCAGAATGACTCCGCCTGGCATGTGTTGGGGCGCTGGCACCAGGGACTCGCCAACGTCAGCAGCCTCAAGCACGCTTTCGGAGAGATCATTTACGGCAAGCTGCCCACCGGCACCAACGCGCAATCCATTGCCTGCTTCGAGAAGGCCATCGCCATCAATCCACTCCGCCTCCGGCACTACATCGAGGAAGGCCGCACCTGGGCCCAGATGGGAGACAACGCCACCGCGCGTCGCTTCATCGAAAAGGGGATGGCCATGCCTAACACGGAGAAGGATGATGCGGAAATGAAGGTGCGCGGCCGCGAGGCGCTGGCGAAGTTGCCGTGAGCGAAGACACCACTCCAAGCGGAAGCGAGGAAGCCATTTCTGCGGGCTTGCCGATGGCGACCCGCGTGGTGTAGGTTGACGGTTCTAACCAAATACGCCCATGGAATGGAAAGGAAGACGCGAGAGTGACAATGTCGAGGACGCACGTGGGCAGAGTTCCGGCGGCGGCGGCGGCAGCGGCGGGTTGGGCTTGTTGATGACGATTGGCCGGGTGTTCGGGTTCAAAGGAATCCTGGTGGCGCTGGTGGTGGGCGGGGTGCTGTGGATGACGGGACTCGTGGATCCAAGCATGTTGCTGGGCGGCGGGCCTTCTTCATCGGGGGGATCGCATCAGGTGGTGGCGGGGCCGGAGGAGCAGGAGCGCTACAATTTCGTGAAGGTGGTGCTGGGGGAAACCGAAGACGTGTGGACGGCGGAATTTGCCCGGGTCGGGAGGAAATACGAGTTTCCAAAGCTGGAAGTGTATCGCGGCCAAATCCAAACCGGCTGCGGCGGTGGCAGCGCGGCGATGGGGCCGTTTTATTGTCCCGAGGATCAGAAGGTTTACATCGACCTGAGCTTTTACGACGAGCTGGCGAAGACCTTCAACTCGCCGGGAGATTTCGCGCAGGCGTATGTGATCGCGCATGAGATCGGGCACCACGTGCAGAAGTTGCTGGGGACATCGGACAAGGTGGCGGCGATGCGGGGGCGACCGGATTACAACGAATATTCGGTGCGGTTAGAGCTGCAGGCGGACTATTATGCCGGGGTGTGGGCGAATCACTCGAAGCAGGATTTGAAGCTGGACGACAGCGACATCGAGGAAGCGATGCACGCGGCGAACGCGATCGGCGACGATGCGATCCAGAAGAAAATGCAAGGGCGCGTGGTTCCCCATTCGTTCACGCACGGAACCTCGGCGCAGCGGATGCGGTGGTTCAACAAGGGGCTGGCGAGCGGGAGGATCGACGGCGGGGATACGTTCGCGATGGCCTATCAGAATTTGTGACTAACTGCCTGTGGATTCGAGGGTGTAGCTGTCCTTGCCGTCCTTGACGAGCCAGCCTTGCTCGGCGAGCTGGGCGCGAAGGGTGTCGGACTCGGCCCAGTTTTTCGCGAGGCGGGCTTGCCAGCGGGAATCGGCGAGGGCTTTGACGGCGGCGGGAATCTCGCTGGAGTGCTGCACGGTTTCCTCTGGCAAGGTCAGGCCGAGGGCGCGGAGCAGGCGGTTGAAACCGGCGAGCGCGGCGGCGGCCTCGGCGCCGGTTAGAGCGGCGGCCTCGCGCAGGCCGGTGAACATTCCGCCGAGCGCGCCGGGGGTGTTGAGATCTTGGTTGAGGCTGTCCCACGCGGCTTGGAACGGGCCGAAGCCGGCGCTGGTGAGGCGGGTGCCGGGCTCGATTTTCGACGCGAGTTGGCGGGCGCCTTTGGCCAGTTTTGCGAGGGCCTCGCGGGCACCTGATAGCGAGTCGAGGGTGAAATTGAGCGGCTTGTGATAGTGGGCACCGATCAGGACGTAGCGGACTTCCATGGCGGTGTGGCCGCGGGCGGCGAGGTCTTCCAGAGTGTAGAGATTGCCGAGGGATTTGGACATTTTCCCGCCATCGACTAGGAGGTGGGCGATATGGAACCAGTTCGCGGCGAAGTGGCCGCCGCAGGCGCATTGGCTTTGGGCGATTTCGTTTTCGTGGTGGGGGAAAACGAGATCGACGCCGCCGGAGTGGAGGTCGAAGGAATCGCCGAGGTATTCCTGGATCATCGCCGAGCATTCGAGGTGCCAACCAGGGCGGCCTTCGCCCCACGGCGAGGGCCAGAAATTTTCGCCATCCTCGGGCTTGCGGCCTTTCCAGAGGACGAAGTCGGAGAGGCTGCCTTTTTCATACTCATCCGAGCTGGAGCGGGCGTTCTGGGTTTTGCCGAGGTGGAGTTCGCGCTCGTCGAGATGGGAAAGGCGGCCGTAGCCGGGGAAAGAAGAAATCTTAAAATAGACCGAGCCGTCATCCGAGGCGTAGGCGTTGCCCTTTTCGATGAGCTGACCGATCATGACGATCTGTTGGGGAATGTGATCGACTGCACCGGGTTCGATGTGGGGCGGGAGCAGGCCGAGTTTTTCACAATCTGCGTGGAATTTTTCGGTCCAACCGGCGGTGAATTGCGTGAGCGACTGGCCGGCTTTTTGGGAATCCCGGATGGTTTTGTCGTCCACGTCGGTGATGTTGCGGACGTGCAAGGTGCGGATCCCGCCGGTTTCCAGAGTGCGCCGGAAAACATCCTGAAGGACGAAGGTGCGGAAATTCCCGATGTGCGCCGGGCCATAAACGGTGGGTCCGCAGCAGTAAAATCGGTAGGTGGAACCATCGATGGGTCGCAAGTCGTGCTCGGTCCGGGTCAACGTGTCGAAAAGCCGCATGGCGGGGTTTACGGAGCGGCGGGCCGGGAGCCAAGGGTAAACAGAGGGGAGTGGCGGCTCATTTCCAACCATCAAGCCGGCGACGCACGAGAAGGGGGAAGTCAGGGCGAGCGACTGATCGGGCCGGACTCAGGAAGCGCCTGGTCCCCCACCGCGATATAGATCCACTGGGGAGCGCTGCCTTTGGCAATCACTTCCACCGGCACACGCACGATGGCTTCGGAATGCAAATTGTTGGAAATGGACCGGATTTCCGGCCTCGACGGCGCGGAGTCAGATCCGCGGAAAACCCACACGCCAGCCGCCGGGGAGGCAACCAGCATCCCGATCAGCAGAACTCTCGTTTTTGGAAATCCAGACACGCAACGCAGAATTTAGTCAGTTTTTAAAAATAATCAAGATATACGTAGCATTTTTCAAAATTTAGAGGATTGGGTTTTCGCCTGATGCGGTTTAGAATATCGGCACAAATGGTGCGACTACATGACGAGCGGGTGAAGCAGGTCGCCATCGGAGCGAGCATTTTGATCATGCTGACGGTGGTGGTGAGCGGGCTATTGATCGGCTGGCGGCTGTTGCCGGGCCTGTTGGGAGAATGGGTGGGAACGATGATCGGCATCATGACGACGCCGTTTTTCATGGAAGCGTCCTTTGCAATCCTCGGCTTGGTGACCGTCATCGGCCTGAATCACTGGCGGCAGCACAAGGACGGCGACGAGTTCGTCTATCTGGAGCAGGTGGCTGGGCCGGACGTGCCGGGGGATTTGCCGGATCATGCGAAATGGGCGGTTTACCGGCAGAAACCGCTGGAGGTGGAGGAGTTGTCGCTTTTGGCACGGGCGGAAGGAGCGTTTGCAATCGGCGACTACCCGGCAGCCGTCGAATGGATCGGCGAGATGAGCCGCGATGAACTCAAGCTGCCCGACACTCTTTGCCTGCGATTGGGGCTGGCCAAGGCGACCGGACGGGACGATCTGGTGAAACAGTTGCAAGAGGAAATCAGAGGAAATCAGCCGCTCGCAATCACCGGCGGCATGAGCATTTGAACACTACGCGATTTTTCACTTCGGAAAAGCGGTTTATCAACTAGAAGCTCAGACCTTGTGACCAGTGACTTTGTTCCAATGAACCCGGCGAATTTTTTGAAGATGGCCCACGGCGATCCCGCAGGACTGCGCGAGCTGGCTTTCGACTACTTCAACGACACCCGCCGACAGATGACCGCCTGGCAGTCACTGCTCGAATCCGGAAACTTCACCCAACTGCGGGCCAACCTCCATCGCTGCAAGGGCGGAGCCTCGATTTTCGGACTGGAGCGGATCGTCGCCTTGATCGGCGGTGTCGAAAGTCCCTCGGCCCTTGAGGATCGTGGGTTCGATTTCGCGAATTTCGAAATGGAACTCAGTGCGGCGGAAAACGCGGTGGTGGCGATGACGGATTGATCCGCAGGATGGCAGCCAAGATTCAAGCGCCCGACCAAGAGCTGCGATTCACCCGCTCCGGGCAGGCAACTTTGTTTTGGGTGGGCGCGGCGGTGCTCTCCATGGTGGGGATCACGATGCTGGCAACCGCCATTTACCGGGACATCAATCCGCAACTGCCGCATCCGGCTTGGGCGTTGGCACCGTTGATGTTGGCGGGGCTCATGGTCCGCATGGCGGTCGGGCTGACGCGGCATGCCTATTTGATCCTGACGCCACTGGGGATCGAGATTTTCCCGTTTTTCCGGCCATCCGTGGGGATGCGGCTGGTGCTGTGGCAAGAAGTCAACCATGCGGAGGTCGATGAAAAAATGACGCGTCTGACCCTGCATCACGACGCCGGAAAATCCTCCGGCATCCATCTTTCGCTCACCCCGATTCGTGCGGACAGACGGACCTTGCTTGCCAAGGGAGTCATCGGGCGGGTATCTCCGCCGGACCCGAACGGTTAAACTGATATGCGCCCCCATTCCCGACAGATTCTCACGGTGGAAGAAACCTTTGGCCAAAACGGCTGGCATTGCGAACTCGTCGAGGGCCGCGAGGTGCTCCGCGCCGGCTTCGACGCCCACCACACGCGGGTCGATTTGATCGCGCAGGCGTTTCCGCAGTTGAACGCGTTGGTCATCGTTTCCGAATCGCCGCTGAGCCTCGATGAAGAGCATTTGCGGCCGGTGTTGGAACTGCTAGCCCGCGCTAACAAGCAGCTCACGCTCGGTGGATTCGAGTATGACCTAGATCGCGAGTTCCTAGTGTTCCGGATCACCAATCTGTTTGAACGCGAGAAATTCGACGGCGACATCATTTCCTCGATGGTTCATTGCGCGATCGCCGAGCTGGACCGGATCACGCCCTACGCCGCCATCGTCCGGGACACGCCGGGAGATTTGTTGGACGATCTCGATCTCGCCCGCTTGCTGATGCGCGAGGACATCATTCCGCCGGTGCCCGGGGACGAGGAAGAAGAGTATTGAGTGGAGCGCTGACTTGAGTCCAATGCCTTTAAGGATTGGATTGTCGCATTTCGCTTCTTGATCCCGGATGGGATCGTGGATGTTAGCCCCGGGTTGAGGAGCGTCAGCGACGAAAACCCGGGGATCCTTTTAGGTGGAAGGATTCGACCCCGGCAGCGGGTCACAGAATGCGTGGCGATCCGTGGCACGTCCGACGTTTCTGGCACACCTTTCAGGGTGCAAATTCATTGGGAATAGGCACCCGGGGTGGTCGTCGCTATCGCTCCTCGACCCCGGGCTACCGTCTGTGATCCCTAACGGGATAAAGAAAATTGCCCGGAACATTTCCAATCTTTAAAGGCATTGAACTGAAGGGTTGAACTACGTGCAAGAGCTTCGCGCACTCCGGGATTCAGCTCTCAAAATAGGTATAACCCGACAAACCTTCGCGGAAGAGGTCGAGGATCTCGCGGCGTTCTTTGGGCGAGATGCGGCCTTCGGTGACGGCTTTCTCGGCGAAGGTGCGGAAGCGGGTGACGAGTTCCTTGGGGTCGAACTCAACGTAACTCAACACGTCGGCGACGGTGTCGCCCTCGACTTCATGGGTGTAAACGGGTTTGCCTTTTTCGAGGTGGACGCCGACGACGTTGGTGTCGCCTAGCAGGTTGTGGAGATCGCCGAGGGTTTCCTGATAGGCTCCGACGAGGAAGACAGCGAGGTAGTAGGGCTCGCCCTGCTTAAAGTCGTGAAGCGGGAGAATTTTGGCGACGTCCTCCTTGTCGATGAAGCGGTCGATCTTGCCGTCGCAATCGCAAGTGATGTCGGCAAGGACGGCGCGGTGGCGCGGTTTTTCGTCGAGCCGGTGGATGGGCATGACGGGGAAAACCTGGTCGATGGCCCAGGAGTCGGGCAGGGACTGGAAGAGGGAGAAATTCCCATAGTAGAAATCGACAAGGGTGGAGGACAGTTCGCGGAGGTCTTCCGGGATGTCGTCGAGGCCGGCGATGAGGTTGGAGATGCGTGTTAGAATGTGCCAGAACCAAGCTTCGGCGAGGCCGCGCTCGCGGAGGGTGGCCGCGCCGTAGAAGAACTGGGCGCGCATCTGGTCGCGGTAATACATCGCGTCGTTGAAGCACTCCTGGAGGTTCTTGTTGTTGATGACCTTGTTGACCTCGATGATGTTCATGAGGTTCTGCGGGGCGTTTTCCGGGATCGGCGGGGCTTCCTCGCTGGTCTGGGCGGTGGTGACGTCGAGGATGTTGAAAACGAGCACCGAGTAGTAGGCGACGACGGCGCGGCCGGACTCGGAGATGAGGTTCGGGTGGGCGATGCCGGCCTTGTCGCAAATCTGCGAGACCACCTCGACGATGTCGGTGCAGTATTCCGCGACGGAGTAGTTGCAGGACGAGTGGAAATTGGTGTGCGAGCCGTCGTAATCGACGGCCATGCCGCCGCCGATGTCGAGCACGCCCATCGGCGCGCCTTCCTTGACGAGATCGCAATACATTCTAACGGCTTCGGTGGCACCCTCGCGGATGGCGGCGATGTTGGGGATCTGCGAGCCCTGGTGGTAATGCAGCATTTTCAGGCAGCCGATGTAGCCGGTGTCCTTGAGGTGATCGACCACGGCGATGACCTGCGAGGCGTTGAGGCCGAAGACGGACTTGTCGCCGGCGCTGTCCTGCCAATGGCCGGAGCCCTTGGTGGAGAGGCGGACGCGGACGCCGAGATTGGGCAGGATGCCGAGCTTGCGCGAGCGTGCGAGGATGAGGTCGAGCTCGCTGGGCATCTCTAACACCAGCATGATCCGCAGGCCCATTTTCTGCGACTGAAGGGCGAGGTCGATGAACTCCTCGTCCTTGTAGCCGTTGCAAATGAGGTAGGCCTCGGGGTCGTGCATGTGGGCGAGCGCGGCGATGAGCTCGGGCTTGGAGCCGGCTTCGAGGCCGTAATGGTAGCGTTTCCCGAACTCGGAGATTTCCTCGATGACCTGGCGCTGCTGGTTGACCTTGATCGGATAGACGCCGCGGTATTCGCCGCGGTAGTTGGAATCCTTGATCGCCTTGCGGAAGGATTCGTTGATCTCGCGGATCCGCGAGTGGAGGAGATCGCGGAAACGCAACAGCACGGGAAGGTGTGTGCCGCGGTCACGCAGACCGTCGATCACCTCATAAAGCGAGACCTCGGCCTGGGCCTGGTCATCTTCGAGCCGGACGGTGACGTGGCCGTTTTTGTTGACGCCGAAGAAGCCGTGGCCCCAAGTTTCCACGCCATAAAGCTCGGAGGATTTTTCGGGAGACCAGGCGGTTTCGGATTTGCGCTTGGCGGGTTTCGCAGGGGCGGTGACGGCAGGAGGAGGAGTCATGGACGAAAAGGATAGAGGATCAATGAGAGTGACCGATGAAATCCGGGGAGGGAAGGACTCAACGGACGGGAGGTTTCCAAGCCGGGAACTCGGTCTTGAGTTGCAGGCGGTATTTTTCCGCCTCGGCGCTGTCGGCTTGTTGCTCAAGCGCTTGGATGAGCTTCCATAGCGCGAGGGGCTTGAGCTCCTTGTCATCCACGTTGAACTGGACCACGATTTGATATTTTCCGCCAGCCATCTTGGCATTGCCCGCTTGGAGATCGAGATCGCCGTCGAGGATGTTGAGCCCGGCCCTGGTGTGGCCCTGCGGGCGAAGCGCGATGGCTTCGTCGGCGGCCTTGCGGGCTTCCGGGATGCGCTTGAGGGCGAACAGGGCGCGGCCGCGGTCCAGCAGTCCGTCGGCCTTCCAGCCGGGGTTGTCTTCGACGGCGAGGACGTTATCGACGGCAGTTAGAGCGCCCTCGGCATCGCCGGCTTCGAGGCGGGCCTTGGCGAGGTAGCGCCAGACTTCCTTGGGAGTTTCGCGGGGTTCCCGGGGATTAGAAACGAGGGCTAGCGACTTGGCGGCGGAGGTGAAATCGCCGGCGTTGTAGGACTGCATGCCGGACCATTGGATCGCTTGGTCGGGGATATCCGCCTCGTATTTCCCGACGATGGCGAGATTGATTTCCGCAGCGAGTTTCGCGGGGTCCTGGGAAGCGAAATAGCCGAGGGCGAGGAGGACTCCGGCGTATTTGCTATAGGCATCCGAGCGCAGGGCGCGGGCTTTTTCAAGGTAGCTAACAGCGTCCTTGGCGGAGTTGGTTTTCACGAGTCCCCAGCCAATGAAATAGTTGGCCTCGCCCTGGAGGTTGTCGCTGAGGTTCTTGACGTTTTTCAAGAGTCCCTGGTAGCGGATGATCATGTCCGGGATGTTGATCTCGGCACGGCGGAGGCGGGCGGACTCCAACCAGGCAAACGAGGTCAGGTCATCGGGCGTGGCAGCGGCCGCAGTTAGTCGGTCGAAATCGGCGATGGCCTTCGCAGGTTCGGCGACCTCGGTGTAGGCTTTCGCACGCTTGGCAAGGGCGGAAGGGATGCGGGCATCGTCGGGAAACCTGGTGATGAATTCGCCGAGCGAGCGGATCGCGCCTTGGGCGTCGCCGGCTTCCGATAGACACCAGCCGCGCTGATAGAGCAGGCCGGGGCGGTTTTTCTCACTGACGATGCTGGCGTTGATCTCGCTGTAAACCTTGGCGGCGGCGGCGGTCTCCTTGTTGGCGAACAAGGTTTCCGCCTTCATCATCAGCGCGGTGTGGATGCGGGGATCTCCCGGGCGCGATTTGCGGTAGAGTTGGAGAAAGGCGTCCACCTGGTCCGGCAAGTGGCGACCTTCGATTTCGAAGAAGCACAGCAGCCGGTAGTACGCGGCGTAAAACGCCTGATCCGTCTCCGGTCTCACGAGCTTCTCGACGTCGCGGAAAAGCTGGAGCGCCTCGGCGGGTTGTTTCAAGCGCATGTAAGCGCGGGCGGCGATCGTCAAGCGGTTGGCTTCCTTGTCGCCCTCGGCCTTCATGGTGCCGCGGCGGAAGATCTCGATGACCTCGCGGAATTGCTTTTTGGCGAACAAATTGCTCATCAGCGCGATTTGGGCGTCCGGGCGAAAATCTTCCATTCCCGCGTTGCCGAGGACGAGCTGGAGATATTTTTCCGCCAGCTCGGGCTGGCCGAGTTTGGTGGCGGTGAGCGAGGCATGGAGCGCGGCCTCGCCGCGGATTTTCGCGGGGTAAGGGGCCGCGATGACTTCCTCGAACTGGGCGAGTGCTTCCTGCAGTTTGCCCGCCTTCAAGGCCAGATGCCCGAGCGCGACTTTCGCCTGCGGGGCGACCAAGCCGCCCGCAGGATCATCGACGACTTTCTTGAACGCGGCGCTGGCCTCGCGATCGCGGCCGAGCAGGCGGTAACAGTTTCCAGCGAGATAATTGCCGCGTGCGCGTTCTTCCGGCTTGGCGGCATTCGCGGCAAAGCGCTCGAACATGGGAACGGCAAAGGCATACTCGCCTTTGTTGTAATGGTCGGCAGCCAACGTGTAGGCGGCGGCGGCGGCCCACTTGCCGTTGCCGAAACGGTTCAGCAAGGTGCTGAAACAGCGCTTGCCGTCTTCCAACTGACCGGACTGATAGTAGCTGTTGCCCAGATACCACCAGGCCATTTCGGCATTCGGGTGATTGGGATAGGCATTGAGATAGTCGTTGAAGATTTGGGCGGCACGCTGGAAGGAGGCCACGCGGTTGTCAGGATTGGCGGCCGCTTGGGCTGCATCATAAAGGTTTTTCCCCCGCTGGAAGAAATCGTTCGCGGCATCCGCGTTCAAGCCCGGATCGACGGCCTCGGCCTTCGGAACTTGGGCGACCAACGGACCGGAAACGAGGATGAGGAATGCAAGCGCGCGTTTCAAGATACGTGGAGAATGGTCCGTTGCGGGAGGTTTGCCAAGCGAATCACTTCGAAGGAGGGGCGGGTTCCGGGCGTTGGGTGGCGAAGGAAATATTCCAAATCCCGGCTTTCTGGCAGGTGTCGATGATTTCAACGATGCGCTGGTAGGCGACGCTACCATCACCGCGGATGCGGACGGGTTGGTTCGGATACTGTTTGGCGATGGCCGAAAGCTTGTCAAACAACTGCTGCCGGTCCACCGCCAAGCCCTCCACCCGGATCACTCCATCGGCGAGTACGTTGATGATGATTTCCCCCCGCACGCGCTCGGGTTCCGCGCCTTCCTGGGCGGTGGGGACGGCGACGTTGAGCTCGGTTTCCGACTTGCTGAACTGCCAACTGATGATGAAAAAACTCAGCAACAACAGCAGGATGTCGATCATCGGTGCCAACTGGATGGCAATCGCCGGCGGCATGCGGTTGGAGAATTTCATCCCTTGGTCGGTTAGATGCCGTGGAGGTCGGGCCGTTCGCCAGGGAGGGGTGAAGCCACTGGCATGGCATAATCCTCGCGCCGCTGCGCCGGGATGGCATGGGACAAGGCCGGTTGGGCCGGTTGGCGCTCGAACTGGCCTTGCAGCAGGGCGATGAAATGAGTCGCCGCGCCTTCGAGTTCCGAGATATATTTCTGTACCCGGCCTCGGAAAATCGAGTAGAAGGCCAGCGCCGGGATACTGATGGCCAGCCCGCCGGCGGTGGCGATCAAGGCTTTGGAAACGCCCTCGGCCAAGCCCATTTGGCGCACGCCGGCGACTTCTCCGGAGGAAATTTCAATGAACGCCTCGATCATCCCGAGCACCGTGCCGAGCAGCCCCACCATCGGCGCGATCACGCCGATGTCGGCCAGATAGGTGATCCTGGAAGTGAGCATGCCGGCCTGATGCGAGCCCTCGGCTTGGGCGACTTCGCGGACATTTTCGAACGAAGTCCCCGGGTTGGAGTTGATGAAATCGAGCGTCTTGCGGGTGATGCGGGCCATGCACTCGTTGCGGTGGTGGCTGAGGGTGATCAGCCCGAGATAGTCACGCTTGCGGATCATCGACTCGGTGGTGTTCATGAAGCGGTCGCTGACGATGGCGTTGCGGCGGATCGTGAGGAGGAAAATGAGGATCAGCAACACGGTGATGACCGACATCACGGCGAGCGGATACATCATGATTCCGCCCTTGGCGAGGATTTCGAGGAAGTTCATTTCCTTGGCAACCGGCACCGGAGTTACAGGAGCAGCGGCAGCGAGGAGCGCAGAGAGGAAAAATCCCGCGACGGAGAATTGGCAGCACTTCATGAAGGTGTGGGAGTCTATCGATCTATGACGCGAACGCAAGCTCGGGCAGTGCGTGCGCTTGTTACGTTCGAAATGGCGGGATCTTTCCGATCGACCGCTGCCACAGCCGGGATCAAACTCAAATGGTTGGCTTTTCCCTGGCACCGCCGCCGCTGCTGTTGAGGAAACGGTAATAGACCTCCATCATCAGGGTGCAGAGGCAGGTCCGGTAGGTTTTGCCTTGGCCATTGCCGGAAAACGTATCGCCGACGCCGGGTTCGCCAGGTTGCTTCCACGAGCCGTCGTCATCCTGGTTGTTCAAAATCTGGTCGCGGAACAAGCCATTGTAAGTCTTCCACTCTTCGCCGCCCCGTTGCATCATGGCTTGGGATTCATAGTAATGCGCGTAGAGATCGCTGTCCTTGGTATTGTAATCGAGCTTGGTGTTTTCCAACACATACTTGGCACCCTTGCGGACTTCATTCCGGGCACTCTTGCCCCACATCTGGTTGCAGAGCATTCCCACCCCGGTCAGCGTGAAATAGCTCTTGCCACCCCCTGGATCTTTGCCGTCGTAGCCGAAGCCGCCGTTGTCAGCCTGGCAGGTGATCAGGTAATCGAGGCCCTTGTCGATGCAACTCTTCATGCCCTTGAATTTGATATCCGTGTGGCTGCAAGCCTTGAGCGCCTGGATTTGCCAACCGGCGACCGAGACGTCGGAATGCCCGCCGTCCTTTGCATAAAGATAGGCCCAACCGCCGTTTTTGTGTTGGTTGTCGATGATGTATTGGCCGGCCTTTTCGGTGGTTTCCATGAGTGAGGGGATATCCACCTTGAGATCCTTGCAGAACGTCGTCGCCTCACCCAAGGCATAGGTCGCGATCGCGTGCTCGTAGGGCCACGAATTCTCGGTGAAATTGGAAGCCATTCTCCCGCCGTTTTTGGTGCCGAGATTCACCAGGTAAACGATGCCTTTCATGCAGGAATCACCGAACTCCTCGGAGGCCGGTGTCTCGCAGTGACCGAAGTAGGCAAGCAGCGCCAAGCCGGTCATCGCCGGCTTGTTATTGTCGCCCCAGGAACCGTCGGACGCTTGGGTGCCCTTGAGCCAGCGGAGCGATTTCAGGACGGCATCTTCGCACGCCGAGGTTCCGCCGTTGTCCTTGAGGCGCTGGAGGCGGTCTTGCGGCGAGCAGCGCTTGCGCATGGTTTCTGGGATCATGCCGAACAGCTTGCCCGCGCCTCCGCCGATGCCGATGCCGCCGCCCTTCCCGTTGCCTTTGCCGAAGCCGTCGCCGCTGCCGGAGCCACCCAGACCAGACATCCCGCCGCCGCCGCTGAGCGAGCTAAGGGTGGACAGTTGAGCGAAGCTGTCGCCCTGTTCGGGGATTGTGAACGATGACGTCTTGCCTTCGGCGAAGACCCGTTTGACGTTGGTCGTCGGGGTGATTTGTTTCAGTTTCTTGACTGCCACATCCTTGGCACCGCGTTCGCCGCCACCGCCGCCGGGTGGCATGAAATCGACTTTTTTCTCGGGTTCAAGGATGATCTGGAAAATCCAGAACGCGCCGAAGACCAGCAGGACGATGTGGAACAAGGCCGCGAACATCAGCGAACCGCCGCCGATTTTTTGCCAGATGCCAATCTTGTGCGGTTTAAGTTCGATGGGGTTTCCCTCGCTATCGTAAAGGTCCATGGTGGTGGTGGGTTTGTTAGTGAGGGAAATTCCAGCTTAGTCCGGGCTGCCGGCTTGGAACGTGACATTGGAAATCTTCGCCTGGCTGAGAGCGTCGAGAACATCCACCACCCTTTCGTAGCGCGCAAGTTCGTTGGCGTAGATGGTGACCAGCACTTCGGATTTCGAAGCGTCGCTGCTTTCCTTGAGCTGGACCAAGTTGGCGGTGAACTCCGGCAGAGCCTTGGCATCCGGGGCGTCCAGAGGATCGTCGTTCAGATAGACCTGGCCATCGTCCTCGACGCGGACCGCGATTTCGTCCGGCAGGGGGGTGTCGGTGTCGTTCTGGATGGTGCCGGGCAGCTTGGTGTTATGGGCGTTCTCGACTTGGACGGCTCCGGCCATGACCATGAAATAAAGCATGATGACGAACACCACGTCGATCATCGGCGCGATCTGGAAACCGAGATTGACCTCGGACGATGGCTTGTGTTTGCGACGGCGTTTCATGGGAATTATTTGTTAGAAGCTGCGAACGAGACTTCGGAAATCCCGGCTTCGCCCACCAAGTTCATGACCTTCTGGATTTCAATCGCGGGCAGCTGGCCATCGCCGCGGACGACGGCACGCAGCTTCGCATCCCTAGCCACCCGCTCCTTGAGGAAGGGGATCAACTCGGAGATATTCGGATACTCGCGGTCATCGACCAGCAGCAGCGATTGCTTGCCATCCCAGCGCAGATTGATCGCGATCTCGTGCTTGGCCAATTCCGGATCGCGCTTTTTGGCGTGGGGCGACACCGGCAGCTTGATGTGCTTGTCCACCTTCAAGACCTCGGCGGAGGTGATGCTCATGAAGAAAATGAGCAGCACCAGCAGCACGTCGATCATCGGCGCAATCTGGAACTCCGGTTCCCCGCTCTCTCCTCCTCCTCCGCCGCCGGCCATGGTCGTTGATTGTTAGGTTTGGATTTTTCCGATGACGGACGGCTCAGATCCCTTGCGGGTTCTCAAGCCAGTTAGGCAGCGCGGCGAAGGTCTCTTCCTGGCCCACGTCCGCGTCCTTGAGGTAATCATACGGCGCGTTGCGGAACAACCGCTCGGCTTCTTCCTCGAGATGATGGACGCCGGACTGGAGTTTGTTGCGCAGGAAATAGAAGCCCATGAACGCCGGGATGGCGATGAACAGACCGGAGGCGGTGGCGATGAGCACCTCGCCGATGTGACCGGCCAGCGCCGTCGGATCGCCGATGCCGGCCGAGCCGAGGCTGGCGAACGCACCGCGCATCCCGGAAACCGTGCCGAGAAGCCCGACCATCGGCGTGCAAACCCCGATGACGGAAAGATAGTTGATCCGGGTCTGGAGTTTGGAATTCACCTTGTCCACTTCCGCGACGAGCGCTTCCTCGGTGGCTGCCTTGCCATAGCCGATCGAGGACAGGGCGGAACGCACGACGTTCGCAAACGGGCTGTCGAGGGCTTTCATGGCCTGATAGGCGGCGATGTAGTCACCGGCGAGGAACGCCTGTTGGGCGACGGACACATCATCCTCGGGAACCATCTTCTTGTCGTTGGTGCGCATCCAGATGTCGATGATCAGCCAGACGGTGGCGATCGAAAATCCGGCGATGGGATACATGCACCAGCCGCCTTGTTTGAGAACCTGAATGAAAGTTTGTTTCGTTTCCGTCGCGGCGCTCGCGGTCAGAGGGAGAAGCAGGAGAGCCGCATAGACAGCCTTATGGATGGTTTTTTTCATGGCGTAGGTATTGAGAGAGATTGGGTGAAGGGACGATGGGGGGATTATTTGCTGCTTTCAAGGCGCTTGTTGGCCTCCACCGCCACCAAGGTGCCGGCGGAGTGACGGATCGACGAATTGAGCAGGGCGACCTTTTCTTCGTGGCGCTCGACGGTGGTTAGAAATTCGGAAGCCTCGAGTTCGGCCACGCCATTGAGGATCATGCCGCCGGACGGGAACAGGCACGGCACCGTTAGATAGGCCTCGAGGGTTTCCATATCCTGTTTGAGGGCGGCGGCGGCATCCCCGCTCCGTTTGGCGCTTTTGAGCAAATTCGCCCGATAGAACGACGCGTAAGCACAGATGTCGGCAGGCAGATTGTCGGTCGTCAAGTCGAGGAACGCGACCTCGAGGTCGGCCGCCTTGGTGGATCCGGGCAGCATCAAGACCTTGCTGAGAGACACGAAGGGATCGCTGCCTTGGGCCGGCGTGACGTCGGAAATTTCCTTGCCGAGGTCATTGACCTTGGCGGTATTCCCCTTGACGGCGTAGGCGACCAGCGCGGCGCGGGCGGCTTCCAGCCAGTAATTTCCCGGGAGCTTGGCGGTGACCCGTTGTGTCGCGAGAATCGGTTCCAGCAACTTCACGGCATCGTCGGCCTTGTTCGTCAGCAGCAAGGCAATCGCCGGATTGAGTTCGGCGGGTCTTTCGCTGAACACATGGTCCACCGATTCCAAGGCGATGATCTGGCCCTGGGTGAATCCTTCCCCGGCGGCGGTGACGACCAGCTTGTCCCCTTGTAGCGCAACTGCGGAGACCAGCACGGAGCGGCCGTTTTGTAAAACAATGCGGGCGGGCTCAGCCGCGCCTGCCGGTGACAATGGCAAGGTGACGGCCGCGCAGGCCAGCAGGGCTGACCGAAATGTGTGCGATGTGAACGACATGGGTTGGGGAAATTTATTTGGCCAGCTCGACAGCCTTTTTGGCGCGTGCGGTGTTGGCGAGTTTCGGCTCGCTGGCGAGCGCCTTGATCATCTGGTCGGCAAGTGCCGTGTTGCCCATCTCGACCGAGGTTTCATAGGCCTGCCAACCGGCCTCGGCGCAAACTTCCGGGGAACTCTTGTAGGCTCCATAGACCCGGTTGTAGGTGCCGTAGGCCTTTTTGTACAATTCGAGCTTGGCTTCCGTGCTGGCGGCTTTCGCCGCTTGTTTGCGATAAATGTTGCCCATCAGGATGAGGGCTTTTCCGGCGGATTCACCGCGGAACGTCTTGTCGCCCGCAGTGTCGAGCGCGAGCTTCTCGGCATCATCAAGCTGACCGAGCGCGATCATGGCTTCCAATTTACCGAGCGTGGTTTCCTTGTAGCGCGACATCCCGGGATTGGTGTCCAAGGCATTCTGGAAAATCTTGAGGGCTTCGTCGGGTTGCTTGCGGGCGAGCGCGATGTATCCTAGGCCGACCGGTCCCGCGTCGGCGTACATGCCGTCCTTGTAGCGGTCGATCAGCCGTTTGTACATCGCTTCCGCCCCGTCCAGATCGCCGAGCTTGAGCAAAATATCACCCGAAGCCGAGAGCAACGCCGGGCTGAGAACCGATGGGTCCTTGGCGTTGATGGTGGCGACGCCCTTCAAATATTGATCCGATTTTTCGGGATGCCGCAGCAGTTGGGCGAGCCGGGCACGGGCGTAGTAGAGCCGGGCGTTGGTCGTCGGGTTATCCTGGGTGCCGATCGCCTTGGTGAGAATCTCGACGAGCTGCTTGTCCACCGCATCGGCATCGATCTCGGACGGCTTCTTGCGCGGAACCAGAGTTTTCACCAATTCGTCGATGAGGAACTCGACTTGCTCCGACGTGGGGTTGGCGATCCGTGACTTGAGGGAATTGGCAAGCATTTCCGCAGCTTCCGCGCCCTTGCCGTCGCGGCTTTTCATCTTGGCGACTTGGATGGCGGACAGCAGTGCCAGCGGGCTTTCCGGCTTGCGCTGGAGAAACTCGCCGTGAAGCGCGGCAATGCCAGCCCAGTCCTTGTTGCTTTGAAGCAACGCGGTGGCCGCGTCGAGCGCGTATTGGATCACGTCGTCCGGACTGTTGGACCAAACGGCTTTCTTGTAGGCTTCCAGCGCCAGCTTCTCAAACCTAGCGATTTCGTCGGCTTTCTCCGACTTCTTTTTCTTATAGGTGTCGGCCATCAGGCAATACATGGAACCGGCGGCCGCGTCAGCGGGATGCTGGATCAGGAACGCCTTGAGATCGCGGATGATCTTGTCGGACTGGTCCACGTCCTTGTCATTGGAATCAATGAACGCGAGCCGGTAGCGGATGTCGCCGGCATAGCTGCCGTCCGGGAATTTGGAGAGGTATTCTTTGCACGTCGCCAGAGTCTTCTTGTATTCGTTGGAGAGGAAATTGGACACCGCCACATAATACAGGGCGTTCTCGATCATGGAACTGTTCGGGAAATCCTTGAGGAACTTGGTGAAAATCGGCGTGGACTCCTTGAAGTTGCCATCCTGGAACAGGGCGACCCCTTGATAGAAGGTGTAGCGATCCAAGTTGACGGACTTGGGGAATTTCTTTTCGAGGTCTCGATAGAAACCACCCACTTCGGTCCAATTGCCGCTTTGGACGAGCACCTCGCCGGCGAGCGTGGCAACTTGTTCGGCGTTCTCCGCATCGGGGAATTTCCGCAGGTAGGCGTCGCAGAGGGCTTTGATCTCAGGGATGTTCTTGAGCTTGGCCAGGATGAGAATTTCCGCGTAGGCCGCCGCCTTGGCATCGCCCGCAGAACCGTATTTCGTCCGCAGCGCGCGGAAACACACGAGCGCTTCCTCGTTCCGTTCGAGGTAGAAAAAACACCGCCCGCGGCGCATCAGCAGCGCCGCATCCAGGTCGGTCTTTTTCTCAATCGCTGCCAGTGCTTCCTCGGCCAAGGCAACGGCGGGCTTGAGATTGTTGAGCAGCTCGGTGGCGTTGGTCTGTTGCCCGAGGGGTTTGTTGATATCCGCGGCAACCCGGTTTTCAAGAAGCTTCACGTCCCTGCGCTGACCTTCCAAAGCGGTCTTCTGAACCTCCATGATCTGGCCGCGCGGCGGAACCGAACTATAAATCGCCAGCGCCGCCTGATAAGCTTGGGGCGTCGCGGTGCCGACCAGCTCGTCACCGCGCGAAATCACTTGGTTGGCATACCAAGCGATGGCATCGCGCACGCCGGCCTGGTTGCTCAGGCGATCCAGATAGAGAATGAGATCTTCGAGTTTTCCGGCATCGGCGAGCAGCCCGATGACCTCCACCGCAGCGGTGGTCTGCTGCGGGGAGCGGATGTCCGAACCCATCAGACTCTTGAAAACGCCCAGTGCTTCCTCGTGCCGACCGAGAGTCGTATAAACTTGGCCCAGCCAGAGTCCCGCTTCCGAGCGGTACTTCGGATCCAGCGCGGCCACCTTGAGGGCATCAATCGCGCGTTCCTTTTTTTCTGGAGTGTCTTGGACAATACAAGCCCGACCCACCCCTAGGTAGCAGCGGCTGGCGTACTCGCCTTTGGGAAACCGCTTCAAGCACTCGGTGAACGCGGCCTCAGCCTCGGCCGGCTTGTCGCCCAACAGGTTGCCCAGACCGATGTTGAAATAAAGCAATTCCAGCGGCGCATCCTTGTTCGGCCCGAGGGCTTTGAGCAGCTCCTCGATCTTCGAAACCGCCAGTGCGTAATCAGGAGGGGTGGCTCCGAAGGCGGCCCCCGCCTCGCTGAAAAGCCGGTTCAAAGTGGCCGGCGCGACCGGTGCGGTCGGTGCCGCAGGTGCTGCCGGAGGTGCCTGGGCCTCCGAGCGGCTCACCGAACATGTGATTAACAGGCTAAACGCGAAAAGCGCGGTAAAATGCGCGGGAATGTTTGGGGTTTTTCGCAGCATACGTTCGGGTTGCAAAAGGGAGCGCCACCGCAATCGTTGTGTCAAGCCAGTTTGTCCCCCCCGGAATGAAGGAAATCGTCGCCTTTTCAAGCGACCCAGGGTTGGATTTGGCAAATCAACGTGACCTCGGGGCGAGGGTTTTCTGTTGATCTTTGCGATTCCAGCCCTTCGCTTGTGAGCGCCCATTCCCCTGCATGTCCACACCGGATTTCAAAGCCAAGCTCCGCGAGGTGCCCCACCTGCCGGGGGTTTACCTGATGAAGGACCGTCTCGGCTCGATCATCTACGTCGGCAAGGCCCGCGACCTCAAACGCCGCGTCTCCTCCTACTTCATGGCCTCGCAGAAAATGCGCTCCAACGTGAAGACCCGTGCGCTCATCGACTCCATCCACGACTTCGAGTTCCACACCGTCCGCAACGAGGAGGAATCGCTCCTGCTAGAAGGCAAGCTCATCAAGGACTACCGCCCGCGCTACAACATCGCCTTCCGCGACGACAAGCGCTTCTTCCTGGTGAAAATCCGCCTCGCCGATCCCTGGCCGCGCTTCGTGACCACCCGCATGAAAAAGGACGACGGCTCCCGCTACTTCGGTCCCTTTCCGCATTCCAGCGCCCTCCACAGCACCCTCGAATGGCTCAACCGCAGCTTCGGCCTGCGCGTCTGCCGGCCTAACATTCCCGGCGTGGCCGACTACAAACACTGCAACGCCGACATCATCCGCAACTGCTCCGCCCCCTGCATCGCCCGCATCACCCGCGAGGCGTATTTCGAAAAAATCGAGGACGCCTGCCGGGTGCTGGAAGGCAAGGGCAAGCGCGAGGTCTTCGACAAACTCCGCGACGAAATGACCGCCGCCGCCGAAGCTCTCGACTTCGAAAAAGCCGCCGCCCTCCGCGACATCCTCCAGAACCTCGAAAAAACCCTCAGCCCCACCCGCCAATTCAGCCGCGGCCGCGGCGTGCAAACCACCGTCAAACCCACCGAAGACCTCGCCGAACTCGGCGAAGAACTCCATCTAGCAGGCCCGCCGCGCGTGATGGAATGCTTCGACATTTCCAACGTCTCCTCCAACCACATCGTCGCCTCGATGGTCCGCTTCACCGACGGCAAACCGGACAACCAGAACTACCGCCGCTACCGCATCAAAACCGTCGAGGGCCAGGACGACTTCGCCTCGATGGCCGAGGTCATCCGCCGCCGCTACTCACGCATCCTCATGGAAAACAGCGCCGCCAATCCCGATGCGGAATACTCCCAGGAAACCTTGATCGATTCCCAACGCCGCCTCGCCCGCGAGGGCCGCGCGAAGATCGTCCTGCCAGATCTCGTCATCGTCGATGGCGGCAAGGGCCAACTCGGCATGGCCGTTAGAGAGTTGCAAGCCCTCGGCCTCCACGACCTGCCCGTCGTAGGCCTCGCCAAACAGCACGAGGAAGTTTTCATCCCCGGCCGCAGCGAGTCCATCCGCATCCCCCACGACCGCGGCGCGCTCAAGCTGCTCCAGCGCATCCGCGACGAAGCCCACCGCTTCGCCAACGGCTACAACGCCCTGCTCTACCGCCGCCGGATGAAAGAAAGCCTGCTCGACGAGTGCCCCGGCATGTCGGCTAACAAAAAGCGGCTTCTGTTGGAAAAATTCGGCAGCGTCGCCCGCCTGAAAAAAGTCGGGGCGGATGAAATCGCCAGCATGCCCGGCATCTCCCTCAAAGCCGCCACCGCGCTCCTCGAATTCCTCCGGCGGGACGACTGAAGGCTCCCGCGCGATGATTTCAGACTCTTCCACAACTTCCGTTAGCCACTGATCCCGGTTGTAGAGCTACCGGCGATGGTGCGATCCGGTGACAAACGCGTGACCGTCCTGCCGTCGTGCGATCAGTTCATCGCGCGACCGGGGACGGGAGCGCCAGGCGGTGGCAAACTTCCGGAGCCGATCGTTTCCCAAGTTGGTTCCACGAGAGTTCGAGAACATGGAAACTGCCGCCGAGATGGGCGGGGTGGGTGAGGGTTTGGAATTGGCGGAGCGCGGTTCGCTCCGCTCCGCCCTCTTGCGCAAGCAGCCAATCGCGACCGACGTGGGTGAGCCATGCGCCTTGGTTCTGGAACACGAGCGGCTGGCAGCCGAGGGCGATCGCCGCTTCGGCGACGGCGGTGAAATCGACGTGCGCGGTGATGTCGATTTCGCCGGGGCTGGCGAATGGATTTTCCGCGGCGCGGTGTTTGGAAAACGTGCGCAGGGTGCCGGCGGTCCGATCCGGATGATAGAATTCCGGCCGGGCGAAGCCGTAGTCCGGCCACAGTAGCAAGCCGGAAGTCAAACAGCGGGTCAGTGGTTCGAGGAAACCCCGATAATTCGAGCGGACTTCGGTGCGGTAGCCTGCGGGGAAATTTCCACCCAACGCCTGCAGCTCTGGCAAACTTGGAGCACCGGTGTCCCACACGAATTCGCCGTGGGCATCGGTCGCCACCCGGCACTCACGCCAGCCGCCGGCCTGCCACTCGACGACGTGAAACGGCAAGGCGTCCAGCAGTTCGTTGCCGAAGGCGATGCCCGGCAGGGGCTCCGCGAAAAGCTCGCTGGCGTCCGCGATCAATCTCGTTTTCCCGGAAAATCCATCGAGCGTCCGCCGCTGGGCCGCTTGGAGCAAGGGGAGCGGCTCGGGAATCGCGTATTCGAGCGCGGCAAACGCCGGCGGGGCAAGCCGCGAGATCGCACCCAGAATGTCAGCAGCCAGCGTCCCATCATGTGCGCCGCACTCGATGATCCGCCAGTGTGCGGGCGTGCCGGACTCTTGCCATTCCCGCAGAAACCGCCGGGCGAGCAACTCCCCGAACAACGGACCCACGCTCACACTGGTGAAAAAATCCCCTCCCCGCCCGACCTGGCGGGTTTCCCGGGCATAATAGCCGAGCGCCGGATCATACAAGGCCGCCGCCATGAAATCGGCGAAAGGCAGCGGGCCGTCGCGTTCGATCCGGGCCCGCAAAATCGCCTCCAACGCAAGGGTTGCGGGCGGCGCGGCGATCCCATAGTCTCGCGCTCGCGTGACCGCTGGAAAGGGCGGTGATGAATCCGGATCCGGCATGGCTACTATTCAAAAATCGAATCGGAAGAAGAGCAACAACCGCTGGTTCTTCAAGCGCAAAGGCTTTTGGCTGGGCGTGCTGATGCTAGGCTTGCTCGCTGGCGGCGCGGGCTGGATTTTCCTGGAGGGATACACCAAGGTTTATCGCGAGCGCGCGGCGACCTACGATCTCGACCACATCAACGACGTCGAGGAGCCGAGCATCATCCTAGATCGCAACGGCAAGGAGATCGGCCGGATTTTCGTCCAGAACCGCAGCGTGATTCCCTTCAAACAGATCCCGGAAATTTTCATCAAGACCCTGCGTGCCGGGGAAGACTCGCGGTTTCTCAGCCATCACGGCGTGGACTACATCGGCGTCGCACGGGCAGTTATCCTGAACGCCCAGGGCGGCAACCAGGGAGCCAGCACGATCACCCAGCAGTTGGCGCGCAATGCCTACGGGTTGAAGCAGGAAGCGGTGTTGCGCAAGGAGACGACGATCCAGCGCAAGATGGTGGAGGCCTTCGTCGCGCGGCGGATCGAGGACCGTTATTCGAAGGAGGAAATCCTGACATTCTATCTGAACCGGATCTACTTCGGCAGCGGCTTCTATGGCATCCGCTCGGCCGCGCTGGGCTACTTCGGCAAGGAGCCGATGGAGCTGGCGACCGAGGAATGCGCCTCGCTGGTGACGTTGATCAAGAACCCCAACGGGCGCTCACCGTTGAACAACCCGGAGGTGAACAAGGAGCGGCGGAACTACGTGTTAAACCGGATGCGCGACGAGGGTTTCATCACTCGCGCCGAACTGGCCCGGCTCAAGGCCTTGCCGCTCAAGCTCAATCCGCAACCCTTGCGGCGCGGCACCACCCACCTTTACGAGCGCATCGCCGATGCGGTCGGACAGGCGCTCGGCGAGGACGCGCTCGCATCCGGCAAATTCAAAATCCACACCACGATCCTCGCCGAAGCCCAGAACGCCGCGCAGAAGTCATTGTTAGAAAGCCTGGCCAAGGCCGAGGCGCGCCCGGGATACCAGCACCCGAAATACCAGGACTATCACAAGGGCAGCACCAAGCCTGCGGAATACCTGCAAGGCGCGGCGCTAATGTTAGACCATGAGACGGGCGAGGTGCTGGCCCACGTGGGCGGGCGGGATTACGCGCAGGTGCCCTATGATTTCATCGAGCTGGGCAAGCGTCCGCTCGGCACCGCGTTTTTCCCCTACATCTACGCCGCCGGGCTAAGTGCTGGCCAGACGCCGGCGACGCTCGTCGAGGACGAGGCGATGGACAACCGCGCGGTGATGATCGGCGGGCAGGAAGGCATCCTCGGGGAATGGGGCATGGAGGTTTCCTCACCGGTTTACGAAGGGCAAATCACGGTGCGCGAGGCCTTGGAAAAATCCAAGATCGCCGCCACCGTTCGATTCGCCGGCCAGACCGGCTTGCAGCGGGTGGTGGACACCAGCGTCGCCTTCGGCCTGCCGTTGCAGAAAGCCGAGCTGCTGCCCCGCCTCGCGGTGGGCTTCGAGGAGGTCTCGATGAAACAAGCGGTGCAGGCGATGACCACCTTTCCGCTCGGCGGCATGTCCGGACCCGAGGGGCTGCTCTATCTCGACCGCGTCGAGAACGCGGCGGGGCGGGTGGTCTATCGCCGCGAGCATAAGCCGCAGACGCGGCATCCGATCATCGCCGAGGCGACCGCATGGCAAGTCCACAGCATGATGGCGGGATCGCTTTACCGCGGCAGTTCGAAGGGAGTTCTCGATGGCTTGCTGGAGCGGCCCTTCAACGGCGCCGGGAAAGGCGGGTCCACCCCCGGCTTCGCAGATTGCTGGTTCATCGGTTATAACAAGCGGATCACCTGCGGCGTGTGGACCGGCTTTTTGTCAGGAAATGGCGAGCCGATCTATCCGGGGGCGTTCAGCCGGGATCTCGCCATGCCCGTCTGGCAGGCGACCATGAATGCGGCGGCCCCTTCGTTCGGCGGCGAGGCGCTCAAGCCCCCGGCGAGCGTGGTGCAAGTGCCCGTGTGCTCGACATCCGGCCAACTCGCGACCCAGTATTGCCAGGAGCACGTCGAGGACATCAACACCGGGACCATCCGCTCGCGCTCGACCTCGGTGATGGAATACTTCCGCAGGGGCACGGAAAACCTGCCGTTTTGCAACATCCATTCCGGAGCCCTCGGCGAGGGCGTTTCGCCCGACATGGCGCTGCTCAACCTGCCCGCGCTCGACGCCCCACCGGTCCGCCCGAAGGAGCCCGTGCTCCTCGGCGATGATCCCTATCACACCGAGGTCCCGAGCTTCGCGGCGACTTCCGCCGAACGGGGATTGGTCCGCCGGCGGACCAACGTGTTGGACAGCCTCGACCTCGGCGACATCGAGGAAGGCATCCCGCTCAAGCCCCCGCCGCGGCTCCGCATCGACGACGAGTGAGGAAAGGCGGGCGGACTGCGGCCGCCCCTCCTCACGGACTGAAATCTTCCCTACCCCTCAAATTCAGCCTTGCGCATTAAATTTAGCCGAGGCTAATTTCGTGGCCGCTATGAATTCGCTGCCCATCCAATCGTTTCACCTGGCCGCCATCGCCTGCGGCATTTCAATCAGCGCTGCGGCTGAACTCCGGCCGCTCAGCACCGACCGTCCCGATACCACCGAAAGCCCGCACACCGTGGATGCCGGGCATTTCCAATATGAAATGGAAATCGCCAATTGGACTCGCAACGGCCGTGAACGCGAATTTTCCCTCGGCGAACTCAACGCCAAGCTCGGTCTCAACAACTCAACCGACCTGCAAGTGGTCTTGCCGTTTTACACCCACGTCCGCAGCGGCGACGAGGGATTCGGCGACGTGGAAATCCGCCTAAAGCACAATCTCTGGGGCAATGATGAAGGCGCGACGGCCCTGGCGGTGATGCCTTTTGTCAAATTCCCGACCGCCAACGGGGATCTCGGCAATGGCGAATTCGAAGGTGGTCTGATAGTTCCCTTGGGTTTCGAAGGTCCGGCGGGTTGGGACTGCACCGTGATGGTGGAACTGGATTGGGAAGCGGACGACGATGGCAGCGATCACCACCTCGTCGGCGTGACGTCAGCCACCACCAGCCACAACCTGACGGAAAATACCGGCGTCTTTCTGGAGCTGGTCAGCGTCCTCAGCGCCGACTCCGGATCGGATTGGGAAGCCTATTTCAACACCGGCATGACTTGGGCACTGACTCCCACCTGGCAGCTCGACGGCGGGATCCGCGTCGGCCTCACGAGTGCCTCCACGGATTTCATGCCCTTCGTGGGAGTGAGTTCGAAGTTTTGATCCGGCCCTCCTTGCCGACGCTCTGCCGTGGCTTCCCGACCTCGTCACCTGGAAAATCCCCGAAGTTACAAATTTAGCCTTGCGCACATAAATTAGCTCTGACTAAGTTTTCGCCGTAGGAGGCCACGAGCGACACAATCCGCCGAATTCCGTTCCAACGAACGCTTTCACGACTTCCCGCACACGAACGCCATGAGCGATAGCAACACAGATTCCGAAGCCGCCTGGCGCAGGACGGCGGGCGAGCTTTCGCTGCCGGAAGTCCACCGCAGCATCATGGTCCCGGGCAAGGGCTCCTTCTGGCGCAAGCTCGTCGCCTTCAGCGGCCCCGGCTTCCTAGTCGCCGTCGGCTACATGGATCCGGGGAATTGGGCCACCGACCTATCAGGCGGCGCGCAGTTCGGCTACACCTTGCTTGCAGTCATCATGATTTCCAATCTGATGGCGATCTTGCTCCAGCACCTCTGCGTGAAACTCGGCGTCGCCACCGGCCGCGATTTGGCACAGGCCTGCCGCGACCATTACTCGAAGCCGACGGTCTGGTTCCTGTGGGTCCTCTGTGAACTGGCGATCGCGGCGTGCGACCTAGCGGAAGTCGTCGGCTCGGCCATCGGTCTGCAATTGCTCTTCGGCATCCCGATCTTGTGGGGCTGCGTGATCACCTGCGCGGATGTGTTAGCCGTACTTTACCTTCAAAACAAAGGTTTCCGCTACGTCGAGGCGGTCGTCATCATTCTCATCGCCACCATTGGCATGTGCTTTGCCGCCGAGCTGTTCTTTGCCAAGCCGAGCCTCACCGGCGTGATGCTCGGCTTCGTACCGACTGCGGACATCTTGAAAAACCAAAGCATGCTCTACGTGAGCATCGGCATCCTCGGTGCGACGGTCATGCCGCACAATCTCTACCTGCATTCCTCCATCGTGCAGACCCGCAACTTCGAGCGCACGCCCGCAGGCAAGCGGGAGGCGATCAAATTCGCCACCATCGATTCCTCCGCAGCGCTGATGTTCGCGCTGTTCATCAACGCGGCAATCCTGATTCTGGCCGCCGCGACTTTCCACTGGTCCGGGCATCACGAGGTCGCGGCCATCCAAGATGCCTACCGCCTGCTCAGCCCGACGCTCGGGGTGGGCGTGGCCAGCACGCTGTTTGCCGTCGCCCTGCTCGCCTCGGGCCAGAACTCGACGCTCACCGGCACGCTTGCCGGCCAGATCGTGATGGAAGGCTTCCTGAATTTCCGCATCCGGCCGTGGCTGCGGCGGCTCATCACCCGCAGCATCGCGATCGTGCCCGCCGTGATCATCATCGGCGTTTACGGCGAGGGAAAAACCACGGAGTTGTTAGTCGCCAGCCAGGTCGTGCTCAGCATGCAGCTCGGGTTCGCGGTGTGGCCGCTGATGCGCTTCACCGGCGAGCGGGCAAAGATGGGCGAATTCGTCAATCCGCTGTGGATTAATGTTCTTGGCTGGACGACCGCGACCGTCATCATCGTGCTGAATCTGAAATTGCTCTTCGACACCTTCGTCCCCGAGCCCATCCGCAAAGCCTTCTACGGCTTCCTGGGTCTTCCTAACTGATCGTACTCCGATGTACCGCAAGATTCTCATTCCTGTCGAAAACAGCGCGGCCGACCAGACCATGCTCGACCACGTCAAGCCGCTTGCCCGGCTCACCGGTGCCAGCCTCGTGCTGATACACGTCGCCGATGGCTGGGTGGCGCGCAACTACAAGACCCTCAACCTAGCCGAAAGCGAGGAGATGCGCGACGACCGGGCCTATCTGGAAAAGTGCGCCGCCGAGTTGCGCGGCGAGGGTTTCACCGTCGAGTATTTGTTAGCACTGGGCGAGCCGTCCGATGAAATCGTCAAGGCCGCCGCCACTTGCGACGTGGATCTCATCGCCATGTCCACCCACGGCCACCGCTTGATCGGCGACCTGATTTACGGCAGCACC
The DNA here is from genome assembly GCA_031371325.1 of Akkermansiaceae bacterium. Lineage (GTDB taxonomy): Bacteria > Verrucomicrobiota > Verrucomicrobiia > Verrucomicrobiales > Akkermansiaceae > Luteolibacter. The sequence goes on along the minus strand of JANMJJ010000001.1, from coordinate 7,474 downwards.
GCCGACAAGGTGCGGCACATCGTCGATATTCCGGTGCTGCTGCTGAAAGCGAAGCGTTAGGCTCACGCCGTCCCGGCCAGCCGGTGGTTGAGCGCGATCGAGCGGCGCAGGGCGCGCATGACATCGACCAGCCCCTGGTGGGATGACACCACTTTGGCACAGGCTGGATCCTGAACCGCATGGCGGCTGATGAAACGGCCGATTTCCGCATAAAGCTGGCGCATCTGGGTGTCGAGCACGCCACTTTCGGCACGCAGGATGGAGATCTCCTTGTTGCCGTCGCCGATCACTTGGAACGCTTCCGAGGCATCGCTCCGGCGACTCCTTTTCTTCTCGTTGAGATGCTCGTCCACGATGTCCATTTTGGCGTCGCCCTCTTCGATTTCGGTGCCGATCTGGATGCGCTGGTGCTTGAGGTCGGAAAACTGGGTTTTAAGCTCGGCGAGGCGGACCCTGACCTGTTCGATTTCCTGATTGTTAGAACCGGAATCTGCGGATTCCTTGGTGAGCACCTCGAGTTTCATTTTCATGCCGTCATACGTCCGGCGGACCTCGCGGGCCCCGGCGACGATTTCATCCCGCCGGCGGGCGAGGTTCTCCAGTTCGGTGAGCAGGACGATGCGTTGATCGAATAGCTCCTGGTGAACTTCGGGAGTGTTGCTGAGTACGGTGGCCCGTTCCTCGTGAGCTAGATCGAGACGGGCTTGGCACTCCTCGAGTTTTTTCCGGACGATGTTCTTCTCCTTGATGAATTTCCGCAGGTTCCAGTATTCGACGGAGAGCGCCTCGATGCCCTCGACTTTCTCCCAGATGGCGGCCCCGAGCTGGGCCTCGGCCTCGCGCAGCAGGTGCATTTCGCTCGCTGCGTCGGCCATCCGATGGCTCTTGCGGAAATATCCGAAAGCTTGGGCGACACGGGCGATGAAGAAACGGGAAGAGGTCATGGCTGGTTAATTGGAAATCTGGCGCTGCAAGCTCTCGATGACGGAGAAGTCTTCGAGCGTTGTCACGTTGCCGGAGATTTTGCCGGTGCAAACGAGTTCTTTCAAGAGCCGACGCATGATTTTCCCGGAACGGGTCTTCGGCAGGCCGGGAGCGAAATGCAGGTCATCCGGCTTGGCAATCGCGCCGATCACCTTGCCGACATGGTTGCGCAACTCGGCGCGGAGTTCTTCCGACTCTTCGACATTTCCCTTGAGCGTCACGAACGCCGCGACCGCCTGACCCTTCATTTCGTCCGGCCTGCCGACCACTGCGGCCTCCGCGACGGCCGGATGCGAGACGAGCGCGCTCTCGATTTCCGCCGTGCCGAGACGGTGGCCCGAGACGTTGAGCACGTCGTCGAGGCGGCCGATGATCCAGAAGTTGCCGTCCTTGTCGCGGCGTGCGCCGTCGCCGGCGGTGTAGAGTCCGGGATAGTCCGACCAGTAGGTTTTCTTGTAGCGGTCCTTGTCGCCGTAAATCGTGCGGATCATCGATGGCCACGGCTTGCGGATGACGAGGCGGCCGTCCTGGCCGGCTTTGCACTCGTTGCCCGCGTCGTCGAGGATCGCCGCGTCGATGCCGAAGAACGGCAACGTCGCAGTGCCGGGCTTGCAGGGCGTCGCGCCGGGAATCGGGGAAATCAGGATCGCTCCCGTCTCGGTCTGCCACCAGGTATCGACGATCGGGCATCTGCCGCCGCCGATTTGCTTGTGATACCAGTTCCACGCTTCCGGGTTGATCGGTTCTCCAACAGAACCTAACAACCGCAACGACGACAGGTCGTGGCTCGCCGGGAAATGATCGCCCGCCTTGATGAACGCGCGGATCGCGGTCGGCGCGGTGTAGAAAATCGAGACGCCGTATTCCTCGACCATTTTCCAAAAGCGGCCGAAGTCCGGGAAGTTAGGCGCGCCTTCATACATCACCTGGGTCACGCCGTTAGCCAGCGGACCATAGACGATGTAGGAATGACCGGTGATCCAGCCGACGTCGGCGGTACACCAGTAAACATCGTCGTCGCGCATGTCGAAGATGTATTTGCAGGTCGAGTAGGTGCCGGTTAATAACCACCGGACGTATGGAGAATGCCCTTCGGTTTGCCGGTTGAGCCGGACGTGTAGAGCACGAACAGCGGGTGCTCGGAATCGAAGCCCTTGGCGACGTGCTTCGAGGAAGCGGTAGCCACTTCATCGTGCCACCAGACGTCGCGGGTGGCATCCATCGCGACTTCATTGCCGCCGCGGTTGAGGACGATGACGCGCTTGACCTTGTTATATTTCGCCAGCGCCTCATCGACCACCGGCTTGAGTGCGACGATTTTTCCACGCCGCCAGCCACCATCCGCCGTCACGATCACCGTCGCACCAGAGTCCTCTAACCGGTCCACAATGGCCTCCGCAGCGAACCCGCCGAACACCACATTATGCACCGCGCCGATCCGCGCGCAGGCGAGCATCGCCACGGCGGCTTCGGGCACCATCGGCATGTAAATGAGCACACGGTCCTTGGCCTTGACGCCGTTTTTCAAAAGCACATTGGCGAACCGGCAGACATCTTTCTGGAGCTGGCCGTAGGTGATCACGCGTTTGTCGCCGGGCTCGCCTTCCCAGATGATCGCCGCCTTGTTCCGGCGTGCGCCGACCGCGTGGCGGTCCACGCAGTTTTCGCAAACGTTGAGCTTGCCGCCGTCGAACCATTTCGCGTTAGGGGCTTTCCAATCGAGCACCTTCGTCCACGGCTTTTGCCAGACCAACTCCTTCGCCTCGCTGGCCCAGAACTTGTCGGGCTTGTCGATGGATTCCTTGTAGAGTTTCTTGTAAGCCGCCAGCGACGGGATGCGGGCCTTCGCGGAAAATTCCTTGGATGGCTTGTGGGCGACGTCTTGATCGTGGCTCAAAGTCGGTTTTTTGGCACTCATGGCGTGGAAAAATTCGGAGAAGAACCCAAATTGGCCCTGCTCCGTGGGCAGAAGCTAGGAAGTGAAATGGCGGTGGGCAAGACGCAAGAGTTGTTGTTCAGCACCCGGACTTTTCGCGTCTGCACGCTGGCTATTCCTATTTTTCCAAGTCTTAAACAATCTCTCCCAGCCAAACGCCGAGAGCCTTGGCGGGTTCCGATGTCCAGTTTTACTTCGGGGACAGCGGCGTTAATGAAATTGGTTTGAAATTTGAGGTCGGCGAATCCCGATAGTCAGGCTGATCTGGCCGAACCAGCCGCTATCCAGTCCCTGCCTAACGATTTTAGCGCCACTGGAACGGTTCAACTGGAATTCATTGGCGACGGTGACGCCCGCTCCGGCGCGGAGCCAGAGTTGCCCCGTCAGGTGGCGGCTGTGGCTGAAAATTTCCCAACCATGCGCTGGCTTCAGATCAGGGGCCGGCCCGGACCTCCCTGCGGGCGGCGAAGGATTCATGCGGGATGGAACGGCACATCGAAATTAAGCTCACTTGAGGATCTGCCGGAACTCGTCTTTCTCTGTTAAGGAGAGCACGAACTCGGTTAGCAAGTCGATGGTGTGGTGGATGTCATCGATGTGGGCGGTTTCGACGACGGAGTGCATGCAGCGCAGCGGCAGGGAGACGAGGGCGCTGGGGATGCCTTCGCGGCTGTGGAAAATCTTGTCGGTGTCGGTGCCGGTGAAGCGGCTGCTGGCCTCGTGCTGGATCGGGAGCTTGGCCTTGGCGGCGATGTCGATCAGGCGCTGGACGACGTGGGGGTGGTTCGCGGTGCCGTGGGTAAGGGTCGGGCCGCCACCTAGCTTGACGTCGCCAAATTTGTTAGGATCGAGGCCGGGGGTGTCGGTGGCGTGAGTGACATCAAGGCAGAGGCAGAGGTCGGGCTTGAGGCGATAGGTGGCCATCATCGCGCCGTTGCCGCCGATTTCCTCCTGCACGGCATTGAGGCAGACGAGGGTGAACGCTGGCTTCTTTTTGCCGGCGGCGATGCGTTTCATGACCTGGGCGATGATGTAGCTGCCGATGCGGTTGTCGATGGCACGGCCGACGAGGCGCTTGTTAGCCAATTCGAGCGGCCCGTCCTGATAGACGGCGGGGTGGCCGACGCGTAGGCCGAGGGCGGCGACTTCGGCAGGGCTGGCCGCGCCGACATCGACCCACAGGTCGTGGACGGCGGGAGCTTTTTCATGGCCGGCGTCATCGCGGCGGAGGTGGATGGCGGTGTTGCCGACGATGCCGGAGACGCTGCCCTTGTCGCCGAGGATAGTGAGGCGGCGACCGCGGGCGGTGGCAGCATCCGAGCCGCCGACGCGGTCGAGCCGAAGGAAGCCGCGGTCGTCGATATGCTTGATCATGTAGCCGATCTCGTCGGCGTGGGCTTCCAGCATGACGATGCGCTTGGATTTCCCGGGCAAGATGGCCCAGGTGGAGCCGTAGGAATCACAAGTGACATCCGGCGCGTGGCTCTTGATCCAATCCGCCCAGACTTGCTGGCCGCGCATTTCGAAACCGGTGGGGCTGGGTGTCTCTAGCAGGTGGAACAGGAAGTCGCGGTCGTCTTTTTTCATGGTTTGTGGAGAGGTGAGTTAAAATGCGCCGTTGAGTTTGCGGCCGATCCAGAAGATTCCTAACAAGGTGACGAGCGCGGCGACCGTGGCCCAGTGCGACCACAGCGGGATGCGGTTTTCAAGTGGACGCGGCGCGGGGAGGGCGGTGATTTCCTGAATCAGATCGGCGAGCTGGGCGGGCTGGATGATCCGGCCACGCGAAACCTTGGCCATTTCCTCGAGCACTTCCGGGCGGGCGGGTTGACCGACTTTTTCGATGTCGGTGCCTTGGACGAGGATGGTGGTTTCAAGCGGCTTATCCTCCGCGCCGGTGGCGGTGGCACGGAGTTTCCAGGCGCCGGGGAGATCGACCTTGAAGCGACCGCTGAAGGCTCCCCAGGCGGTGTCGTTTTTCTGGAGTTCGATGCGCTGGGTGCGGCCGTCGGGCGCGGTGATGTCCACGGAAACGGTGCCTTCCTTGAGCGGCGCGCCGTTAGGATCGAAGGCGTTGGCGTTGAGAGTGACCGTGGAGCCGGGCTCTGGGCGCTCGGGGTTGAAAAACAGCCGAACGCGTTGGCCGGCGGCCATGTTTCGCTGATAGGACATCCAACGCGCGACCTGACCCCAGAACCGGTAGTGATAGAGATCCTCGACGCCGCGCCGCCAGCGCCACGCGGAGTCGATGCCCATGAACAACACCTTGCCGCTACCGGCGGGCTTGGTGACTAACAACGGAATGGGGCCGAACTTGCCGCGGCGGTTGCCATGGACGGCGAGAACCTCCGCGCCGCCCTTGGCCTTGATGACGGGGGCGTGCCAGTAGAAGCCGGGCAGCCGCCGCCAGATCTCCGGGTTTTCCTCCTCGCTGTTGCCTAACATGGTGAGCAACGAGGCGCGGCCCTCGGTGGTGAGGGTGAGCGGCGAGGGAATGGACTCGGCCATGCCATGCTTGTTAGCCTCGTCAAGGATGACGGGCATGAGGTCGGACAGCTCGGTGTCCAGCAGTGAAAACTCATTGCCCTGCGTGCCGGGCATGAAGATCAGGCCGGACGCCTGGTTTTCCACCAGGCCGCAGATGAGCGCGCATTGTTCCTTGGTGATTTGTTCGGTGCCGACATCGCCGATGAAGATGACGTCGTATTTCGCGAGGTCTTCGATCTTCGAGGGAAACTCCTTGATGTAGTCCTTGCCCTCGCCGGGGCCGAGCGCGGGGTGGAACAGCAGGCAGGAAAGCTCGACGCCGGGGTCGCGTTCAAGGGCATTGCGCAGGAAGCGGTATTCCCAGCGCGGCTGGGTTTCTATCAGCAGGACGCGGATTTTTTCCGGGCGGCCGGCGATGGTGAATTTGCGGGAGTTGTTGGTCGCGACGAGTTCGCCGTCCGCCACGGGGATGGAGAGTTCGAGGGTGGACGAGCCTTCCTTTTCCAAACGCCAGAGGATGGAGTCGTAGGTTTCGGCGTTCGGCGGGATGACGATGTCCTTGGTCCGCTCGTGGCCGGCTTCATCGCGCAGGCGGACGACGGTGCGGACCTGGCGGTCGAGCGACGAGCGGATGGTGAAAGGGATCTGCACGTTTTCGCTGACGATGCCATAGGTCGGCGCGGTGACTGATAGAAGGTCGAGATCGGGCAAGCGGACCTTGCTGCCGACGGGGATGGGAAACAACGGCACGCCGCGCAGGCGGAGTTTTTGCGCGGCAGCCACGGGCGGTTGGCCGAGGTTGTAGTCGCCATCGCTCAGCATCACTACGGCGCGAAGGTTGGTTTGCTTTGCGAGGAGATCGGTGAGCGGCGTGTCTAGGTCGGTGCCGGAAGAGGTTGAGGGTTGAGAGTTGAGAGTTGGTGGGGAAGAGAAAGAAGTGGTGATCACTTCATTCGCGCCGTTGGCTTCGAGGGGTTTCCAAAGGTCGGACGCGAGTGCCTTTTTCACCCACTCAGCGCGGGAGACGACCTGCGACTTGTCTGATAGAACCGGCGGCAACGTGGCATCGATGGTGGTCATCGACTTCGAATCATCCCACAAAATCGCGATCTGCGGCTTGGTGTCCGGGTGCAGCGTGGTCAGCCACTCCGGCTGCCAGAGCAGGATGACGACGGCGAGTGCTGATAGAAATCGCAAGCACTCCAGCACGGCGGTGCGCTTGGGATGAGGGCTGCGCTTCCAAGAAATCACGGAAAGCACGGCCACGAGGATCAAGGCAATGATGCCGATCCAGAGAGTCAGGGGAGTGGGTGAGAGATGAAGCACTGAATTCTAAAGGAAGGCGATCAGTCTAGCAGCGGATTCCAAACCCGAAGAAAACCCTGACCGGCAAAGTCTTTTTCGTTAGCCGTCGCAAATTCGGTAACGCCATGGTGTATTAAGGTATGAGCCAGACGCAGGTCAATAATGCGACGGAAAGCGAAGTTTTTTTCTGCCGCTTGTTCCCAGACCCCTTCCATGACAGGGGCGGATTCGATGAGCGTCCACGCCTGATTCTTGCGGTATGCTTGGCAAACGGCTGCTGCTTGGGAGGCTGTTAGCGGACGGCTGAAGATTTTTTCGTTTCTCAGTTTAAGATACAGTTCTACCAAAACCAATTCACAAACCGCCATGTCCCGCCGCGTGGCAACGGATTGAAGGAAATCACGCGCGCGATCATGCAGGGGAGAAGCAGAATTGGCTGCGTGGACCGCGATGTTTGTATCAAAACTCAACATATTCGGCACAAGTCAGTCGTGGCAGAGTGCGGTCCATTCCTCTTCTGGAGCCAGTGTTGCTCCCATATCGAAAGGCTGAGGCAGGCTCCAGGATTCCGCTCTCGTTCTACCGGGCGGGTGATGTTTGATGATTTCTTCCAGCCCGCGGCGGACCACCTCGGCAAAGCTCATTTCGTTTTCGGCAGCAAGTCGTTTTGCTTCGCGGAAAAGAGCATCGGGAATCTGCACCTGTGTTTTTACCATGATGGCATTTTACCCTCTCTGGAGAAGGGTGTCAATTTTTCGTCCT
>JANMJJ010000002.1:0-7446 GCA_031371325.1 Akkermansiaceae bacterium | reverse complement strand
GGGGGGCGGCTTCATCGGATTTCCATCGGATCAAAACCCGCAATTCCTTATGAAATAAGGGGGAAACTGGTGCACGCTGCAGGGTTCGAACCTGCGACCCCATCCGTGTGAAGGATGTGCTCTACCACTGAGCTAAGCATGCTTTCCGAGTCGATGGCCCCAAAACTTGTGACCGGGCGGGAGGATGAAGGGGCGGAGCCGGACTTGGCAAGCAATTCAGCGCGTTCGTCGCGATTTTAAAATTCCGGCTTCGCCTCGCCGTCCGCAGGGGATTAGTCTGCCGGGCAGCAAGACCCGTGGCCCAGATTCCGAAAGAAAGTGTGGAGAAAGTGCTCGAAGCGACGGACATCGTCGATTTGATCGGTTCCTACATTCAGGTAAAAAAGGCGGGCTCGGCGTTCCGCGCGAATTGTCCGTTTCACAATGAGAAGACGCCGTCGTTTTACATCACGCCATCCACTCAGCGGTTCCACTGCTTCGGTTGCGGCGCGGGCGGGGACGCGATCGCCTTTGTCCGCGATCATGAAAACCTGCCGTTCGTCGATGCGGTTAGAAAGCTCGCGTCGCGGGCCGGGATTCACATCGTCGAGGAAGAGGGCGATCCGCAAGCGGACCAGTCGCGGCGGGCACGGGGCAAGCTGTTGGACATCCACCGCGAGGCGACGGCATTTTTCCACGAGTTGCTGATGAAGGATCCCAAGGCCGCTCACGCCAGGGACTACATGAAGTCGCGGGGCTTCGGCAGCGCGATGGCGGCGAGTTGGTCGGTCGGTTGGATGCCGGACAATCCGAAGGTTTTCCTCGACTGGGCGCGATCCAAGAAGTTCACAGGCCGCGAGCTTGTGGAGTCGGGAATTGTGAAATTGAAGGAAGACAGCAATCCGCGATCAGGACTTTTTGTGCGCTTCCAGGACCGGCTGATGTTTCCGATCCGCAACGAGATCGGCGACGTCATCGCGTTCAGTGCGCGGCAGCTTCGCGAGAACAAGAACAGTGGGAAATACATCAACTCGCCGGAGACCGCCATTTTCAAGAAATCCCGGGTGTTCTTCGGCTTGGACCGGGCGAAGAAGCCGATTCTCAAGGAAAAAGCCGCGCTGTTATGCGAGGGGCAGATCGACGCGATCTGCTGTCACGAGCTGGGCATCGAGCATGCCATCGCCACCTGCGGCACGGCTTGCACGCGGGAACACGCGAGGTTACTCAAGCGTTATACGAACAACGTGCTCGTCTGTTATGACGCGGACCAGGCCGGACAGGCCGCTGCGGAAAAGATCTATCGAGAATTAATTCCCGAGGGCCTATCCATCCGCGTCGTGGAGATGCCGGCGGGTGACGATCCGGACACTTATCTCAAGGCGCACGGCAAGGAAGCTTTCCGACAACTGCTCACTAACGCCAAGGAGTTCTTCGACTTCAAACTGGAAAGGGCGAAAGTTAGTGGACTCTTCGATTCTCCTGCCGAGCGTGCTGCTGCAACGAATGAGTGTGCACAACTGTTGGCCTTGATCCCGGATTCCGGTGTGCTGGACAACCAGCTCAATCTTGTCTTGGTTCAACTCCAGACATCGACCAAATCCCTGCGCGAGGCCATCGCCAAGGCCAAGTTGCAGCCGAAGCGGGTGTATGCCGAGAAGTCGGCCGGGGCGGGGGAAATTTCACCTCCCACAGAGCCGACGCGGCTCCACCGGATGGTTGCATTTCTGTGTCATCTCGCGCTGTCGTCCGGTCCGGCCCAGCGGTTTCTGGGAGAGCAGTTCGAGACATTGCATGAGGCAAACCGCTGGCTGGAGGGCATCCCGCTGTTGGAAACCATCCTCGGAGCCTCGCCGGACCCGTCGTCCAATGCGGCGGTGAATACCTTCCTGAGCGGCCTATCAGAACCGGACCGTCTCGCGCTGGCCCATGAAACTTCGAGCCTCGAAGGGGTTTCGTTGGATGGTATGCAAGCGGCGGAACAAGCGCTTGCGTTGCTATCAGGGACGGTCTTGCAGCGGCGCGATGCGGCGGTAAAAGCGGAACTCAAGCAACCGGCCCTAACTGCCGTGCGGATGGTCGAGTTGCTCCACGAGGCCAAAGAAATCAGCAGTCTGCTGCGAGGAATCGGCCAGCGCTCGGAATTCGATGACGAACTTCCGGCCTCCACTTGGAAACCCAAAGCTCCACCGTGGAAGAAATTCAAGGACGGGGCGAAGAATCCGTAGGTTTGTCAATTCCTATGCCACATCGAACACCGGGGGGAAGACGATGGTAAGCCCGCAAAGCGCCCCGGGCTTTTGGGCGGGAAATGTGCAATCCCGCCAGCAGACGAACCGCTGGCGGGATTGAAATTCAAACAAAGTGTTTCGTTAGCTCAGTATTTCTGAGAGCGGACGTGTTGGTAGCCACCGTCGAAGCCGAGCTCAGGAGGGAACTCGGAGAGGCCGTCATGCACATTCATTTCGATGCGGTTGTCTTCACCGCAGCGTTCGTAAGGTGGCTTGAAAGTGCCGCGATAGGTGGGGCAGGTGAAGGTGAAGAGTTCGTAGAAACCATAGCCAAGACGACGCAGTGCGCGGCTGGTTCCATCGACGGCACCATAGGTTGCTCCAGCCTTGCGGCCGTATTGCTCGTCCTTGCGGACCATCTGTTCCGGGATCTCAATGAACCCATACATGATGTTGCTGAGGGCACGGCCAAGCTTGCGCGAGGACGTGTAAGTGGAACCGGGAGGTGCTTGGATGTCGGCGACGGCTAGACCGCTGAAGGCGGCGAAGGTGGTAGCGATGACGAGGAGTTTTTTCATGCTGCGGAGAGGTTAAGTAATCTTGTTCGGGGTTGGCAACGGATTTTTCGAAATTCGTGTTTTTTCACAGCTCGAAGCTGAGGACGCGGATGATTCCCGGCGTGGACCGCAGTTTTTCAAGCAGTTGCACCGGTGGCTCGGTGTCCACCTCGATCACGGTGACGGCTTGCTTGTTAGCGGGGTTGCGGCTCAGGGCCATGTTGGCGATGTTCACCGAGGCTTTGCCAAGGGCGGTGCCGATGGCTCCGACGATGCCGGGGCGGTCGTCGTTTTCCACGAACAGGAACGTGCCGGTCGGATTGGTTTCCACGTAGTGGCCGGCGATGTGGACGATGCGCGCGGCCTTGCCGAAAAACGTTCCGGCCACGGTGCAAACCTCATTGCCTTTGATCGCGGAAACTTCGATCAACTCGGTGCAGTTGGTGGCCAGCGCGACGGATGATTCCGTGACGCTGATGCCGTGTGATTTGGCGATGGCGGGAGCGTTCACCAGGTTCACTTGGGCTTCGTGATGCGCGGCCGCCAGGTAGCCTGTTAGCACCTTGCGGGTGACCAGTTCGGTATCGAGTTCCGAGACCGGGCCGAGGTAGGAAACGCGGATGGCGTCGCACTGCGCGGGGGCGATTTTGGACAGCAGCTTGCCGAGCGATTCGGCGAGGTCGAGATACGGGCCGACGCTTTCGAGCGTGCGGCTGTCGAGGTTGGGCATGTTCACCGCGTTGACGATTTCACCGGTGAGCAGGAAATTTTTCACCTGGTGGGCGACTTCAATGCCGACGTTTTCCTGGGCTTCTGCGGTGGAGGCTCCGAGGTGGGGCGTGAAAACGCATTTCGTCGCGCCTAGCAGCGGGAACTCGGCGGTCGGTGGCTCGGTTTCAAACACATCGAGCGCGATCCCTGCCAGATGGCCGGAATCGAGGTGGAGCTTGGCGGCGGCTTCATCGACGAGACCGCCACGGGCGCAATTGACGATCAGCGCACCGGGGTTCATCAGTGCGATGCGTTCGACGTTGAGGATATGCTGGGTATCCGGGGTGAGCGGGATGTGAAGCGTGACGACATCCGCGCCGGTGAGGGCGATCGCGGCGCTTTCCGCGAGTTCCACCTTGAGCGATTGCGCACGGGCGGCGGTGAGGAAAGGATCAAACGCGACGACGACCATGCCGAATGCCTGGGCGCGCTTGGCGAACTCGGTGCCGATCCGACCCATGCCGAGGATGGCGAGGCGCTTGCCGAAGAGTTCGACGCCTTCAAATGATTTGCGATCCCATTTCCCGGCGATGATCGACGCGTGCGCCTGCGGGATGTTGCGGGCCAGCGAGAGCATCAAGGTGAACGCGTGCTCGGCGGTGGAAATCGTGTTGCCGCTCGGCGTGTTCATGACCACCACGCCGTGATCGGTGGCGGCTCCGCGGTCGATGTTATCCACGCCGACTCCAGCGCGACCGATGGCTTTGAGATTCTTCGCTGCGGCGAAAACTTCGGGTGTCACCTTCGTTTGGGAGCGCACCACGAGGCCGTGATAATCACCGATGATTTTGAGAAGTTCTTCCGGTTTGAGCCCGGTGTTTACATCCACGGAAATCCCGGGAGCCGAGCGAAGCGCCTCCACGCCTTTTTCCGAGATGGGGTCGGAAACCAACACACGATAGCTAGCCATAGGGGCGGCGAGTTAAACCACCACCGGCAAGCTGGCAAGGGTTTGCGATAGAAAAAATCGCGGCGATCCACCACTTCCGCTCAAGCTCATCACTTGATTTCCATGCCACTTTTCGGCCAGATCCAGCGGTGAACCTTGCCGGCTTTGATCAAGGCCTTCGCCTGAATCGTTTTCACCCCGAAAATTGTCTCCGCTTTGTACGACGCGATGCCGGTCTGATAGGTTTCCCCATCCATGATTTCGTCGGTTTCGGCCTTCCAATCGAGGACTTGGTCGAAGGTGAACTCCTTGATCTGCGCGGCCTTGATGCTGGCCTGCATCGCAGTCACGGCATCGGTCGTGTCGCCCGCCACGGCGGGACCGGGTTCTCCGGCGGGCGGTGACGCGGGAGCAGGTTCTGGCGTCGGTTCCGGCGGCGGCTCGGGCATTTTTACCGCCGGTTCTTCGAAATCCCCGGTCGGTGGAGTCACCGGCTCGGGAACGACGGCGACCGGCGGAGTCACGCTGGCCGGAGGATTCGCGGCGATTTGTTGCAGCAGATCGGTGTCGGTTATCGGCACCAACCCGAAGAAAGAGCCATCGCCTGGGCTCACCACCGCGTTTCCTCGCTCGATGCGGACCAGCTTCACCCGGTTGCCTGCCGGGATGCTCATGGTCACGCCGGATGCCACGTCGGACACCTTCACCTCAGTATTCAAAAGAACCCGCTGCGGGAGTTGTTCCGGGGTCAGGTTTGTCAGATCGATCTGCGGCACTCCGCCGGGCATCTGGATTACCATGTTCGTATTCTTGGCATTCTCCACCGCGCTCGGGTGATTCCCGGTGAGTTGGAACCGCAGGCTCGGCTCGGCCAGGTAGCCCAATGCGCCAGCCGCCGCCATGCCGAAGAGATTTGAAAACAATTTCATGTGTCGGGCGGATACGTAACGACGGGCGGAATCCTTGAAAAGAAATTTCAAATTCGCGTTTTTTCCTCCCGCGCCTCCAAATGGGCGAGTGCTTTCTGATAGCTGGCGTTCCCCAGATAGTGCCGCAATTGCGCATCCACCTCGGTCCGGTGGGCCAGCGTCCATGCCGAGATTTTTTCCGAAACCTTTTGCAGCGCCTCCAGATGCGCGGCCGCGTCGCGGTCTCGCCAGGCATGATCGGCAATAATCGCGACACGTCGGCGGAGGAGTTCGGTCAATTCGGAGGTCATGCGGGAAACCAATCACATTTCCCCACAGGACCGCGAAATTTATTTCGCTCGAATTTCCCCTTCTCGTCGTCTGGCAAATTCCATCGATTCCATGACCATTCCATGACAATTCATCTCAGGAAACCCGCTTCACTCCCTCTCATGCGCTTCCACTCATTTCTGCTAACCACCGCATTTTTCCTAATTCCGCTCCTCGCCGCCCGTGCCGAAGAGTTGCCGCTGCGCGATTTGCTGCGCGACGGCCTCTACGCCGAAGAAGTCACCCGCGATCCCGAGGCTGCCGCGAAAGACTATGAAGAACTGCTCGTCCGCCACGACGCGCAGAAAGCCTTCGCCGCCGCCGCGCTCTTCCGCCTCGCCGAAGTCCGGCGGAAACAGAACCGCAACGACGACGCGATCCAGCTTTATCAACGCCTGCTCGCTGAGTTCCCCGGCGCAGCCACGGAAACCAAGCTCGCCCGCGAAAACCTCTCCGCCCTCGGTGGCAAGCCGCCTGAAGTGAAAGGACAAGCTGCCGATGTGGAGTCCGTGCAAATCGCCCGTCTCGAATCGCTCGCCAAGAGCGCACCGGACCTCATTCTCGATCCCCGCACCCTCGAACAGGCTGCCAGCGACGGATGGTCCCAGGTCGTTGCCCACCTTCTGGCTGCGGGTAGTCGGCCGTATGTGGGCGATGCGCTCCGCATCGCGGCTGGGTATGGTTATCTGGAAATCGTCAAGCAGTTGACCGCCAGCGACGCCCCGGTTCCTGCGGACATCGCCACGGCTGGGATTCAAGCCGCCATCAAGTTCAACCGCTATACGATTCTGGATTTCCTCTTGCAGCGGGGATTCAAGCCGGGGGAAATGACCGGGAAATACGACGAATTTCAAGGTTCCACTGCGCTTGTCTATGCCCTCCTGAACGGTTCGCTCCACCTCCCGTCCCCCAGGGGAGGCGGGGGAGGGTTTGGTTTAATGATTACTGCGGATCGCCAATTGTCTCCCATGGCCAAGGAGCGGGGTGTCTGGCTGAATTGGGTTCATGCACTTCATACCCATTCGGAGGGTTTGCTCTCTTCCAAATGCCGATCTTTTCAGTTTGTCTCAGCCGATCTGGATGCTTGAATCAACGTATCTTGATTGACCCGATCATTTCGTGGCCCGGCAACGTTCGTGAACTCCGCCGCGTCATCCAGCAATCCGCCATGCTGACTCCCGGGAATACCATCAACCCTGAAGACCTGCGATTCGAAGCGCCCATGCGGACCAATCCCCTGTCTGCGCTCCCCGATCCGTCCGAGGGCTTCAAAATTAACGAGTTTCTCGACGAGATCAAACTCCACCTGATCCGACGCGCCATGGGACTCCGCGGTGACGTCTAAGCCCGTGCCGCCAAACTGCTTGGCATCACCCCGCAGGCGATCAACCAGTTCCTTAAATCCAGGAATCTTCAATAGGATGCGATCCAATTATTAACTCAGATTGATTTTTAGATGAATAGCGCGGTATTATTTTTACGCCCTAGTGATTGAAAACCAATCACTCGCCCATCATTTGGCCCCTTGGCACGACGGATGCAAAACCCTGCGGCGCGAAACTGTGTGCCTAACTCTCGCCAACCGAATGTTTTCAGCCACCATCAAGTCATCAGAGTGACTTTGTTCCCCGGTAACACCTATTTCCCTCATGAAATCGCGTAACTTCGAAATCCTTCGCGAAAATCACCGCGAACTCGCCGATCTCGGTGGTTTCGCAGAAGCCTACGTCCACAGCGATCCGGCGGCTTGCTTGGTGAAGCTGCGCACCTTTGCCGAGTTTTTG
>JANMJJ010000229.1:0-4225 GCA_031371325.1 Akkermansiaceae bacterium | reverse complement strand
GCGTTGTTGGAGGGTGGAGAAGAGGGATTCGGATTCTTGGAGGAATGCGGTGGACTTCTGAATTTTGCCTTGGGTTTTGTTTACGATGGCGGCGAATTTATTTTGGAGTGCGATGGGTGGCAGAGGGATCGGGATTTCAAGCATCTTGACCTTGCCGATGTTCTTCATGGATCCGCTGCTGCCCGTTGCGCGAAGGATGAGTTGTTTGCGGAAGTGTTCCGAGCGGGCCATGTGGAGCATGAACAGAGGGTGGATCTTTGCAGGCTTCGACCAGACGAAGCGCCAGAGCTTGTCTGGCAGCATGGCTTGGCTGGTTGTGTTCCAGACGTAGGCCACCGCGCCCACGAGTTCGGCGGTGTTTGCGCGACTGATGAGAAGATCGCCCGTTTTGACGATGTAGTCGGAGGGAACAATGAAGTCCTCGCCGAATGATTTACTTTCGGCTTCACGATACTCGCCGCTGGTCACCGCACTGACTTTGAGAACTCGTAGGCCATCGCGTCGCTCGATGTCACAGGGATTCACGTTTTTGCCTCCATCGAAAGACTCAACTCCTTCGCTGAGAGGTTCGACTGGCCACCCCTTCGGATTCGTCACGGGGTCGCCGAACATGTCGAGGAAGACGGAGCTGAGGAAGTCGTCGGAGAGGCGGAGGGATTGTTGGAGCTTACGGCGGATGGCGTCGGCTTTGTCGAGGATCGCCGCGATCCGCTTTTGCTCGGCAAGGGGTGGGAGGGGGACTCGAATAGACTTGATGATTCCTTGACTGATATTGGGTTGTCCTCCGCCTACCCGTTGGGACAGTAATTCGTTTCTGATGGATCGCAGAAAATGATTTAGATAGTCAATGTTACATAGCTTTTGATCAGGCACGATATAGCAAACCGCCTGATTTGTTGCCGCTGCCACACCGAGCTTAGCAACTTGTCCGACTGTTGCTCCATACATCGCCATCAAAAGAGCTCCAGGCTTAACCAGCTTGGCCGCCGACCCTTTCAACGCGGCTGCCGTAATACTCTCTTCGGTTTCAAATATTTCGCCTGAAGATAATTCTCCCGATTTGACCCACGGGATGGTGCCATTGTCATAGAAATCGGTCATTCTCGCCCTGCTGGGCGTTCCGCCACTTCCCGTGTCACAAAAGTCAGATAGGAGCACCTCTTTCATTTCAGCAGCCCTTCCAAATCACTGATGTCCTTGAGCACCTCCTGGCCGAGCTTGCTCATGCGCTTGAGGAGGGTCTTGGGTGGCTCGTAGGTGGATTCCACGTGTTGGGTGACCTTATAGCGGTTGAGCGAGAGGTCGTATTTGTTGTCCCGGATGTCGGCGACGGGGACGAAGAAGTGTTTGGAGGAGCGATCGCTCTTTTTCTTGGGGTTGCGGGCTTTCCACTGTTTCACCAGATCCGGGAGGTCGTTCTTGGCGGGCTGGGGCGTGCGCTTGTCGTCGAGCGAGTAGCCGTCGGCCAGGACGTCGTAGAACCAGACATTGTCAGTGCGGCCGCCTTTGGCGAAGATGAGGATGGCGGTGGAGACGCCGGCGTAGGGTTTGAAGACTCCGGCGGGCAGTGAGATGACGGCTTCGAGCTGGTTGTCATCGACGATCAACTGGCGCACGCCGAGGTGGGCTTGGCTGGAGCCGAAGAGCACGCCGTCCGGCACGATGACGGCGGCGCGGCCACCCATCTTGAGCATGTGGAGGATGAGGACGAGGAAGAGCAGCTCGGTCTTCTTGGTCTTCACCTTGCTCTTGAGCATGGGATCGACGTTTTCGAGGTCGATCATGCCCTTGAAAGGTGGATTGGCGAGGATGACGTCGAAGCAGTCGGAGGCTTCCTTGGGGAATTTTTCCGAAAAATTCGAGCCGAGGGTGTCTTGATAGTGGATGCTGGGGGCCTCGACGTTGTGCAGTAGCAGGTTCATGGCGGCGGTGCGGAGCATGGTGATGTCGAAATCGAAGCCATGGAACATGCCGCCGCGGATGTGGGAGAGGTAGGGTTCGAGCAGATCGCCGGGGAAGTGTTTGTTTCCCTCCGCATCGGTTTCCACCAAGGCGGCGGTGGAGTATTTCTCGTAGAGGTAGAGCATCACGGAGATGAGGAAGCCGCCGGTGCCGCATGCGGGATCGCAGACGGTGTCGGTGGGCTTGGGATCGAGCATTTCCACCATGGCGGCGATGATGTGGCGCGGGGAGCGGAACTGCCCGGCGATGCCAGCAGTGGAGAGTTTGCCTAACAAGTGCTCGTAGATGTCGCCCTTGGCATCGCCTTCGGTGAGCGGGAGTTCCTCGATGGCGGCGACGGCGCGGGAGAGCAGGTTGCCGGAGGGGATGAGGCAGTTGGCGTCCTTGAGGTAGCGGCCGAGCGGGTGCTGCTGGAGATTGGTCCGCATGAAGGGGAAGAACTCGTCGCGGACGATGGCGAGCATGCGGTCGCCACCTTCATTGCGGAAGTGGGACCAGCGGATGTGCTGCTTGTCTTCTGGGAATAGGCGCTTGAAGTCCTTCTTCAGGCGACCGGCGCGCTTCTCATTGCGGGACTCGGTGATGTCCAGCAAGCGGGCGAACATCAGGTAGGAAATCTGCTCGATGACCGTGATGGGATTGGTGATGCCACCGGAGTGGAAGTCCAACCAGAGGGCGTCGATTTTATTGCGGTAGGCGGTGGCGAGGGTCATAGATAAATGCTGAGTGGGAAATGATCAGTGATCAGTGGGGAAGAGAAGAGGTTTGAACCGCAAAGGCGCGGAGGTCGCAAAGGGTCGCGGAGAGGAAGATGTCTATAGGTTGGAGGATATTTGGGCGCTGCCTTTGGGGGTGAGTTGGTATTTCTGAAGGCGGGAGTTGGGTTTGTCGGGGAGGGTCATTTCGAGAAGACCGGATTGGACGAGTGGCAGGATGTGGCGTTTGTAGTTGAGGTAGGCGTTGGCGAGGCCGGTGCTTTCGAGGAGTTCCGCCTTGGTGCGGGGGGCTTTCACGCAAGCCTTGAGGATGCGGGCGACTTGCTCACTGAGTTGCTCATCGACTTGCTCACCGGAGTGGAGATTTCCGGTTTCGCGGAGGGCGGTGAGAAGAGCGGAAAGCAGGAACTCGATGAAGGCGGTGGAATTGCCCGCTTTGTCGCAGGTTGCGAGGACTTTGTAGTATTCTGCCTGACGGTCGCGGATGACGGTTTCCACGGGAAGGTAGGCGAACAAAGGATTCCAGTGGCTGAGGATCACGGTTTGCCAGAGGCGACCGATGCGGCCATTACCATCGGCGAAGGGGTGGATGAATTCGAGTTCGTAGTGGAACACGCAACCGGCGATGAGCGGATGGGCATCGGTGCGCTTGATCCATCCGAGCAGATCCTTCATGAGACCGGGCACGCGGTCGGCGGGCGGGGCGAGGTGGACGATGCGGCTGCCCTTGGCGATGCCGACGGAGCGGGTTCGGAACTTTCCGGCGTCATCAACGAGGCCTTCCATCAGCAGTCGATGGGCGGCGAGCAGATCCTTCGCGGCGGAAGATTTCCACGAAGTCATCGCCTCATAGGCGGCGAAGGCGTTTTTCACCTCTTGGATCTCACGCGGTTGGCCGAGAACGCGCTTTCCGGAAATGACGGCAGTGACCTGGTCCAGGCTCAGGGTATTGTTCTCGATGGCCAACGAGGCATGGATACTGAGGATTCGGTTTTCGCGGCGGAGTTTCGGGATATGGGCCGCGCCACTCAACGCACCGATACGACCCACCTCACCAGCGATCTCAGCGACGAGCGAGAGGATAGCCGGGGTGATGGTGTGGGGTGGTGAGTAGGGGGCGGGCATTCTCAGGCGGCAGTGAGATTGAGGTTCTGGAGCAGGTCTAGCAGTGAATCCACCTGGGCGGAGTCCGGGAAGATGCCGTCGATGCCCTCGGCGTGGAGGGTGGTGAAGGGGGCTTCCCACAGGCGGTCGAGCTCGATGGCTCCGTAGGTGGCGATCTGGGATTTCAGCAGTTCGAGGAAGCGGATCTGGTTGGAATTGAGTGCCGGGTATTGCTGAACGAAGGTTTTGAAATGGTCGGCGACCTTTTCCGCGTCGAGACCGATGACCCGGCGGATGGCGAGGGCGAGGCTTTGCGACTTGTTCGGGTAGTGGTTGAGGAGTTCGTCGAGGTGGAGGTCCGGGTCTTGGAGCAGGACATCCTGGACGAGTTGATCGAGGTCCGCCTCGGCGACGGGTAGGCCGGCGCGGATGTTTTTGAGGGC
>JANMJJ010000216.1:0-8272 GCA_031371325.1 Akkermansiaceae bacterium | reverse complement strand
CACAACCGCCATACCAACGCTTGCCGGGATAACCCTCGGCATACTTGTTAGTCAGCACCGATCCCTGCGCCTCCATCACGGCGGGCGAGGTGAAATTTTCCGAAGCGATGAGTTCGATGTTGTTGCGCTGGCGATGTTCCTCGGCGGTGATCGCGGCGTAAACCGCAGGATCGGTCACGGCGATGCGGCTGCCGGAGGATTTGCACACGCGGGCTTGGTGGCGGCCACCTTCGAAGGCGGTGGCGAGAAACGCGTCAACCATCGCGATGGCGGTGGCGGCGTCGGTGAACTTTCCGCTGAGGCAGAGGACGTTGGAGTCATTGTGTTCGCGGGTGGTCACGACTTCCTCGACCGAGCGGACATTGGCGGCGCGGACATGGCGGTGGCGGTTCGCGGCGATGCACATGCCGACGCCGGAAGTGCAGGCCAGGATGCCGAAATCGTAGGTGCCATCGGCCACCGTGCAGGCGACGAGATTCGCATAGTCCGGGTAATCGACGGAGGCGGTGGTCTGGGTGCCGAAGTCCCGGACCTCATGGCCGACCTTTTTCAAGTGTTCGACAACGGCGTTTTTGAGATTGACGGCGCCGTGATCGGCTCCGATGGCAATGCGGAAGGTGGGGTGGCTCATGGACGGGGCGGGGATTCAAGTCCGGGAAAGCCGACTTGCAAACCGCAAATTTCGGGAAACTTGGTGACGGTTGGGTTGCCAAGATGGGAAATCCCAACCAATCCTCGGAATCTGCCGGGCCGGGCCGATTGATCCCGATCGCGACCCACACTGGGGCGATTAGATCGTGTAGGTGACCCCGCCCTTCGCATCGAGTGACAGGTATCCCGAGCGGTGCAACTCCTCGACGAGTTTTTCCGCCATGCTGTCGGAGGCATCCTTGCCCATGTAACTTTTGGCCTGCCGGACCAAGGTCGCCTTCTTTTTCGGGCGATTGCTCACGGTCTTCTTCAGGTGTTGCAGGACTTTGTCCGCACCCGGGCTGAGGGATTTGGACGCGGTGGCCGCCGGAGGAGGCGCACCCTTGGGTAAAAGGGTGAGATGCAGCGAATTCCAATCGGCGTGCCGCTTGGCTTTGATCTGCTTCGACTTGAGCAACTCGATCAACGAATCGAACCCTCCGTCCTTGGAAATAATGTGGAAATGAGCCTTGGGTTCCGCCAGCGCCGCTTGACCGAGATGATAGGCGAGGACGAAATCGAGCGCGTTTTTCCCGCTCTTCGGACTGCGGATCATCCGGACGCTGTGGGCATGGTTCAGAAGTGCCTCCACCACGACGATATCCAGCTTCTTGTTGTCAGGACCAAAGAAGAGATGAAAGACCAGATGCTTTTGACCCAGCAATGAGACATCGATGGTTTTCATGTTTTCCACATCGACTAGCACGTGGTTCGTTGGGGCGTGTGGAATGATATCAGCGGACATTGGATCGGGTCGCACTCTAGCGGAACTGGCGCGGGAGGGAAGATGGAAATGGCTGTTGATCCGAATTCGGACGAGCCTGGTTCCTGCTGATTGGTATTCTGCCTTTCCATCCTGAAGGTGGCACGCATCATGCACGGAGCGTTTTATTTCAGTGCCAGATTCCGCCCCGATTCCCCACTCCGGCCTGCAACCGTCCCTCGGCCGCTGGGGCGGCCGACGCTGAGTTACATGGTCGGCATCGCGGTGGCGATCACGGCGGTGTCCGTGCTGCCGTGGCGCGAACTCGCGGCCGGCAAGACGCCGCTGATGGAGGTCGCCCGCCGCGCGGCTCCGTGGTTCGCTGGCATCGACCGCGTCTATCTGGGCATCACCATTTTCGCCATCGGCAACACCGCGCTGCTCAACTATCTGATGGGCTCGCGATTGCTTTACGGGATGAGTCGCCAAGGTCTTTTGCCTGCGGTGCTCGGGAAAAACAGCTTCTCTCCCGATTTGGTGGCTTGGAAGGACTGCGGGATGAGGGCTTGCTGGAGTCGGCGTTGGCGAAACCGATGCAGCGGAGTGTTCCGCATGGTTGGAGCGTTCGTGCTCGGCGCGCTAACGAATCTCCGCCGCCCGCACGTCTTGGATGATCAGTTGCAACGTCGTCCGCCCGCGGAAGGTATTTCGATCAATCGTGAACGCGATGTCCCACGGCGGATCGGGCAGGGGATACTCGCCGCCGCCGAAGAAGACAGCGTCCTGCTCGTGGTAGCCTTGGCGCAGCATGAAGCGCAGGTGGTTGTTCTTCATGTGCAGCGGTGAGCGGCGCAGGCCGACCTCGCGGGAAATGAATACCGGTTGCGGATTTCCACTGCCGAAGGGCTGGAGGAGATCGTAGCTTGATAGAAATTCTAACGAGAGTTGGTCGAAGGAAATTTCCGCGTCGTACATCAGCTTCGGTTGGCGTTGTTCCGGGTTGCTGTTGTTTAAAACGTAGTCCGCGAAACGGGTGCGAAACCCATCCAGTTTCCCTTCCTCGATTGAAAGCCCGGCGGCCATCGCATGACCGCCGCCGGCGATCAGATCGCTTTCACAAGCGCGGATCGCCTCGACCAGTGAAATCCCGTCGATGCTGCGGCCAGAGCCTTTGCCGATGCCGTCCTCGTCGATGGCGATGACGAACGTCGGCTTGTGGTATTGGCGCATCAGCCGCGAGGCGACGATGCCGACCACGCCGTGATGCCACGTCCGCGAGCCGAGGACGATGACTGGATCGCGCGCCGGATCGAAGTCCTGGAGCATTGCCACGGCTTCACTGCGGATCAGGCCTTCGTGGGCTTGGCGCTGCTTGTTGTAGGCGTCGAGCTTTTGCGCGAGATCGAAGGCGAGGCGGCGACAATCGGTCGTTAGAGTCGCCAGCGCGTCTTCCGGCGCATCCATCCGACCGGCGGCATTCAGGCGCGGCCCGATGCGGAATCCGACGTCCATCGAGGTGGCCGTGCCGTTCATGCCGGTGACTTCCTGAAGCGCCCGCAGGCCGGGATTGAGCGTGCTGGGCAAATGCTTCAGCCCGTGGCGCACCATCAGCCGGTTTTCCCCGATCATGGGGACGATGTCGGAAATGGTTGCGACGGCCACGAGGTCGATCAATTCCTTGAGATCCAGTTCGACCGGGCGGGTTTTGAGCATCGCGTGGCCGAGTTTGAAAACGACGCCTGCCGCGCACAGGTAGGTGAACTCGGTGCCGCACTTCGGGTTTACCAAGGCGCAGCAATCCGGTCTTCCAGAGGGTGAGGGCTCATGGTGATCAACAATCAGGACATCGATGCCGTCCGCCCGCAGGGCCGCAACTTCGTTGATCGAGACCGTCCCACAGTCCACCGTGATCAGCAAATCCGGCTTCGGCCCCTCCGCCATGCAGCGGGCCAGCGCCGCCGTGCTCAGGCCGTATCCTTCCGGCCCGCGGCGGGGAATGAAGTAGCGCGGCGTGAGGCCGTAAGCCATCAGGATGCGGCGCATCAGGGTGATCGATGTCACGCCGTCCACGTCGTAATCGCCGTAGATGCAGACTTTTTCCCCGTTATCGATGGCCGCGAACACCCGCTCCACCGCGATTTTCATGTCGGGAATGAGAAATGGATCCGCCAAATCCCGCAACCGCGGCCGCAGATAGCCCTCCAGATCGACGCCGGGCGGAAGGCCCCGCTGGCGGATCAGGTGTTCGAGGATCGGTGGAAATGTGCCCGACGAACCGTTGTGGTCTTTTTCAAACGGTTCACCGCGCGCAATCCATTTGAACGGCTGGGCTCGCATGAAGTGACGCGGACCTTAGAAGCGGTTGCCAACCTCACACAAGACCCAAACAAAATTCCTCGGCTTGAATGTGAGCATCCACCCGCGTCCGGTACAAAATTCTGTCGGGGCCGCTGCAAAAGTGGACAGTGAGACGGAGCAAAAGTGGATTTCTTTGAATTTGCTGCAAACCGCCTGCCGCCCGTGTTTGGCAGAAGCATCCTGCGCGACTTCAACAGTGGGATGGCTCGATGCCGCCAGCGCCGCAGCCCGGCTGGGCGTGGACCGCACCCGGCTTTACGAACTGCGGATATTCTGGCTCAAGGACAAGTCCGGCTATCAACCCACTGCGTCGCCAACTGGCCATGAGTTTTTGCTTTGCGCACGGGCGCGACACGATAATCTGCTACCGATGAACTCCCTGCAATTGGATGCATATCTCCCGCTTGATCACCCGCCACCCGCTTGCCGGCGATGATCGCGTTGGTCCTGCGGGGCTTGGCGCGGATCGAGAAAGAACCTTGATTTTCCAAGGGGAAATCACAAGTCTCGATGGATACGGGGAGGATGTATGAACAAACGTTATCCGAATGCCAAGCAGGACGTTTCCGGGACAATGAAAATCCAGGGGCACTACTCTGTCGGCTATCCGCGCGGAGCCATCGTCCACTTCACCGCCGGCGGCAGCGATCCGGTGGCCACCCTCGAGGGCGGCATCGCCAACGGTTACTGCTTTTTCGTCATCGCGCCTAACGGCGATGTCTATCAAAACTTCGATCTCGACTGCTGGGGATCCCATGCCGGGAAAAGTTTCCATCACGAGCTGGGCAACAGCGTGAGCCAATACCTCGTCGGCATCGAGGTTTGCAACGCGGGCAAGGTCCAACAGATCGACGACACCACCTTTCGGCCCTGGTTCAACGACCCCGCCCACTACCGCCAGTGCAACGAGCCGATTCCCAAGGGCGTGCCGAAGTCGGCCCGCGATCTCAAGGCGGAGGAGGTGCGTCACGTCGAGCGGTTCCATAACCGGGAAGCGGGCTGGTATCACTGTTACACCAAGGAGCAGGAAACGGCGCTGATCGCGCTGCTGTTATGGCTGAAGGACAATTGCTCCTCGATCTTCAACTTCGAGTTTGTCCTCGGCCACGACGAGGTTTCGCCCGGCCGCAAGAACGATCCCGGCGGGGCCTTGTCAGTCACCATGCCCCAGCTCCGCCAGCAGCTCATCGCGATCCACGAGGGCGACGGGATCATCCCGCGGGCGATCATCGTGCCGGAGGATTCGCTGGAATCCCCTCTAACTCCCCGGATCGGCCATGCGCCCGACCGCTATTTTCCCGAGGCACTCGCGTTGCAAAAGGCCATCAACCGCTATCCAGGAATCAAGCTAACCGAAGATGGCTACGCGGGCGACAACACCTCCGACGCCGTTTGCCTGCTCACCGGCTACTACCTGCTAGGAGATCCCCGCGCGACCGCGAAACCGGTGCTGCCCAAGAAGGAAAAGTCGGTCGCCGTGACCGTCACTGGCCCCCGCCGCATCCGGATCGGGCGCAAGATCGTCGAATGGGAAGCGCGGCGTGACCGGCAGGGGCGGATCCAGGTCTATCAACTGCCGGCCAACGACGGCGGCGGGCGCTACGAAGTCGCGGGCATCAACGAGAAGTATGATACCGAGGAGGCCAAGAAACTCGCGGCATTGGTCAAGGCCGGGATGTTTCAACAGGTCGAGGACGAGGCCGCAGAATACATCGCCAAAAACACCGACCGCGTCGCCAGTCTCGTCACGAATGCCGGGTTGGACGCATTTCTGAGAGATTGCACTTTCAACCGCGGCTTCGGCGGGGCGACCAAGATTTTGCAACTCGCGCTCAAAGTAAGTGTCACCGGCGGCATCGGTCCCGCGACCAAGGAAGCGTTGGCCAAACTGGAAAAAACCAAGCCGGTGGAACTGCTCCAAGACCTCCGCAATGCACGGGAAAAATACGAGCGAGACTACATCGGGTATCGCGCGAATTTCTGGAAGGGTTTGGTGAATCGTTGGAACATGGCCCATGTCTTCGCCCTGGAATTGTTGCGCAGCGAGGAAGCGAAATCCTCCGCCACCGAGGTCAAGCTGGCGCTCAGCGACGAGGCGTCCATGCATTCCACCGGGGAAAATTCCAAACCTATCTCCGAGCCGCAGGACTATACATTGCCGCCATTGAACTTCGCCCCGGCCCGCTACTCGGTGATCACCGAGAGGTTCCAGGAATTCGCGAACCAGATCGCCGCGCTCCGGCTGGAGGAGGATGGCATGGCGGGTGAGAAGACTGCGGCTGCGTTCAAGCTGATCTTCGGGTATCCGCTGGTGGGGAGTGATGGGGGGTGGGGGGCGGTGGGGTAGGTGGTTAGGGGCAACGCAAGGCATCGGTTGGCGCCACGGAACCGGTCGTTACATGCGCCTGGTGGCGATTTATTGAGCAGCCTTGACGCGGAGTTGTAGTGGACATCCAGGCGAATGGAACCCGGACGCTGCTCATGGGCGGGCAGGCCTGCGTGTTCTACGGCGCGGCGCAAGTTAGCAAGGACGTGGACTTTCTGATTCTGGCTGAGGAAGCGAACTTCAAGAAGCTTCACGATGCGCTTGCGACTTTGAAAGCCAACCGAATTGCCGTGCCTCCTTTTGATCCTGCGGTGTTGGAGCGCGGACACGCGGTGCATTACCGCTGCTCAGCGCCCGGTGTCGAGGGTCTCCGCATCGCTCTCATGAGCAAGCTGCGGGATCTATCACCTTTTGAAACCCTGTGGGAGCGGCGCACGGTGATTGGGGATGGGGAAGGTAACGAATTCAATCTCCTCAGCGTGCCCGATCTGGTGAGTGCAAAAAAGACCCAAAGGTCCAAGGACTGGCCGGTCATTGAGGCGCTGGTGTCCATCCATTTCCGGGAGAATGAGGCAAGTCCGGAGGCGGATTGGATAGATTTCTGGCTGCGTGAGGCACGCTCGGCCGAACTCCTTGTCGATCTCACCAATCGCTTCGTTTCGGAGACCGTGCGGCTCGAATCCAAGCGCCCGCTGCTCACACTGGCGAGGGCTGGAAATCTGCCGGAGTTACGAGCCGCGCTCGATGCCGAGGTTCGTACGGAACAAGACAAGGACCGACTCTACTGGGAGCCGCTCAAGCTTGAGATGGAGCAATTCCGTCGGACGGAACGCGGCAGCAACGGCTAACAAGAGGCGGTGATTCCGACCGGGGAAGATTTGAAATAGCCGCTGGAAGGGGTGAGGAGGCGATTGCGCTGCTAATGAAACAGACGGAGGAGCAGGCGATGAGTGGGGTGATAGACTCGGAGCGAGACGCTCCGAGCACGTTCTGCCGCGAGACGCCGCAGCCACGTTATCGCGAGGCAATCACCTCAACCGTGAACCCTTTCAAATACCCCGTTTCCGGGATTGAAATCAAAATGGGATGATCCGCGCGCTGGGCGTGGTTCATGACGAGGCGGGCGGATTTCTTGGCATCCACCGAGGCGTCTATCAGGTTGTCCATGAACAGCTCGCGCGAGGCGTGGTAGGAGCAGCAGAAAGTGGAGAGCAGGCCACCTTTATCTAGCAACTTGAGGGAGCGCAGGTGGATCTCTTTGTAGCCGCGCATGGCGTCCATCAGAGTGGCCTTGTTGCGGGTGAAGCTGGGGGGATCGAGGATGATCATGTCGTAGTCCGGCTTCGCGTGCTTGAGGAAGTCGAAGACGTTGTGCTCGAGGACTTCGATTTCGAGGCTGTTGAGGGTGGCGTTTTTTCTAGCAGCGGCGCAGGCGCTGGCGGAGACATCGACGGCGGTGACGTGGGCGGCACCGGCTTTGGCACAAGCGAGGGCGAAGCCGCCTTGGTTGGTGAAGCAGTCGAGGACGCGCTTGCCTTTGGCGAGGGCGGCGACTTCGGCGTGGGCCTGGAGTTGGTCGAGGTAGAGGCCGGTTTTTTGGCCGTCGAAGAGATCGACCTCGAAGGCGAGTCCGTTGGCGTGGACGATGAACGGGCCGGGGTTTTCGCCGTGCAGCATTTCGATGCCAGGCTCCATGCCCTCGGCTTTGCGGTAGGGCGAGTCGTTGCGAAGGACAATGGAGGCGGGATTTAACAGAGCGATGAGGGCATCGCGGATGATTTCCTTCCGAAGATCCATGGCGAGGGTGAGGGTCTGGACGGAAAGGTGGTCGCCGTAGCGATCGACGATCAGGCCGGGCAGGCCGTCGGACTCGGACCAGACGAGGCGGGCGAGCGTTTCATCGATGGCGGAGTTTTTCCGGTGGTCGATGGCTTGGCCGATGCGGCGGGTGAAGAAGTCGAGGTCGAGGTCCTGCTTGCGACGGGAAAACCGGCGGGCGACGATTTGCGACTGTGGGTTGTAAATGGCGGTGCCGAGCGGGCGGTCGCGAAAATCCTTGAGGGTGATGACGTCGCCGGGTGGGGGATTGCCGAAGGAGTTCTTGATCTCGGTGGCATAAATCCACTCGTGACCGTGAAAAATGCGTGCGCGCGGAGCGATGATGATGCCTGCCATGGGGCGGGAATGTCGGCTGG
>JANMJJ010000185.1:0-40618 GCA_031371325.1 Akkermansiaceae bacterium | reverse complement strand
GCCATCAGCGTTTGGTCCACGACCTGATCCTGGCCGACGATCACGCGGCCGAGTTCCTGTTTCATCTGGCCGTAAACCTGGTGCAGCCGCTCGACGGCAGCTTGATCGCTGTTGCTCATGTCCGCCTGATACTTGGCTGGCTGCGGCTGGCTTACAGACTTCCGGTGGTTTTAAAGCGGATGATGGTCCGGGCCAATGCGGTGGATTCTTCAGGCTCGGTGTGTTGGTGGGACAAAGCACCTTGTGGCAAGCGCTAAAGTCGGCGAGAATGCGCTGGAACTCCCCGTCTTGATTTGGGAGCTTCCGTCATTCGTTGCAAGTCCGGGATGCCGGTCGTTTTTGCCATGGCCTCTCCATCCACTCCGCCCGCCCATCAAGTCGTCATCCCGGAAGCCCTGCGGCTTCAGTTGGACGACTTCCGGCGTCATCTCTGGCGGGTGAAAATCATGGAGGCGATCGCCGCCGGGGTGATCGGGTTGCTGGTTTCCTTCCTGCTGGTTTACGGGCTGGACAGGGTTTGGCAAACGCCGGGCTGGGTGCGGCTAGGAATTCTGCTCGCGGGTGTTTCGCTGTTCACGGTGTTCGCGCCGTATTGGCTGCACCGCTGGGTCTGGCGGCAGCGGCGTGAATCCCAGCTCGCGCGCTTGATTTCGCGGCGGTATCCGGGGCTGGGCGACCGGTTGTTAGGGGTGATCGAGCTTCAGGATCAGTTGGGAAATGCCGACACGCTTTCGCCGCGGCTGCGCGAGGCGGCGATGGAGGCGGTGGCCATCGAAGCGGGCAGGCGCAAGCTCGACGAGGCGCTGCCACCCCAGCGCCACCGGCGGTGGGCGCTGGCCGCGCTGTGCCTGGCGGGGATTTCCGCGGCGGCATTCACCTTGACTCCGCGGGCCGGATTCAACGCGCTGCAACGCTGGTTGATGCCGCTTTCCAACACCGAGCGCTACACCTTCACCCGGCTGGAAAATCCTCCGGTCTATCGGGCGGTGGCGTTCGGCGAGGCGTTTGAAATTTCACTCAAGCTTTCGAAGGACTCGGAGCAACGCCCGGCGACGGCTTCCGGCCGATATGGCTTGCAGCCCGGCGTGGATGCGACGCTGGCAACGGACAGCTATCATTTCACGTTTCCCGGCCAGCAGGATCCCGGCACCGTCGTTTTCCATATAGGTGACCTGCGGCATGAAGTCCGGATCGAGCCGGTCCAACGGCCGGGCATGCAATCCGTGACTGCGGTCGTCACCCCGCCCGACTATCTGGGGATTCCTGAAAAAACCGTGGATCTCAACACCGGCGTAGTCAGCGCGGTGGAGGGCAGCAGGGTCCGCATCGATCTAACGACCACCCGCGAACTCGCGTCCGCCATCTTCGGCCCGACCCGTTCGCAGGCGATCGAGGAGCCGAAGGAACTGGCACCCGCGTATATCCCGCGCGATGGGCCGCTCGCCATTTCCGGTCTAACGGCCAGGACGCCGGTCATGGACGTCGGAAAGGTTTCCTTCGAGATTCCCTTCGCTTGGACGGACAAGCTGGGACTCGCCGGAGAGTCCGGATTCAAGCTGCGGGTCGATGCGCTGCGCGACGCGGTGCCGACCTGTTATTTGCAAGGGATCGACCGCCAGAAGGTGATGCTGCCGGAGGAAACGGTCGATTTTGAGGTCTTGGCCGAGGACGATTTCGGGGTCAAGCAAACGGGGATCGAATGGTCCGGCCAATTCACCCGGCCCACCGACGAGGCTCCGGCCAAGGGCGAAATGAAGCTTGGCGACGGTGCGCCCGAAGAACGGCGGATCGGCAAGTCCGCGTCGTTTTCACCCGCCGCGTTTGGCATCACGCCGCAGAAGATCACGCTGCGCGGTTATACGGAGGACTATTTTCCGAAGCGTGGCCGGGTTTACTCCGAGCCGGTGATCCTCCACGTCCTGACGCGTGACGAGCACGCGCAATTGTTGAAGAGCCGATTCGACCGCGCCATCACCGAGTTCGAGGATCTTGCCCGCCGCGAACAAGAGCTGCTGGAGGAAAACCAACGCCTCGAACGTCTGAGCGGCGAGGAACTCCAGAAAGATCAAAACACCAAGCGCCTCGAAGCCCAAGAAGCGGCGGAAGCCGAGAGCAAGCGCCGGATGCAGGAACTAACCGAGCGGATGGAAAGCCTGATGAAAGACGCCGCCCGCAACGGCGACATCGAGAAAGGCACGCTCAAGAAAATGGCCGAGTCGCTCAAGTCGATGCAGGAACTTGCCCAACAGGACTTGCCTAAAGTTGAGGAAAAACTTGGCGACTCGCATGAGCAGTCGAACACTCCCGAGAAGGCCGGCAAGGATGTGGCGAAGGCCGTCGAGGAGCAGAAGAAAGCCGTCGAGAAAATGCAGGAAGCCATCGCCAAGGCCAACGAGGCGAACCGCCAGTTCGAGGCCGGCACCTTCGTCAACCGCTTGAAAAAAGCGGCGGGCGAGCAAAACGGCATCGCCAGTTCATTGATCGACGCCTACGAGCGGATCCTCGGCACCAAGAGTTCGAAGCTCGATCCGTCCGACCAACGTCGTTTGAAAGAAGCCACCAGCCAGCAGTCTAACACCGCCGCCGACGTGCGTTGGCTGCAGGAAGACCTCGGCAGTTATTTCGCCCGCACCAAGACGGATTCCTTCAAACAGATCTTCGATGAAATGCGGTCGTCGCAGATTGATATCGGGCTGGAAAAAATCATCGGCATGCTCGGTTCCAATCATTCCTATGTCGCCACCGAGAACTCGAAAAAATGGGCGGACAAGCTGACCGAGTGGGCCAAGAAACTCGAAGGCGAGAAAGACAAGGATGGCGCGGGCGGTGGCGGCGGCGGCGGCGGCCAGAACCCCGAGGATGAAGACTTTGAATTCATGTTACGGGTGATGAAATTGATCCAACAGGAACAGGATCTGAGAGCGCAGACCCGCGCGCTTGAGCACCTCCGCCGCAGCCACGAAGCAAACCCGCCCCATTCTAACCAACCATGAATCCGAGCCTCACCGCCGCCGCTTTGATTTTGCTGCTTCCCGGGATCGTCCGCGCGGATGAAAAACCGCCGGACGCCGCGCTCGCGAAGCATCACGAGGGCGCCGCTAAGGTGGCGGACCAGCAGGACGAACTCTCGGCGGATGTCCAACAGCTCACCATCGAGCAGACTGTGCCACAGGTCATCGAGCTACTCAACCAAGTGAAGCAAATCATGGACGAGGCCACCGACAACCTTGCGAAATACGACACTGGCGGCACCACCCTCGCGGCGGAAACCGAGGTCATCGAGAAGATCCACGCCGCAGCCAAGGAAAAGCAGAAACAACAAGGCAGCGGCCAATCCGGCAGCGCCATGATGGACATGATGGAGCGTATGATGGGCCAGAAGCCCGACGGCGACGGTAAAGGCAAGAACGGCAAACCCAGCGACCAGGGCAGCAATGGCATGTCCGGTCTATCCGATGAGGCCAACGGCGCAACCACCGGCGAGACCGGCGGCAAAAGCGAAGCCCGCCGGGTGCCCAAGGCCGGCGGCAGTGCCGGCCATGCGTTGCCGGAGGAATTCCGGAAAGCGCTGGACGCCTACAACCGGGGTGCCGAACATAAGCTCAAGTGAATGCGACTATGATGAACCACTCGTCAGTTAGAAATGGCCTGCTTGCGGTCCTCGCCTTTTCCTCCGTCGCGTGGTCGCAGGATCTGCCGGGTCGTCCGGACGATGCCATTCCCGCGCAAGCGGAGTTGATCTACCAACGGGGATTGCAATACCTCGCCAAAGCCCAGGGCGACAAGGGTGCCTGGAATGACAGCGTCGGCTCCGAGCCGGGCGTGGTCGGCCTGTGCGTGGCGTCCTTCCTCGCCCACGGCGAAGATCCTAACAACGGGCCGTATGCCAAGACCATCCGCCTCGGCATCGACTACATCCTCTCCCAACAAAACGATAAAAACGGTTATATTGGATCGAGCATGTACAACCATGCGTTCGCCACCAAGGCTCTCGCAGAATCCTACGGCGCGCTCGACAACCCGAAGATCGCCCCGGCGCTCAAGAAAGCCGTCGAGCTGATCGTGAGTTCGCAGAAGAAGAACCGCTTCGGGGCATGGCGTTACACCCCGGAAAGCCGCGACGCGGACACCACGGTGACCGGTTGCCAGATGGTCACCTTGTTCGCCGCGCGCAATGCCGGCATCGCAGTGCCCGACGAAGCGATCAAGAAGGGCCTGGCCTATCTCGCGACCTGCCGCGGCCGGGATGGCGACTATGGTTACACCTCGTCGTCGGGCGGCAAGCCCACGTTGACGGCCATCGGCTCGCTCTGCCTCTCGCTGGCCAAGGAGCGCGACTCAAAAGGCTATCAGGCGAGTCTGGCCTATCTCAAAAAGAACCTCGATTTCCGCGACCGCTACTATCCGTTTTATTTCGAGTATTACATGTCGCAGGCGTTGTTCCATGCGGACGAAACCACCTGGAAGGAATGGAATGTGCGGAACATCCGCTATCTCGCCACCATCCAGGCTGCCGACGGCTCGTTCCCCGGGAACCAGGGCACGTCGTTCAACACCGCCGGTGCGCTGCTGTCGTTGGCCCTCAACTTTCGGTTCTTGCCGATCTACGAAAAATGATCCGTCACCTTGCCATCTCATGGGTTTCCGGCGTGATGGCGCTGGCTGCCGCCGAGTCGTCCGACTTGTTGCGGTTCACTAACGGCGACCAACTCCACGGCAGTTTCCAAGGTCTCAAGGACGGCCCGCGGGCGATCTGGCAGCGCGACGATGTCGCGGCACCTGTGGATTTCGAAACGGCACAACTCCGCCACATCGTCCTTCGCGGCGGCAAGCCGTTGCGGCCCCTGACCTCGCTCTCCCATCTCGCGCTGGTGAACGGCGACAGCATCCCCGGCACGGTCACGGCCCTGGACGACGAAATGATCACCCTCGACACCGCCTACGCCGGGCCATTGCGGATTCCGCGCAACCAGGTGGCCCGGCTTTCTCCCAGTCCGTTAGGCGGGCGGCTCCATTATCACGGGCCGTTCATCGAGGACGAATGGAAGATGGCCAACGCTTCCTTCCCGGATGGCATGCCGCCCGCGAAGCCCGATGACAAGGACAAGGACGACAAGGATCAGCCCGGACGCTGGGCATTTTCCGGGTCCGCCTGGTATTGGCCGAGCCGGCTTTCCGGCACTGCGCTGCTGAAGGAAGACGCGATGCCGGACCGCGCGATCCTGCGCTTCGACCTGGCCTGGAAAAACCGGCTGTCGATCGCGATCGGCTTCCATGCCGACTTCGCCAAACCCAAGCCGCCGGACGATGCGGATAAACAGCCGGAGATCAAACCGCGCGGGCAGCTTGGATTCGCCCCCGGGGATTCCACGATTTTGCCCGTGGTCTTCGGTAACAGTTATGTCCTGCAGATTTTCTCCACCCACATGATGCTCTTCCGCACCTCGGTGAACGAGGATGGCGGGCCCGCCGTGGACCGAGTCCAAATCAACGGCAATTCCATCCGGCTGGGGGATACCGGCAAGGCCACCATCGAGATCCGCAGCAACCGCCTGAACGGGGAAATCTCGCTCTTCATCAATGACGAATTCGTCGTCCAGTGGAGCGAAGGCGCGACCGGCGTCCGCGATCAGGTGCGCTATGCAGGGAAGGGTTCGGGTTTCGGCTTCGTGGTGCAAACCGAAGACTCTCCCGTGAAAATCTCCGATGTCATGGTCGCTGAGTGGAACGGCATGCCTGACTCGGCCCGCAGCCTTCAGGTGGATGAGCAGGACATCGTCCTGTTAGCCAATGGCACCGACCGGTTCTCCGGACGGGTCGGCTCGTTCCGCGATGGCAAGCTCACCCTCGACGGCAAATACGGCCGATTTCAATTCCAGTTGGATGACATCGCGGAAATCCGCTTCGCCCGCAACCGCCTCGCCAAGGAGACGGATTTCTCCCCGGACAATCTCACGATCCGGCTCAGTCCGCTCGGCCAGGTCTCCGGTCGTCCGCTCTCGGGGAATGCCACCTCGGTCCGGATTCTCAGCCCGGTGTGCGGGGAAATGAACTTCAACCTGGAATCCGCAGTCATGCTCGATTTTCAATCTTCTAACAACATTAGCGATGACTGGGATGCGGAGTTCTAACCTGAGACCCTGGCTCGGCCTGATCCTCGCCGGCGGCACCTTCGGCGTGCTCCGCGCGGATGATCTCACCTTGGCCGATGAAGCCCGCCTGACCGGGACGGTCCGCTCGATCAACGAAGCGGGGGTGGTCGAGCTGACAAGCGCACTGTCGCCGGAGCCGGTCCTGCTCAAGTCCGGGGCGGTGACGAAAGTGGAATTCAGTAATCCCCAATCCGTGCCCAACCCGCCGGGCACGCTGATCGAGTTGGCCAACGGCGACGTGCTGCCGGTGACGATCGAGAGCCTGGACGACAAGAACCTCAACGTCGTCACCGCAGATGCCGGGCGCTTGGCCATCCCGAGGGCGGCCCTGAAATCCATGCAGCTCGGCGTCCACAAGCGCAAGGTGATCTATTCCGGCCCGCGCAATCTGGAAGAGTGGAGCAATGACGGCGAGGGTGCGAAAAGCTGGACCTTCGCGAACAAGTCGCTCGTTTCCAACGGTCCGGCCCAGGCCTCGAAAGATTTTGAAACGCCCCGGCAATTCATCCTCAAATTCACCTTGAAGTGGCAGGCGAACCCGGGTTTCAAGATCTACTTCGCCGATCCGCTCACCCCCAAGGCCGAGGTGGTGGACCGCTACTATCTGCAATTCAACGGTGCCGGTCTGGAGATCAAACGCGAATCCAGCCAGGGACAACACTTCCAAACCGTGATCATTCCGCCCGTCACCCCGGACAAGTATCCCGCCAACCAGGTCGATGTGGAAATCCGCGTGGATCGCCAGACCTCGCGGCTCCATCTGTTTCTCAACGGCGAACCCGAAGGTGCCGGGGTCGATCCGGTCGCCAAGGCCCCCGTCGGCGGCGGCGTGACCCTCGTCAGCAGTTCGCCCGCAGGGGCCAACCAGGAAATCCTCGGCATCGAGGTGATCGAGTTCGACAACACCCGCAGCCGCCACCGCGCCGAAGACCGCGGCGATCCCAAGACCGACAGTCTGATCAGCCGCGATGAGGACCGCTGGAGCGGCCACTTAACCGGGATTCACCCCCGGCCGGATGGAGCCGTGTTCTCGTTCAAGAGCGATTTCCAGGAAGAGCCGCTGGAGCTTTCCGAAGCGGATGTCTCCACGATCTTCTTTGCCAAGCCGGAGCAAGCAGCGGCTCCCGGGCAGGCCCACCCGTTCGCCCTGCGCCTGCGCGGCGATGGCTCGCTCCGCGTGTCATCTTGCACTTTCTCCGAGGATGCCATCTCCGCGCTGCATCCGTTGTTAGGCGCGTTGAAAATCAACCGCGCCGGTGTCACCGCCTTGGAGCTGCTGGATTCCAAACCCGAAGCCAAACCCGACGAATGAATCCCTTCCAGGCAACCGCTGTTCTTGCCGCCACGCTCGCGCTGGCCTCCGCCGCAGACGAGACGAAATCGAGCGTGCGTTTCTCGAACAACGACCGGCTTTCTGGCTCGATGGCGTCGCTCTCCACCGAGCACTTGGTTTGGAATTCTCCCATCCTGGAAAAGCCCACCCCGTTTTTTCTCAAGAACGTGCTCGATCTAACATTGCCTGCCGAACAACCCGAGATCAAGGCGAGGCACGAAGCCTCGGTGAGCCTGACCCGCGGCGATTTGCTCCGCGGGCAGCTCGTCTCGGTGACGGACGACGCCGTCGAACTGGACACCTGGTATGCCGGCCGCCTGAAGATCCACCGCCCGATGGTCGCCGATATCCGGATCACCGAGCGGCCCGATTTCACCTATCGCGGGCCCACCGGACTCGACGGCTGGCAACAATCCGGCGGCAAACCCGCGTGGATCTATCAGAACTCCAGCTTCCGCGCGGGAGCCGCCGGTGGCATCGCCAGGAACGTGAACCTGCCCGACGAGTGCAGCATCGCCTTCGACGCGGCGTGGAAAGGCTCGTTCTGGCTCAAGCTTGTGTTCTTCTCGGACGACCTTGCCAGCGATCGTCCCGCCACCGGTTATGAAATGACTTTCCAACAGCGCTCGGTACAACTCCGCAGTTGCAAGGCGCAGCGGTTTGTCGGTCAGACGCCCAATGCCACGGCGCTCCAAGAAAACGAAAAGGCCCGCATCGAGGTCCGCGCCAGCGTGAAGACCGGCACGATTTGCGTGTTTGTCGATGGCCGCATCATTGAAAAATGGAACGACCCGGATTTCGCCCGCAACGAGATCGGCCGGGGAATCCATTTCATCGCCATGAATCCCTCGCCGGTGCAAATCTCGCGCATCGAGGTCGGCGCGTGGGACGGGGAAGTGGACCAGCTTCCCGCGCCACAAGCTGACGCCGGCATGCCGCCGATCGGCGTGCCCGGTGCGCTGGATTTCGAGGAGGATGAGGGACCCGCCGCACCTCTGGAAAAGCCCAAGAGCGGGCGGATGGAACTGCGCAACGGCGACAGCATCGCCGGCGAGGTCGTCTCTATCAACGATGGCATGATCACCGTGAAAACCCCGTTCCGAGACGTGAAATTCCCGATAGAATCCCTCCGCTCGGTCGCCTTGAAGCCCGTTGACCGCGACGAAAGCAAGCGCGAGAACGGCGATGTCCGGGGCTGGTTTCCCGACGGCTCGGCGGTCGTTTTCCGGCTCGAAGGAGTCGGCGACGGAACTCTAACCGGTTACAGCCAGAACTTCGGCACCGCCAATTTCAAGATCGCCGCCTTCAGCCGCATCGAGTTCAACATCTACGATCCCGACCTCGAGGACGTCCGCATGGGCAACGGCTGGTAAGGGGCAGGGACATGCTTGTCCCTGCGTGACTGCGGCGATGCCCGATCTTCGAAACCAGATTTCATTCATCGCCGGTGGTGATGTTGCCCGGAATTGAATCTGATCTCCGTTCGCTTCGTTCCGGACGGGTTGACCGGAGATCAACCCTCCTGATGCCTGCAATGAATTCCGCAGTCCATTTCAAGCAGGAACTCGATCCGGCCCTCGTCCGTCTTCCGCGCTTGCAAGGTCGCGCCCATGGCGGTGGCCGCTTCCACGCTCAGCGTCAGCCCGATGCCGAGGTGGGCATCCGCGTCGGCGCGGGAGGCATCCCGGCGGAACAGCGGCTCGAATAGACGGTCCAGGTTGTCGGGCATTTCGTCCGTTTGGTTGGCGATCCGGATTGCCACTTTTCCGCCGGTGGCCTTGGCATCAACGCGGATCTCACTTCCCGGACTCGCATAGGAAACCGCGTTGTCCAAGAGGTTGTTGAAAATGATCCGGACCAAGGTGACGTCGCCGTTAGCGATCAAAGGCTCGCCGCGAGTTTGCTGGTTCACTCTCAATCCCCGATCCTTGAACCGCGGCAGGAACGACTTCAGGCGATCGTCCAGAACCTTCCCGATGTCGATCGCATCCCGCGACGGCGAGGAACCCTCCTGGCCGATGCGCGACAGCGCCGACAGACGGTTCACCAGTTCTCCCAGCTCGACGGCGGTCTTCTGGCAGGTCGTTAGATGGTCGGCATAGGCGGCGGCCGCGCGCGGTTGGGAAAGCGCCAGATCGGTGGTCGCCCGCAGCCCGGCGATGGGCGTGCGCAGTTCGTGCGCCGCGTGCCGGATGAAATCCCGCTCGCGCTTCCGGATCGCCGCCACTCGGGCGAGCAGCGAGTCGAAATTTTCCGCCAAGCCGGCCAGCTCGGCGGGCAGCTTGCCCGGCAACACCAGTGCCGAGTCCAACTGCTGCTCGGACCGGCCCTTCATGTGCAAGGTCAGCTCGTCGATCGGCCGCAAGGTCACCCGGATCACCCGGTGGATCACCAGAAATCCGAGGCCGAGTGTGAGCAAGGTGCCGACGCCTAACACCCAGCGGGTGCGGTTCAAGACGCGGTCCACCGATTTGGTGTCCCGCGCCACCACAAGGATATGAGGCAGGGTTTTGGGATCGATGATCCGGCCCCGCGTTTGCATGCGCTCCAACTCCTCGGGCAAGACGAACGGATAGATCCGCATGCCGATGGCCCGTGCCTGGCGACCGCTGCCGGGCAGTTCGATTTCCTTCAGCAGGGGAGTGCCGTCCTCGCCGCAAAATTCCGGGAGGTTCAGGCCGATGAGCTTCGCCGAGCGGGTGGTGGCTCCGGTCGCTTCATTCCAGAATTGGAACAGCCCGTCATCATGCAGTGCCAAGTTGGTGCCGACGCCTTCCCTCCATTCGAAGGTAATCGCTCCATTTTCAAGCTCCACCTGGTTGGAGAGCAAGGAGGCGGTCTGGATGATTGACCGGTCCAGCTCGCGGAACAACCCGTGGCGGACAATCAGATAGATGCTGGAGGACAACAGGCACAACAACACGCCCACGGCGAGCCCGCAGCGCAGCAACAAGGTCCGCTGGATCGAGGGCGATCTCATGCCGCCGGCTCCTCCAGGATATAGCCCTGCCCGCGGCGGGTGTGGATGAGATCGGGCAAATTGCCGGCGTTCAGTTTCTTCCGCAGGTAGCCGATGTAAACGTCCACCGCGTTGCTGCTGCCGCCGCTGCCGTCCTCGAACACGTGCTCCCACATCTCGGTCCGCGAGACCACCTCGCCAGTCCGATAGAAGAGATATTCCAGCAACCGATATTCCAACGCGGTCAGCTCCACCAGGCGTCCTGCGCGCCGCACCGTCCGTCGCAAGGGATCGAGTTCCAGATCGGCAACCCGCATCTGCGGGCTCTTCTTCGCATAACTCCGCCGCAACAACGCGCGGACCCGCGCGAGCAACTCGGCCAGCGGGAAGGGTTTCACCAGATAATCATCCGCCCCCGCATCCAGCGCTTCCAACCGGTCTTCCAGGCCATCCCGCGCGCTGAGGACGATGACATGCACCGGATTTTCCCGCGCCCGCAGCCGCCGCAGGATTTCCATGCCGTCCATGTTAGGGAGCAGCAAATCCAACAAGATCAAATCGTGTTCGCTGCCATCCGCCGCCCACAACCCTTCGTCGCCGGTGGCCGCCGTGTCCACTAGGTAGCCCGCTTCCTGGAGAAACTGGCGGACCGCGTCGCGCAAGGGAGCGTTGTCTTCGATGAGGAGCAGGCGCATGGAGGTCGAGTGAATCGGGGAGCCGGATCAAATGGGGCTTCCGGTTCGTTTGTAAGTGGTGCTGTCGTTCCTGCGAGGCGGGAGATATTCCTTGTCGGAGCGGTTGTGCCGGATCCGCTCGACAAGGCGGCGGCGTGGCAATTGCGCGGAGGTCAGCGCCAGCGCTTGGTTAGATCCCCATACGCATCAATCCGCCGGTCGCGGAAAAACGGCCAGATGCGGCGGAAGTCTTCGACGGCTTGGAAGTCGAGGTCGTGACAGAGGATTTCCTCCTTGTCGGTGGAGGCCTTGGCGACGAGTTCTCCATACGGATTGGCGACGAACGAGCGGCCCCAGAACTCGGTGTTGCCTTCGTGGCCGGTGCGGTTGACGGCGGCGAGGTAGCAGCCGTTAGCCACGGCGTGGCCGCGCTGGACGGTTTCCCACGCGCAGTGTTGGGCGTCGCCGAGGGTGGGTTTTTCCTCGGGCAGCCAGCCGATGGCGGTCGGATAGACGAGGACTTGCGCACCGCCGAGGGCCATCAGGCGGGCGGCTTCGGGATACCATTGGTCCCAACAGATGAGCACGCCGATTTTCCCGAACCGGGTGTCCCACACCGGCCAACCGCTGTCGCCGGGGGTGAAGTAGAATTTCTCCTCGAAGCCGGGATCCTGCGGGATGTGGCTCTTCCGATAGAGGCCCATCAGCGAGCCGTCGGCATCATGGATGGCGGCGGTGTTGTGATAGAGGCCGGGTCCGCGGTGTTCGAAAAGCGAGGAAACGAGGACGATACCGAGCTCGCCGGCGAGTTTTCCGAGGCGGTCGGTGACCGGGCCGGGTAGGGGATCGGCGAGGTCGAAGAGGGCGGGGGCCTCGACGGTGCAGAAGTAGGGGGTGAGGAAAAGTTCCTGGGTGACGACGATGTTCGCGCCGCCCGCCGCAGCTTGGCGGATCAGGGTTTCGTGGTGATCGAAGGATTGCGCTTTGCTGGCAAAAGTGCCGGATTGGATCAGGGCGAGGCGTGGCATGGGCGACGGTTGAGGGAAATGAACTGGGAATCAAGCCTTGGAGATGGCTCAGCAAGGTAGATCCCGGAGTTTTGCGCGGCAGGAAAGGAACCGAATGATGGCAATGATCAGGAAGATGAGGGTTGGCAGCCAAACCAGCAAACTCCAGGCGGTGACGATGAGGACTTTCCCGATGTGCTCTGATAAGGCGCTTGGATCTCCAATTCCATCAGCTCCCAATGACGCGAACGCATTCCTCATGCCGATGACCGTGCCGAGGACTCCGATCATGGGAGTCACTAGGAATAACGCACCCGAGCACCAGATGGAGCGCTCCCAGAATTTCTTTTTTCCCCGGAGTTCAATTGACGACGGAGGGCGGGCGATTTGCGCCGGGGCTGGGCGGGGTGAATATGTTTCCATGAATGAACCTTGGCCATCGGTGCCGGGCGTTAAAGAAAATTTTCAAAACATGGCTTGATTCATTCTGAAGTGGGACTTAAACCGCCGCCCCAATGACGGCCCCATCACGAACTTTGAAAGTCGCGATCCCCAAAGGCAGCCTTCAGGAGCCCACCATCGAACTCCTTGCCAAGGCTGGCTACGAGATCTACGTCTCCTCGCGTGGACTGCGGCCGAGCTCGAATGATCCGGAACTCGATCTTTATTTGATCAGAGCGCAGGAAATCGGGCGTTATTTGGGCCAAGGTTTCATCGATTGTGGGATCACCGGTTATGATTGGGCCTATGAAAACGGGGTGGATTTGGTGGATCTCGCCGAGTTGCCTTACTCGCGGGCGACGACGCGGCCGACCCGTTGGGTCTTGGTGGTGCCTGAGGACTCACCGGTTCGCAAGCCTGAGGATCTTGAGGGCAAACGCATCGCCACCGAGGGGGTGGGCATCACCGAACGCTACCTCAAGGAACGTGGAATCAAGGCGGAAGTGGAATTTTCTTGGGGCGCGACCGAGGTCAAAGTGCCGGATTTGGTCGATGCGATCGTCGATGTGACCGAAACGGGCGATTCCATCAAGGCGAACCGCCTCCGCATTGTCGATACCCTGTTGACCTCATTCCCCCATTTTTACGCAAATCCCACCGCTGCGGCGGATCCTTGGAAAAAGGAGAAAATGGATCGCATCGCCCTGCTTCTCAAAGCGGCCCTCTGCGCTCGCGGCAAAGTGGGGCTCAAAATGAATTTTCCAAGCGCCCGTTTACCCGAGTTGCTTGAAAAACTGCCGTCACTCCGCCGCCCCACGATTTCCCAACTTTCGGAAGAAGGTTGGCTTGCCGTTGAGACAGTGATTGACGAAATCGTCGTCAGGGACATCATCCCCGAACTGAAGCGTCTGGGGGCAGAGGGGATCATTGAATATCCGCTCAACAAAATCGTCCCCTAATCCTTTCACCACAACCTAACCCCGAACGCAACTGCCATGGGCTCCATCAAGAAACGCCGTAAGACCAAGATCAATAAGCACAAGCGCAAAAAGCGCATGAAGCAGAACCGCCACAAGAAGCGTCTCCGCTACAAGTCCTAGCCACTGGGATTGATCGGTTTTCACAATCGCCAGAGGCTCGTTTCCGGGTCTCTGGCTTTTTGTTGGAGAAATGTTAGCCCAGTCATGAGTCTCCAGGTTGTCGTCAATTTCAGGGTGATCGATGAGTCTGCGGACTGGATCGTGGTGGATAAACCCGCGCCGTTGATCGTCCATCCGGCGAACAATAAACCGGAACCCACGCTGCTCGGCGGACTCGAACAGCTTCTCGCTTACGAGATCCGGAATGGTGCCTGCCTAGGCATCGTGACCCGGCTGGACCGCGAAACCAGCGGCGTGGTCCTGATCGCCAAACACACGGCAGCCGCCCGTGAACTCGGCAGGATTTTCGAAAGGCGGGAAGCGAAGAAGGAATACCTGGCGATCGTTTCCGGTTGGCCGGAGGTGGATTCGTGGGAATGTGCCGAACCGATCATCCGCGCGGGGGAGCTGGGTCCAACGGAGATTTGGGTGCGACAGGTGATCAGCCCGCTTGGGCGGAAGTGCCTGACCCGCTTCCAAGTGGAACGGCGGTTCGAACGGGGGGAACTCAAATTCTCACTGGTCCGTTGTTTTCCTGAAACCGGTCGGATGCACCAGATCCGCGTCCATTTGGCGAGCGGCGGCTTCCCAGTTGTGGGCGACAAGCTCTACGCGGGAGACGGATCGGAGTATATGGAATGGATGTCCAAGGGCTGGACGCCAGAACTGCAAGAGCGCTTGGTTTTGCCTCGTCATGCACTCCACGCGGCCGTTCTGGAGATTCAATGGCTTGGACGATGGGTCCGCTGGGAAGCGGACTTGGGGAAGGATTTGGTGGAGTTTTTAAAGGGCAATGAAATTAGCCCGACTCCCGACGTTGTCATTTGGAGTCGGCATGATTAGCCTCGGACATGGTTTCATTGGACGAGTTGGTCACGTATTTGGATCGGGAACTGAAAACAGCCACAATTCCCGATTATCCCGGCGCAATGAACGGCCTGCAATTGGCGAACGGTGGACAAATCGGAAGAATTATTGCCGCGGTTGACGCGTCACTCCCCGTCATCAAGGCCGCCGCCGCAGGCGGGCCGGGCTTGTTGATTGTTCACCACGGGATGTTCTGGCAGGGAGTTCAACCGGTCACCGGAGCTTTTTACAAAAAGTTAAAAATCGCCATGGATGCCGGTCTTGCCATCTATTCTTCTCATCTTCCCCTCGATGTCCATCTCACATGGGGGAACAACATTCTCCTCGCACGAGCGATCGGACTGCAAAATGCCGAGCCATTCTTGGATCACAAAGGGCTTTTCCTCGGTCTCCGTGGTTCTTGGGCTGGGAGTCGCAATGACTTGGCTGATGCCTTGGGAACGGCGCTGGGAGGGCCGGTTCACATTTGCCCGGGTGGGCCGGAAGTCATTTCTAAAGTGGGTGTGATCACCGGCGGTGCCGGCAGCGAAGTTGCGAAAGTGGCGGCCGCCGAAGTGGATGCCTTCATCACGGGAGAGGGGCCGCATTGGAGTTATCCGCTCGCTGAAGAACTCGGGTTGAACGTGTTTTATGGGGGCCATTACGCGACCGAAACGTTCGGAGTGAAGGCGATTTCCGCTGCGATTGCATCTCGATTCATGATTCCGTGGAGATTTTTGGATCATCCCACGGGACTCTGAATTGAGCGGATGGATCTGATTCCCCCGAATCCCTCCGCCAGCTCAAGAAT
Source organism: Akkermansiaceae bacterium (assembly GCA_031371325.1). Taxonomy (GTDB): domain Bacteria; phylum Verrucomicrobiota; class Verrucomicrobiia; order Verrucomicrobiales; family Akkermansiaceae; genus Luteolibacter. The sequence continues at coordinate 25,256 of JANMJJ010000185.1, read as the reverse complement.
CCGGAACACTCTCCCCAATTTTGAACGCCTAGAGTTTATGCCGATCAATTGCGGAAAGGATGCCCCGGAATTAGCCCCGAAAAATTGTGTAAGGAGATCAAAAAGTTCTCTATGTCATTGGACTTCAGAAGAAATGTGCGGGACAAACATGATTTGAATAAATTAAGGATATTCCCAAAAAAGTCTTGCGTGGGAGCTGAACTGCGGGTTTTATTGTCAACGGCATCGCGGGCATAGCTTAGTGGTAAAGCGCTATCCTTCCAAGTTAGACATGCGGGTTCGATTCCCGCTGCCCGCTCCATTGAAATTTCCGAGGTCTCCAACTTATCTTCAAAATGAAAAAAACCGTTTGCTTCGCTCTATTCAGCGCTTCCTTCGGGTTGCTGTCGGCCAACACTGCCGTGGATTGCATCGCGCTTTCGCTTTCGGTCAAAACCGCCGTCGCCGCCGAGCAATCGAAAGTTCTTGAGATTGTTTCAAACGAAGTTGCGACTGCCCCGACCTGCGCTTGTGAAATCGTGAAAGCTGCAATTGAAGGGGCAAATGCCAATGTCCAGACCGTCGCTGCAATAGTCGAAGCCGCAACAACTGCTGCGCCTGACCAGATGCGGTTGGTTTCCCAATGTGCGGTCGCGGTTGCTCCGGACGCTCTGGCTGCGGTCCAAGCGGTGGTCGCCAAACTCGATCCCAACCTCGGAGAGGCTGGCTCGAGTGCGAAGAGTTCCAAAAGTGCCAAGGGTCCGGTTGCGGAAGTTGCATCAATGCCAAATCCCTTGGATTTTCCGGGTCAAGGGCCGATCGGACCGACTCCAGGTGGACCCGGTGGGCTCCCCCTTATTCCTCGAATCCCGCCGGTAATTATTGCCCCTCCTGACCAATCCAACGTGAATCCCGGGAATAAAGATCATCACAAGAATCCTCATTGATTCTCTGGAGCTGACCGATTTCATTTTGACTTAATTTCTTTCACCCACTCTGCTCGTTACATGAAAAGAAAATTCTCTCTCGGCCTGTTTGGCTTGATATCGGCTGCTTCCGCTTCAGCTCAGGGACTCTATTACGTTGGCAGCGAGGCTCAGGAATCCCTCCCGCTCAAGTGGGTTGTCGGGTCAAATGTGATTTGGGATGACAATGTCGCTCCCGGTTTCGGTCCCAAAGCGAGTTCGTTTGCAATCAACCCATACGTCGGCCTTTCCTTCGTTAACATCACGCCTCAGACCACTTGGGATGTTTACGTTCGACTGGGCTTGGTTTACTACTTCGATCAGCCGAATGTCAGCGGCACCAGTGACCTCAACAGCCAGTCACGTGCCGGGATTAATTTGACCCACCGGTTCAGTGAGCGCCTGCGTTTTTCCAGCCGGAATTTAATCTCCTATGAATTGGAACCCGATTATTCTTATGGCTACGCATCTTCCCGTCAGCTTTCGGAATATTTTTACTGGCAGACCGATAACTCAATCGGATTCCGTTGGACAGAGCGGTTCGCAACTTACACCGGATTCAGCCTGACTGGAGCGGATTATGGAAACGAGGCAAACAACAATCGTTTTACTTGGGAGTTCTATAATCAAGCCCGGTATCAGCTTGGACCTCAAACGGTTCTGACGGGTGATTATCGTTACTCGCAGACCACCGATCCAAATGGCGCGGCTTCGGACTCAACCGACCAATATCTACTTGCCGGTGTTGAGCAAAGATTCAGTCCCAATACGATTGGAATCTTGAGGGTCGGTGCTCAATTCCGGAGTGTGAGTGAGGGGGACGACAACACCAGCCCGTACGTGGAGCTTGCTTTGAACTCTCAGTTCACCCAGCAGTTCAGCGTCCGCGCCTTTACCCGCTACGGCATCGAGTCCTACGATACGGTTCGCGGGACGCCCGGAGGTCTAGCGGATTTTAGTGACCGTAGAACCTTACGGTTTGGGTTGGCGTCAGAATACGCGCTTACTCCGGTGACATCGATCTTCGGTGGCGTTGATTATATTCCAGCCCAGTTCAGGGGCGGAAATATTATAAGCGGAGGAGTTCCCGGGCCTGTCGGGGATTATAACGAAGACATCGTCAATGCGTACATTGGACTTTCAGTGAAGATCAATGATCTTCTTACCGGAACGGTGTCCTACAACTACACTCACTCGACCTCGGATTTTCCTAATCAGACATACAACCGGAACCGAATCAGTGTGGGAATCAGCGCTGAGTTTTGATCCTGACGATTTTTGTTGAATCCATAAGTTTGCTGAAAATATTACTTGCTTGATTTTAAGCTCCCGCAATGTCTTTCATTGCGGGAGTTTCTATTTCGACTGGAACTCCATTGAAACCGTGAAATAATAACGACCATGAATCTCTCGTCTCCACAACAAAATGAGGCCGCTCTGCATGCGGTGGATTATTGGCAAGTCATCAAAAATCGCTACGGGATTATACTCTTGACCTTGCTGCTCGTTTTCATGACCGCAGCGGTGATCACGTACGTGATGCCGAAAAAATATGAAAGCGAGGCCACGATTGAAGTGAAACCGAGGTCGATAGGAATGTCCCCTTTTGGTGACCAGATGGGCGCGTCGTTTGGTGCCAACCGGATGACGCCCCAGTTTTTTGGAACGGAGTTTGAGAAAATCAAAAGCAGCAATGCGCTCTCAAAAGTGGTTGAGAATTTGGAATTGGTGAACAAGTGGGGAGTTGATAAGGAGACGGCAATTCGAATCCTCAAGGGTATCGTCAACACCCAGAACATCCGGGGAACCGACTTGATTTCCATTCGGGTGCGCCATGTCAACAAAGAGGATGCACGGGATGTTACTGCCGAGGTTGCCCGGGCGTACAAAACCTATCGCACCGAAATTGAAAGTCGGGAGGCCGAAAAGGGTTTGTATGAGCTGAAAAAGGCGGTTCGGGATCAAGAGGACAAGGTGGAAGAGCGTCGCAAGCTTCTCGCGATGATCGTAAGAACCAAGGGGATTATCTACCATGGCCAAGACTCCTACTATGGTCAATCCGGTGTGGATGACGATCAGGGGGCACGGAAATCACTCGAAACCTACGATCAACTCCTACGCGACAAGATGCAGCTTGAGAGTCAGATCAACAGCCTTTTGAAGTATGATAGTGACCAGTTGATGGTCTATGCGGCCGGGCTTGATTTGCCTGACAATATCATACGCAACCTCCATCCCCTATATCTTGAAGCCAAGCGTCATTTGGAAGATCTCAAAATCAAGGGTTTGGGAGATAACCACCCGACGGTTAAGGCCGCCGTCAATCAAATTGCAGCCATGAAACACCAGCTTGATGAGGGCGTTGTCAACTTGAGAGCTACCTTGAAGGCGAAATCGGACATAGCGGGTGAAAGTCTGAAAAGTGTCGAAGTGATGAAAAATGAAACGCGTGAGGAAGCGATCAAGCGTGGACTCGATGCTCAGGATTACGTCGATGCAAAGCGGGAGTTTGAAACAGACCAGCAGTTGCTCCAGTCGATGAAGCTCAAGCAAATCAACGAGACGATCACCAAACAGATGACGGAAGATAGTATCGTCGTTCACGAAGAGCCACAAATCTCGCAAAGCCCGGTCAGTCCAAATGTCACCCTGAATCTGGTTCTCGGAGCGGTGGTCGGGTTGATATTCGGAGTGGGGATCGCGTTCTTCCTAGAGTATCTAGACACGTCGGTGAAGAGCCTTGAGGACGTTGAGCGCTATCTTCAAGTGCCGGTGCTAGCGGTCATCCCGAAGGACGTGGGTGTACTCCACAAACAAAGCGGCATGAGTCCGGATGCCGAAGCTTACAGAATCTTGCGCACGAACATTGAGTTCAACCGCAAGAATCCAGAAGACAATGCCATTACGGTGGTTTCCGGTGGTGCGGGCGAAGGCAAATCCACCACGTTGGTCAACCTAGCCTACATCTGTGCTCAGGGTGGTTACACCACTTTGATGATTGACGCCGACCTGCGCAGGCCTCGTTTGCACACGTTCTTTGATATTAACAATTCAGTCGGTCTCACGAATTATTTGACCACCGAACTGATGTTGGAGGACGTCATTCTTCAAACTCCGGTTGATAACTTGTATTTCATGCCGTCTGGAATTTTGCCAGCCGATGCGGCCGGGATTTTGAACTCCCGCCGGATGTCCGAGCTGATTCAAGACGTGAAGCAGCGTTTCGACCTGGTGTTGGTTGACAGCCCTCCCATCCTCGGGGTTAGTGATGCTTCGGTTCTCGCGAGCGAGGTGGATCTCACCATGATTGTGGTCCAACATCGCAAATTGCCGAGAAACATGCTACTACGCGTGAAACAGGCGGTGGAAAACGTCGGTGGAAACGTCATTGGTGTAGTGCTGAACAACGTGGATGTCCGTAGCGACAGTCAATATCAATATTACACCAGCTATTACACCTACTATGCGCCGGCGGAATCTCAAATCGGACCTGCGGTAGGCGCTGTGGCACCCGTGAAGCCGCAGGCGGGGGTGCGTGGAAATGATTCCGAGCTGTATTGAACCTCAAAACCAACCCACATTATGAATACTAAGAAACTACTGCTCGGATTGCTTGCGTTGATCTTTGCTTCGGTGTCTCTTACCGCCCAGATCGAGGCGGGTAAGTCAATCAACATCACGATCGCTGGTGTTCCTGATGAAGATAGAGCAACTATTAGCAACGTTTACCCGGTCTCTGACAGCGGGATGATCAACATGCCTTTGATCGGTCTGGTGCGAGCGGCCGGACTTCACAATGATGAGCTGGCGGCTTCGCTTCAAGCACGCTACAAGAATGCCGGGATCTATACCAATCCTACCATTCAAGTAATTTCAAATACGATTGGTGGAAAGCCTAACGAGGAGACTGTCACGGTGGGGGGGCAAGTCAAGAACCCCGGCTCGGTTCCTTTTGCCAAGGAATTGACACTATGGAGTGCGATCCAAGCTCGAGGGGGGGCCAACGAATTCGGCAGCATGCGCCGGGTCAAGGTGATCCGTAATGGCAGTCAGAAGATATATGATGCCACGAAGGCTCAGTTCATGCAGATGCCTTTGCAACGAAACGATACCATTGAGGTTCCTCAGAAGAATATCATCGGAGGGTGATTCATTGGATTTGAATCCCATCTTTGCTGGGAAGTGGAAGCAATACAGATGCCGCTAGTGATTGAAGTTTCGCTGAAATGGTTCTGCATGTTGGCGTTGGCATTTCCACCTGTGGGTGCGGCTGAGCTTCCTCCCACTGTAATTGCAGGTCTCGGTTCCCAGCAATTCCGAGAGCGGGAAATCGCTCAAGTGAAGTTGCTTGACTGGGCACGGGCGCAGCCGGGTCCGGCGATGGATGAACTGCTGCGGCAGTCGCGCATGGCGGGTGATCCTGAAGTCAGGGAGCGCTGCCTGAGTGTCCTTCGCTCCCTTGTTACCGACGAGTATTTGAAGGAGGGGGAAGGGTATATCGGCATCGCTTTGAAGGATGAAATGTCAGATGTTCCCGGCGAGCCCAAGCCCCGGGGGGTGATTCATGTCCTGATGGTGCAGCCCGAGTCTCCCGCCGAGCACGCCGGAATCCGACAGAACGACTTGATTGTTGGGACCAATGGTGAGATATGGCAAGAGATTCTCTTCCGGGCAAACGTCCGGACGATGAAACCGAACATGAAGGTCGATCTCAAGATTCTCCGGGACGGCGGATTGATTGATCTGAAGGTCACTGTGGGTCGGCGACCATTGAGCGCCGACATTTCGTTTTTTCCCGGTCAGACGTTTGATCCCGAGGCCACCGAACGGGCTGCCAAAGAGGCCTATTTTCGACGTTGGTTGAGTCAGAGGAAATTGCAAAAGTGATCCGATTTCGAGTCTTTAGAATCGACTTCCTGGAAAGGCGTGGCACTTTCTTGAAAGATTTTCAACCTCGTTCCGTTTGAACTTTATGACTATTTCCTGGTTCCGAAAAGTGGCTTCCTGTGCTGTTCTGGTGGCGATTTCCTGCTCGGCCTGTGCGCAACAGGCCGATTTCAACGCGGTTGGTCGGCAGATGGCGATTATGTTGCAAAACAGCCACTTTGCCCGGCTCCCTTTCAATGCGGAACTGAGCCAACGGTTTCTCGACGACTACCTGAAAGATCTCGATTTTCAGCGCTTGTATTTCACCCAGGATGATGTGGATGGTTTCAAGTTAAAATATGGCGACCAGCTTCACACGCTGTTGTTGAACGGAAATAGCATGCCTGCGGCGACAGAAATCTATCGGCTTTTCGAGAAGCGGGTTGAGGAACGAGTGTCGCTCACTGAGAAGTTGTTGAAGGGCACCGATTTTGATTTCACTGCTAACGAGTCGGTGATGTTGAGTCGGAAGGACGCTGCGTGGCCCAAGAACGACAAGGATGCTGCTGATCTGTGGCGGTTGCAGATCAAGGAAGCGGTTCTCAGCGAGAGTTTGCGCCACGAATTGGTGACCAAGCTGTCCAAGGAGCAAGGGAAGCCGGACCCTGGCAGCACGGATCGCAGCCCAAAAGAAAAAGTTTCACTTCGCTACAAACGCTTTCTCAACAGTGTGAAGGATGTCGATGATGAAGAGATCGCAAATTACTTCCTGAGTGCGATCGCCCGGGCATATGATCCCCATACCGATTACATGAGCTTCCGAGAAATGAATCGCTTCAAGGATGGAATGAAAAACGAACTCGTGGGGATCGGTGCCCTTCTTCAAGGAGAGGAAGACGGTGCCACCAAAATCATGGGCATCGTTGTGGGTGGCCCGGCGGACCGAGAGGGCACGCTCAAGCTCAATGATCGGGTGGTCGCCGTTGATATGTTGAACACGGGAACGGCTGAAGACATGATTGATATCATGTTCATGAAGATTGACAAAGTGGTGGATTATATCCGCGGCAAGGAAGGTTCGGCCGTCGCTTTGAAAGTGGAGCCTGCCGGTGGCCCACCGGGAGAAACCAAAATCGTGGTGATTCAGCGCGACAAGGTGGAGATGAAGGACGAGCAGGCAAGTGGTGATGTAATAGAAATGAAATCCGAAAAAGGTGCCCTCCACCGGTTGGGAGTCATCACTTTGCCTTCCTTCTATGCCGATTTCGAGGAAGGAAAAGTTAGCTGTTCTAGTGATGTCGAAAGGATCCTCAAGCGTTTGACCGAAGAGAAGATTGACGGTCTCGTTCTCGATCTCCGGGGCAACGGCGGCGGTTCGCTTGAGGAGGTCCGACGCATGACCGGATTTTTCATTGATAGTGGACCCACTGTCCAAGTGAAGAATACCTTGGGCCAGGTCCAGGTGAAAGACTCGGATAGTGGCAAACCGATTTATACGGGGCCAATGGTCATCATGACCGACAAGAGCAGTGCTTCCGCGAGCGAAATCCTTGCCGGTGCCCTTCAGGATTTCAACCGGGCGGTGATTGTCGGCGACTCATCCACATTCGGAAAGGGTACGGTTCAGCAACCGATGGAAATCGGTCGGATGCTCCCACTCTTTGCCGCGCGCAATCGGGCCGGCGTCTTGAAAGTGACCATTCAGAAATTCTACCGTCCATCCGGTTCATCGACCCAGATGGATGGGGTTGCCGCCAATGTGGTGATTCCGAGTTTGGCCGACGCCTTGGATATGGGCGAGGAGTTTCTGGATCATCCATTGCCACATGATCGCATCCGTCCCGCCGGCGATTTCAAGCCTTTGGATCCACAAGCGCTTTTCATTCCCCGGTTGAAGGAACTGAGCCAGGAACGGCTGAATGCCGACAAGGATTTTTCGTATGTTATCCAGGATGTGATGAAAGCAAAGGAGCGGCTGAAAGCAAATCAGGTGTCACTCACCAAAGCTTCGCGCGAGAAGGAGTTGGCCGAATCCGATGTCCTGCAAAAGGAGCGCAACTCGGAACGGCGTGCGCGATTTTCCAAGATGGCCGAAGATGACAAGAAGGCATTGAGCTTTTACAAGATCACCCTCGAAGACCTCGACAAAGGTGCCGCCTTGAAGCCATACAATCCGGCTGACGAAAGTGGAGAATACATGCGGCGCGCCAAAGACGAAACGGCCGATCTCGACCAAACACCGAAATGGCCAACCGGACTCGACCCGGTAAAACGCGAATCGCTTTCAGTCGTCAAAGATCTCGTCGATCTAACCCAAAATGCCCGGTTGGCAGGTATTCTGAAGGGTTCCTCTGAAGTCCGTTGATGTCGGAGGTTGGAGAGAACCTTTTGGCAGTCGCCGGGAAAATCACGGCGGCCTGCTTGCGGGCGGGGCGGGATTTGAAATCCGTTGAACTCATCGCCGTATCCAAGACCTTTGCAGCAGACTCCATTAGAGAGGCGTTCGAGGCGGGCCAACTCGTTTTCGGCGAGAGCAAGATCCAAGAGGCCGAGCCCAAGATCGAAGCTCTGCCGGGTTCCTTGCATTGGCATTTCATTGGTCGGGTCCAGCGCAACAAAGTCCGCAAATTGCTTCAAAACTTTGAGGTGATCCATGCGATCGATTCACTCAGGCTCGCGCAATTCGCCGATGAGATCGCCCGGGAACTCGGACTCTTCCCCAAGATATTCCTACAGGTCAATCTAGGCAAGGAGGCATCCAAAGGAGGATTTGAGCAGGAAGTATTGCGTGCCGGAATGGAGAGCCTTCTAACATTGGGACGGCTTGAGATCATCGGCTTGATGTGCATTCCTCCGGTTGGACCTGATGCGGAATCCGCCCGGTCGTGGTTTGCCTCGCTCCGGGAAACGCGCGATGCTTTGGAAACCGAATTCGGCGTGAAGCTTCCCGCGCTCAGCATGGGGATGAGCGGTGATTTCGAGGTGGCCATTGAGGAAGGGGCCACCCATGTCCGCGTGGGATCCGCGATTTTTGGGAAACGGTGCTATCGGGTGGACGGCGAACTCGGATAAGGACATATCTTCCCCATGACATTGATTCTGGAAAACGCCACCGTCATCGGCAACGAGCTTGCCCTATCGTTTGCCGATGGATTTGAAGCTTACCTGGCTCTTCCCATGCTTCGTCGTGCCTGTCCTTGTGCCGCTTGCCAAGGCGAACCGGATGCCATGGGCCGCGTGATTCGTCCCCGCGTCGAGCATGGGAGGAATGCCTACGAGCTTCAAAAGTTTGAAACGGTGGGCGGCTACGCCATCCAGCTTTTCTGGGGAGATGGACATTCCACCGGAATCTACAGTTATACCTATCTTCAAAAACTCGCCGGATTACCGCCGTCGTAGCTCCGGTCAAATCGATAGAAACTCCGAAGTGTTTTCCGCCCGAAACGATTTGGCGTCCCTGCCGCTACTTCCTGCTAGGGAAGTGACGGCATTTTCCGCTGCCGGTTTCCACACGGCGGCGGAGGTGCTGGAACATTTCCCCAAGCGATATGAGGACCGGCGGCGTTTCGATGTCTTTCCCAATCAGGCATCACCGGAGGCCGTATGTCTCTGCGGCACGGTGATCGATGCTTTACTCAAGCATTTCGGACCCGGTCGGGGTTACTATGAAGCGATTGTCATGGATGGCTCCGGTGGCGTATTCGGCTCAGGGAAAATCACCTGCCGCTGGTTCAATATGCCGTTCATCCAGAAGCTCGTCGCCGTCGGGCATGAGGTGAGTATTTATGGAAAGGTCAAGGAATCAAACGGACGCCTGATCATCGACCATCCCGAATTCGAGATTCTCCGCGACGATGATGAGGCATCCATCCACCTTGAGCGGATCGTCCCCATTTTCAGAAACATCTCCGGCATCGCCCAGCGCCGCTTGAGGGAAATCATCCATCTGTTACTGCTGCAAACCGACCCATCGACTCTTGACGCAATCTACGACGTGGATGGCAGCTCGACGCGGGCGCAGGCGTTCAAGGGCGTGCATTTCCCGGAGTCGATGGAACAAGCGAAGACCGCACGTCGACGGTTCGCGCTCGAAGAGTTCTTCGCCCTGCAGCTCAATGCGGTCTGGAGGCGGTCCCGCCATGGCGAGCAAACCGGGCGTGTGCTGGGCAGGCGCACTTTCTTTCTAAAGCGGTTTTACACCAGCCTGCCGTTCGATCTAACCGGTGCACAGAAACGTTCCATCAGGGAAATCCTCGCCGATATGCGGACTGCCCGGCCGATGAACCGCCTGCTGCAAGGCGACGTTGGTTCGGGGAAAACCTTTGTCGCCATGGCGGCCATGTTGTTGGCCATCGACTCCGGTTGCCAAGCCGCGTTGATGGCACCCACGCAGATTCTGGCGGAGCAGCACTATTTAACCTTCCGCCGCTGGCTCGAACCGTTAGGAATCCGCGTTGCCTTGCGCACCGGCAATCGGGATGAAATCAACCACCGCGAGATCGAAGGCGATCCCCAGATCATCATTGGCACCCACGCCTTGCTTTATGATTCGGTTTCCTTCCGCGATCTCGGATTGGTGGTGATTGATGAACAACACAAGTTCGGTGTTGCGCAGCGTGCCTCGCTCATCCGCCAAGGGGTGGTGCCGGACGTGCTTGTCATGACCGCCACCCCGATCCCGCGGACCTTGACCATGACGATTTACGGCGACCTCGATGTTTCCCTGTTGGATGAAAAGCCTCCCGGGCGTGGCAAGATCATCACAGCAGTTAGAGTCTCGGCGAAACAAACGGATGTCACCCGATTCGTCAAAGACCAGCTCTCCCAAGGCCGCCAAGCCTATCTCGTTTATCCTTTGGTGGAGGAAAGCGAAACACTCAAGGCCGAGTCCGCCACCGCAGCTTTTGAAAAGTGGCAGAAGCGACTAACTGCGCATCAGGTCGGATTGATCCACGGCAAGCTCCGGCCTGACGAAAAGGAAGCCGTGATGCGCCGTTTCCGCGAAGGGGAGATCGCCGCACTGGTCTCCACCACGGTCATCGAGGTGGGCGTGGATGTGCCAAATGCGAGCGTCATGATCCTCCATCACGCCGAGCGCTTCGGCCTCGCCCAGCTTCACCAGCTCCGCGGCCGCATCGGCCGCGGCGGGCACAAGGGGTATTGCATCCTTCTAACCGACGGCAAGAACCCCGAGGCCATGGAAAAACTCAAGGTCCTCGAGCAAACTTCCGACGGCTTCGAAATCGCCGAGGCCGATCTCCGCCTGCGCGGTCCTGGTGATGTGTTGGGCACCGTGCAGAGCGGCTTGGCGGAGCTGCGCTTCGCCGATTTCCTGGCCGATACCGCCTTGCTGCGGGAGGCGCGGGTAATTGCGGACCAAGTGCTCGCGGAAGACCCCCATCTCGACGGCGGCCACCGGAACCTTAGGATCCTGATCCGGGATTCAAATGGCGCGGCGGCCTTGCCAAGCACCGCGTGATTCGAAATCAACGGCCAACGATGCGATAGATTGGTCCGGTCATATCCACGATGAACAGGTTGCCGTCGTTGTCCTCGGCGAATGAGGGAATGAGGTTGATCCGTCCGCCTTGCGGCTGGAGTTCCTTGGTATGGTCCTTGAAATCGGAGGTCTTCCCGCCCTTCAACACGAACGACCAGATCCGTGGATTCTGGTGGTCCGCGAAAACATAGCGGCCCTGGAGTTCCTTGATTGGTCCCCGATAGACGTAGCCGCCGGTTACCGAGAAACCTTCCTTTTCCCCGCCGCCGTGGGTGTAAACATAGACTGGCTCGATGACGTTGTTAGGAGGTGGCCCGCCGACTTCTTTGGCCGGTGTTTCTTTATCTCCCTCACGCAATCTCCAGCCGAAATTCGCACCGGAGGCTTTGCCCTTGGGCATGTAGTCGATTTCCTCCCAGTTGTTTTGGCCGACATCGCCGATCCAGAAATCACCGGTCTCGCGGTCGAAGGAGCAACGCCATGGATTGCGGACCCCGTAGGCCCAGATCTCGGGCTTGGCATTTTTCTTTTTCAAAAAGGGATTGTCGGCGGGAACGCTGTATCCGGTCTTCGGCGAAACATCAATGCGGAGAATCTTCGCAAGGAAGGTATCCAGCGCTTGGCCATGTTTGTTAGGGTCATTGCCGGCACCGCCGTCGCCGTTGCCGATGTATAACATGTTGTCTGGGCCGAATCCAAGCCATCCGCCATTGTGGTTTTCAAACTCGGACGGGTATTTCAGGATGATTTCCTCGGTGGAATGACGAGTGGTTTTCCGGTCTTCCGAAGTGAATCTAACGATCCGCGTCTGATTTTCATTGTCGGTGTAGTCCACATAGAAGCGCCCGCTCTTGAGGAAATCCGGTGCGAAGGCCAGTCCGAGTAGCCCTTCTTCATTGCCTTTGCGCGTCACATCCTGGCGGACGTCGAGAAACGGCTCCTTTTCACGCTCGCCGGTCTTCTCGTCCACGATCCAGACTTGGCCGCCTTGTTCCATCACCCAGAGTTTTCCCTGAATGCCTTTCGGGACACCAGCCCACACCGGGCGGTCGAATCCCTTTGCGACTTGCGCCACGCCGATCTCCGCATGAGAACTGGCGCAGGTTGAGAGAAATAGGGCGGCGACTGTGGATTTCCGAAGCATGGCGGCAAAATTAGTGAGGAACCGCATCCATACAAGGAGGAATGGGCCGCATCTTTCAGAAAAAGCAGATCACTTCTCTTCCTTGACGCGTGGATCAAAAGCCCAAAAACGAGTGACACAGGCATTGATGCCTGTGTCACCTCAAGCCACCATGAACCTGCCCGACGCCATCGAACATTTTTTAACCAAACCCGGTGCCGAGGAAACGACGCCATTCTGAGGCGGCCCGATGTGCTCGTTTTCAAGGTGGGAGGAAAATGTTCGCGCTCACCGTGCCCGATGAGTTTCCGGCACGCATCAATCTCAAGTGCGATCCCGAGTGTACCCTCGCCCTGCGCGACGAACATGAAGCCATTATCCTCGGCTATCACATGAACAAGCGCCATTGGAACACCCTGGTGCTCGACGGCTCGCTCCCCGCCAAACTCGTCCGCGAACTCATTGACCATTCTTACGAACTCGTCGTCGCTTCCTTGCCGAAGTCATGGCGCAATAGTGCCTGATAGTTCGCAGTCATCCGCTCCAAGGTGTAATGACGGCGGATGTGTTCGCGGGCGACCAGCCCCATGGCTTCGCGCCTAGCCACGGGGTACCCCAGCTCGGTCAGCCGGATGATTTTCGCTGGCCACCCTGATCAAACTCTGGCAGGAAAGAGAAACGAGCTGGCGAAACTCCTTCGATGAAAATCACCACCACAAGACCAATCATGTGAATCCGCGAGGCCTGACCCTACGTAGGAATAGCGAGCATGCGATGGATTCTCCGACGCCGGGCTTCATGATTTTTGAGGTGAGCTGGTTTTAAACCGCGAGGCCGCGTCACACTCATTCGGCTTTCGGCGCGATCACTTCCGGCGCAGGCGCGGGAGCCGCCGGTTTTTCGGCTGGCACATCGAGCGTGTGAACCTTGAACGAAGGATCGGCATAAGGCGCTTTGATGAACTTGGCTGCGAAGTTTTTCAGGTAGGCGGTCCATTGTTCCGCGGTGGTGATTTCTCCTTGGCCTTCCCAGCCGAAGCCGGCATAAATGGGGTCATAAATGGGGTCAGGCCTCACGGGATCACAATGTTCTTGCTCCGATATCGTAAGCGGTCTATCTGCGGCCACTATGCGACGGTGCATAAGTAGCATACACAGGGGTGCATTATTTTTGGCAAAGGGTCTATACGAACTCATTGCTCTCGGATTCACATCAATGCCAATGATAGACCGAGGTGGAGTTCGGACCGAACGCCGCGCTGCAGAGGTCAGCCAGCCCGAAACTGTGTCGGAGTCACGCTGGTGACGGCGCGGAACGCGCGGGTGAAGGCGCTGTGGTCGTAGAAACCACATTCCAGCGCGATCCGGGCGACGGGCCGGTCGGTTTCCCGCAGTAGGCGCGAGGCGGCGGCGATCCGCGTTTTCGTAATTAACTGGAGGGGCGAAATGCCGAAGATCCGTTTGGTGAGACGGGCAAATCGAGCGGCTGGCAATCCGGCGATGTCGGCCAGTTCGGCAGGGGTGAGGGGTTCGGCGTATCCCGATTCTAACCGCCGCAGCGCCGCCGCGACTCCAGCCGGAATTTCCTTGGTGGGAATCGGCAATCTCACGTCCTTGGAGATGCCGATAATGCCGCTCACCAGACCGGCGGAGTCGCGAAGCGGAAGCTTGGTGGTCAAGCACCAGACCGGCTTCTGCGGCAAATACCACTGCAGTTCGAGCCGCTCGACGATGGGGCGTCCGGTTGTGAGTACGTAGGCGTCCTGTTCGGCGGGAATGCGCCCGAAGTCACCGGCACACACATCGCACGGGCGGCGGCCGAGCAACTGCGACTTGCTGCGCAGGCCGTGGCGCTCGACGAGCGAATCGTTCATCGCGAGGTAGCGACCGGCGGTGTCCTTGATGAAAAACGCGGTATCCGGCATGTGGTCGAAAAGTTGCTCGAGGATCCTCATGTCCACCTCGCCAAGCGCGTGAGACACGGTCGAGAGAAGGGCGGCGGTTGTGCTGATTTTCATGGTGTCATGCATTTCCACGCCAAGACAGAATTGCCCCGGACGAATACGCTGCGCTCGGAAATTGTTCAACCCGGTATCGCATCTTTCGATGAAAGTCATCCAGCCAGCCGGTTGGAGGTCCGCACGATTTAGGGCCGGAATGACGACATCCCTTACCGCAACCGCACACCCATGAGCCAGAAGCCCGATCCTCAGGAAGACCGCAACGAGACGACGCTCGATGACGTCAAGCAACTCGGGCTGTGGGCCGCGCTGGGGAGCTTGGGATACGTGTTCTGGGTGGTCGGTGGCATGGAGATGATCGAGCGCCTGGCTTATTACGGCGTGCGGACGGTTTCCACGATCTACGTGACCCGGGCCAAATCCTTGGGCGGACTGGGGGAGACGATGGCCACCTTCGGCTGGCTGAGCTTCACTTGGTATCTGGTGCAGATGGGAGGAGCGATCTTCACCGGCGGAATCTCGGACCGCCATGGCTACAAGCAGACCATCTTCGTCTCCACCCTGCTCAAGTGCTTCGGCTATCTGCTGATGGCTTGGTTTCACAGCTATTGGGGCTTCTTCGCCGGGGCGATGTTTCTGGCCCTCGGGACCGCCGTCTTCAAGCCGGGCATCCAAGGCACGCTGATCCTAGCCACCAACCGCCGCAACAGCTCGGTGGCGTGGGGGGTCTTCTATCAAACGGTGAACATCGGCGGTTGGATTGGGCCGCTGATCGCCCTGCACATGCGCCAGACGGCGTGGTCCTGGGTCTTCTACACCAACGCCGCTTTCATCTGTCTAAACCTGCTCCTGCTCCTGACCTACAAGGAGCCGGGCATCGAGACCCGGCTCGCACGCCGTGCCATGGTGAAGTCCGGCGCGGTCCGGGAAACGAGTCTGATCCGCGAGTCGCTGCGGGAACTCAGGAAACCCCACCTCTATCTCTATCTGCTCATCTTCTCGCTGTGGTGGTTCATGTTTCCGATGATTTGGGACGTGCTCCCGAAATACGTCGAGGACTGGGTCGATACGGGAGCGATCGTGAACACCCTCTTCGGGGCCGACGGCACCCGCAATAGCATCGCCCATTTCCTGCTCGGGATGAAGGCGGACGGTCTGACGATCGAGCCCGAGGGCATCGTAAACATCAACTCGGGCCTGATCATGCTCACTTGTTTCCTGTTTGCCGGCCTCAGCGCTAGGATGCGGGCGACGACCAGCCTGTTGATCGGCACGGTTCTGGTGGTGGCCGCCCTCACCCTCATCGGCATGTCCAATCTCGCATGGCTCTGCGTCGCGGGGATGGTCGTCTTCAGTATCGGAGAAATGCTCGCTAGTCCGAAATTCAGCGAGTTTCTCGGCAATATCGCGCCGTCGGACAAGAAGGCGATGTGGATCGGTTTTTCGCAGGTGCCGATCTTGGTTGGCCAGACCCTAGAGGGGAAACTCGGGCCGCAACTCTATCATCTATTCTCCGAGAAGGACGTGCTGGCCAGGAAAATGCTGGTTGCCAACGGAATGGACCCTGCCCAGGTCACCGAGACCGTGCTACCGGTTGGTGAGGCATTCCAAAAGTTGGTCGAGTTCACCGGCAAGACTCCGGCGGCTCTGACCCAGACGCTTTACGACACGCACCAAGTCGGGTTGCCGTGGCTGATCTTCGCAGGCCTCGGCGTGCTCTCCGCTGGCCTAATCTGGGCCTACGGCAGATGGTTTCGGAAATTCGCTGAAAACGAAAAACGCGCGCGGCAAGCCACTCAAATCGTGGCTACTCCTCCAAACCAGTCAGTCTAACACATTTATGAATTCACACGCTTCAACCCTCCTTGGCGGCTGCCAGTTGGTAATCGCCACCTTGTCCTGCTGCCTTTCCACCGCGCACGCGCAGACTAATCTTCATGATCCACGGGTGGACGAGCGGACCCGCGATTTGCAAGGCCCCTTCAATTACTTCCTGACGCCGAGCGATGCCATCGGCTTCATGGACTCACCGAAGGCGTTCCAGTTGACGGGCGATGGTGCTTACAGTTCGTTCTGGGGTGAGCTAACGGTTTGGGCCGGGACGCCGCTGAAGCGCTTGAATAGCCGGATGCGGACGCTCGATCAAGGTAGTCTTCCGGTGATCAATTATGGCTCGGTCATCGACGGGATCGAATACCGCGTGAAGAGTTTCGCCGCGCCGGCCGGACTTGATCCACAGGGGAATTTGTTAGGTTTCTGCCGCATCACCGCCACCAATCCCGGTCAGAAGCCGCAGCGGGTGGCGGTCGGTGCGCGGGTTTACGAGATCGAGGGTGCCTGGCGTCAGCCGTTGTTTGATCACACCAAGCCAATGTGGTGGGTGGATCGCTTCATGGACCAGGCGACATGGCAGCCGTGGAAGATCTGGGAACCGACGACTGTGATGAACGGCGGAGAAGTCCACCGCACCGACAGCAAACACCTAGCTTGGCACTATCAGCCCGATGCTTCAGGCTGGAAGGTGATCGAAGCGCCCTCCAACTGCGAGCCATTCGAGTTTGTGATCGAGCTGGCTCCCGGCAAGTCGGCATCGGTCGATGTCACGATCCCCTTCGTGCCGGTGGCGGATGATCGCACGGAGCAGGTCAAGGCAGTGGCGGATGCGAAGTTTGACCACTATCTCGCCCGCAGCACGCAATTCTGGGAGAAGCAACTGCATCCCGAGACCATCTTCGAAGTGCCGGAGAAGAAAGTCATGGAGATGCACAAAGCATCGCTCATGTATGATCTCATGGCCCGCGACTTGCAGGAAGATGGCAAGACCTGGATTCAGACAGTCAGCGACGTCCAGTATAATCAATTCTTCTCACGGGACGCGGCATTCATCATTCATACTTATGATATGTTGGGCCTGACGAAAGTGGCCGCAGAATGCCTTGAGTATGTTTTGCTCAAAGACGAGCAAGGCAAGCTCATCGGCCTGCGGACGACTCATCCGGACGCATGGGGCCAAGCCTTGTGGACCTTGGCCGCGCACTATCGTGTCACCGGGGATCGTGCCTTTGCGGAGCGGGTCTATCCGCTCGTGCCCGGACACATCGAGAAATTGGAAGCGGAGACAGCCAAGGATCCGTGGGGTTTGTGGCCGGTCGCCGGGCCTTATGATAATGAACGGATCGACGGCCACTACACCGGCCATAGTTTCTGGGTGCTGCGCGGATTGAAGGATGCCGTGGAGCTGGCGAAGGCGGTCGGTAAGAATGATGACGCCGCGCGATTTGAAAAACTGTATGATGCCTATTTCGCTAAATTTGACACCCATCTTAAGGAGATCACCGCGAAGACTGGCGGCTACATTCCGCCGGGTCTCGATGATCCGCTCGCCGGGATGGATTGGGAAAACGCTTCGGGCGGCGTCTATCCGTTCGGAGTCATTTCCGCTGCTGACCCGATGGTGATGAACACCGTCAAGACCGTCCGTGATTTCGCCTATCAGGAGGGAATCATGACCTACGAGCACAATGCTTATAAAGTCCGCAAAGCAAAGGAAGCGAAGGGTGTCGATTGGTCGCAGCCGGAGCACACGGTGGTCCATCACTATGAAACCTTCAACGTCATCCAGACCTTGCTGTCGCTGGGAATGGACCGCGAGGTGATCACGGATTTTTACTCCTATCTCGTCCACACCGGCAGCACCCAGACCGGATTCGAATATGATGTCTGGGCGTGGCGCGATCGGAACTTCCATAACAACTATCCACCGCATGGCTGGAGTGCCGCCCGCTTCAATGAGTGCTTCCGGAACATGCTGGTCCGTGAAGATATGCAGGCCCCGGTTCTTCATCTGGCGTCCGCACTATCACCGCTGTGGCTGGAAGCCGGTCGCAGCGTCCGCGTGAAAAAAGCGCCGACGGATTTCGGCGCGCTTTCCTACACCATCGACTCCACAGCGGACGGCGCGAAGGTGAGCTTCGACTGCCAGTGGCGCAAGGCCCCGGAGAGCTTGAAATTCCACATCCCGTGGTTCGTCGATCTCAAGTCGGCGACGGTGGATGGCAAGCCGGTGGCAGCGAAGGGCCGGGTGCTCGACTTGCCTGCGGATGCCCGCCAACTCGACCTCAAGTGGACACGCAACTCAAAGCCGGATCTCAGCTATGAGAAAGGCGTGGAACTCTACGTGGACAAGTATTGGAAAATCCAACACGGCGAGAAGATTCCCGCCTTCGACAGCCGCTGGATTTTCCCCGAGTGAAATTGTCAATGATCCTTCAATTCTAAATCTATAGTTATCTAAAACCCGCTTCCAATCATCTCATGAAAATTACCCGAATTCTCGCCTATCAAGTCGATCTCCCGCTGCATGAAACCACCTACAAATGGTCCGGTGGAAAGTCCGTGACCGTTTTCGACAGCACCATCGTCGCGGTGGAAACCGATGACGGTCTTGTTGGTTATGGCGAAGTATGTCCGCTTGGCCCTTTCTATCTACCGGCCTATGCCGAAGGCGTGCGTGCCGGGTTGAAAGAGCTTGGCCCGCATCTCATCGGCTCAGATCCCCGCGAATTGGGCAAACTCAATCTTCTCATGGACGCCGCGCTGAAGGGGCATCCGTATGTGAAGAGCGGCATTGACATCGCCTGCTGGGATATCCTCGGCCAAGCCACCGGACTGCCGGTCTGCGTGCTCATGGGTGGCCGCTACGGCGAAAACATCCGGCTTTACCGCGCCATTTCCCAAGAGTCGCCGGAGGAAATGGCGGCGAAGGTCGCTGGCTATCGGGCGCAAGGTTACTCGCGGTTCCAACTCAAAGTCGGTGGCGATCCGGATACGGACATCGCCCGCATCCACGCTGTCGCGGCGGAAATGCAGCCGGGTGAACGGCTCGTCGCCGATGCGAACACCGGTTGGTCCCAGCACGAAGCCGTGCGCGTGGTCCGCGCGGTCCGCGATTTGGATGTCTATATCGAGCAACCGTGTCTCAGCTACGAGGAGTGCCTCGCAGTCCGCCGTCAGACCGACCATCCATTTGTCATGGATGAAAACATCGACAATCTCGACATGTTGCTGCGTGCCAAGGGCGACCTCGCGATGGACTTGGTGAACCTGAAAATCAGCAAGCTCGGTGGACTCACGAAAATCAAGCAAGCACGCGATCTGTGCGTGACGATGGGTATCGCGATGACCTTAGAAGATTCATGGGGCGGAGACATCACCACTGCGGCCATTGCGCACCTCGCGCATAGCACGCCGGAGCAATTCCGTTTCACCAGCACCGACTTCAACAGCTACGTCACCGTCAGCACCGCCGAGGGCGCACCTCAGCGGGTCAATGGCTTCATGGCCGCCAGCACCGAGCCTGGCCTCGGAATCAAGCCACGGATGGAAATTCTCGGGAAACCTGTCGTGATCGTGCAATAACCCGTTTGAACGCGTCGTAGGCAGAACTCGATTCTGCGTTAAAATGAGCTGCCGCCAATGATCATCCATTTTTCAAAGCCGGCAGCTCGATTATGTGCAGTGTTCGCGCTGATTTCTCTGCCGCTCCAAGCGGCGGAGGACGTCGCGGGAGTGGTCGCTCTCGGCGAAAAGAATTGTGTCGCCTGTCATGCGCCGTCGGAGAGCCAGGCAAAGTGGATTTCCCCCGCCGCCGCGCCACGGCTGGCGGATGTCGGCAGCCGGGTGAGCGCGGAGTGGCTCCAGCGCTATCTGGCTTCGCCGCAGGCAATGCTGCCGGGCACCACCATGCCGGATCTGCTGCACGGCGACGCGGGGCAGGCCGAGGCCTTGACCCACTATCTAGTTTCGTTAGGAAAGCCCGCCTTCCGCCGGGTGATGCCGGACAGGGCGGCGGTGGCCCGCGGTGAGAGCCTTTATCATCGCGTCGGCTGCGTGGCGTGTCATGCGCCGCAAAACGGCGCGGCGATTCCCCCGGACTCCGTGTCATTGCCGGTGATGGTGGACAAGTGGGCGTTTGACGGGCTGAAAAAATTCCTGCTAGACCCGCTCGCGACCCGGCCATCCGGTCGGATGCCGGCCATGCACCTCACGGAGGGCGAGGCCGCAGACGTGGCGCACTATCTTTTGCGCGAGACGCATTTGCCGGCCGCCGCCGAGGTGGCTTACTATCGGGGGCGGATTCGTTCCCTCGAAAATCTGGATTCCGCCGAAGTCGCGCGGACCGCTCCTGCCACCGGACTCACGCTCGAAGGACCGATGCGTGACCACGGCGCGGCCTTACGGATCACCACATGGCTGAACCTCAAGCAGGCCGGCGAATACACGTTTTTCCTCAAGGCGACAGGTGCCAGCCGCCTCTCTATCGGCGGTCGTTGGGCACTCGGTGAAGAGAGTTGGGAAACCGAGAAGGTCGATGATAAATACGCGCTGGATCTGCTGCCGGGGCGTTATGAACTGAAGCTCGACTATGTGCAGCGAGGAAAGGATGAACCCGCGCTGGCGGTGGAATGGAGTGGCCCCGGATTCGACAGGGAAGCGATCCCTGCCGCGCTGCTGAGCAACGAACGCGAACCTGTCGCGAAGCCAACGGTTGAGATCCCGGTCTTCACGGTGGATCCGGCGAAAGCGGCACAAGGACGTTTGCTATACAACTCACTCAACTGCGCCACCTGCCATGAAGGCAAATCGGCGGCGCGGAAATTGCCCGATCTAACAACAATGGGCGTCACCCGCGGTTGTCTTGCGGAACAGCCCGCCGGGGCAGCACCCGATTTCCACCTCGGTGCCCAGAGCCGTGAAGCACTTCGCAAAGTACTAACGAAAGCAGGCGATGCTTCACCCGAGCCGCAGCAGCGCGTGGCACTGACTATGACATCTTTCCGCTGCCTGTCGTGTCATGTCCGCGCCGGTGCCGGAGGCATCTCGCTGGAGCGCGGCGCGTTCTTCACCTCGAACGTGGATGACCTCGGGGATCAAGGCCGGGTTCCCCCGAACCTCGATGGGGTGGGGGATAAATTGCGCCCGGAATGGCTGCGGACGGTCCTCGGCGAAGGTGCCGCCGTCCGACCGTATCTGAATACCCGCATGCCACAATTCGGCGCGGTGAACGTCGGCCATCTGGCGGATTTGTTCGTCACGCTCGACCGCCACGCCCAGCCTGTCGCGCCGGTGGCCGACACGCCGGAGGCGCAGCGCGAAGCCGGGCGGAAGCTCGTCGGCACCGACGGACTCTCGTGCATCGCGTGCCATCGATTCAACCGCCAACCCGCGCATTCCATGCAGGTGCTCGATCTCACCACCACTCCCGGACGGCTCAATGAGGATTGGTTCCGCCGGTTTCTCCGCGATCCTAACGCTTTTCAACTAGGCACCCGCATGCCGGGACTTTGGCCTAACGGACGCAGCCTCCTTCCGACCCTGCTCGATGGTGATACCGACCGCCAGCACGCCGCGCTTTGGACCTATCTCGCCGACGGGGCGCAGACGAAATTCCCCGAAGGCCTGAGCCGCAAGAATATGGAAATCGTCGTCGGCGGCGAGTCGGTGGTGTATCGCGGGAAATTGTGGGAAGCTGGATTCCGAGGGATCGCGACCGGTTATCCCGGTCAGGTGAATGCCGCTTTTGATGCCGAGGACGCGCGGCTTGCCTATATCTGGCGCGGCCGCTTTCTCGATGCCTCCGCACACTGGAGCGCCCAGGGAATGGGCAGCATCCGCCCGCTTGGCACCGATATCAGCCTCTTTCCGCACGGCTCGCCATTCGCGGTTCTGGCCGACGAGAAATCACCTTGGCCGACGGAAACGGGCAAGGCCCTCGGAATGAAGTTTTCCGGCTATCAGGTAGATGCTCTCAAGCGCCCGACCCTGCTCTATGCCTTTCGCGTTATGAAAGTCGAGGACTTCATTTCAGCCACCGGCCAATCCGGTTTGCACCGGACGATGACGTTTGCCGGCCCTCCGCCCGGCGGACTCTATTTCCGCCTTGCGGTAGGCAAACTTGCTTCTGCCGGAGACAATGCATGGCGGCTCGACGACGAACTAACCATCACCGTGCAGGGTGGCGGCAAGTCATTCACCCGCGGCAAGGGCGGGCAGATGGAGTTGCTGGTTCCCGTCCGCTTTGCCCAACCGAACGCCCAACTTGAAATCGACTATGTTTGGTAAATCCGCCTTCGCGATTCTAACGGTGTTCTGTGTCGCCTGCTTTTCAGCCGCTCGGGCGGCTGATGCACCGTGGCTGACGTACAAGGGAGGAAACGGCCCCGGCAAAGGAAAGCATATCGTATTCGTCACCGGCGACGAGGAATACCGCTCGGAGGAATCCATGCCGGCGATGGCCCGGATTCTCTCCCGGCGACATGGCTTTCAATGCACCGTGCTGTTCGCCGTCAATCCCCAGACCGGCGAGATCGACCCCAAAGTGGACAATAACATCCCCGGTCTTGACGCCTTGAAGACGGCGGACCTGATGGTGGTGTTCACCCGCTTCCGGCATCTGCCTGAAGACCAGATGGCGAAATTCGTGGACTATGTGAACTCGGGGCGTCCGGTCATCGGGGTGCGCACCGCGACTCATGCGTTCAGTTATGATAAATTTCCGAAGGACCGGTTTGCCGAATGGGGCTGGCGCGGCCCGAGCAAGGAGTTCCCCGGCGGCTTCGGTCGTCAGATCCTCGGTGAGACGTGGATCGATCACTACGGCGGTTATCGCACCGAGAGCACGCGGGGCATCGTGGTGCCGGAGATGAAGGATCATCCGATCCTGCGTGGAGTCGATTCGATCTGGGGGCCTTGCCATGCCTACAAGGTCACGGCGCTTGAAGGGGACAGCCGGCCGTTGGTGATGGGTCAGCCGCTGGTCGGGCTGAGTCCGGATGATAAACCGGACGCCGACAAGCCGCCGGTCCCGATCGCGTGGACCAAGACGTTCACGGGCACTGCGGGCAAGGCGGCACGCGTGTTTACGACCACCATGGGATATGGCGACGATTTCAAGGAAGAAGGTGTGCGCCGGATGTTCGTCAACGCCTGTTACTGGTGCGTCGGGTTGGAGGATCAGATTCCCGCCAAGTCGGACGTCAAACAAGTGGGAATCTACGCGCCGAAGAAGAGCGACTTCGGTGGCTATCGGCCCGGTGTCAAACCGGCGGATCTCGCGCAGAACATCAACACCGACGACCTCGCCGAACTCGTCGCCAACGATCGCGAACCCGATTACTATAGTATCACCGATATTCCGCTGCCTTCCGGCGCGGTGGTGGAAGCAGGCAGCATGTTGTCGTTGCCCGATGGCCGCCTCGCCGTCGGCACACGGCGCGGTGAGATCTATTTCGCCACCGGCCACGATGCCAAGCCACCGGCTCCGCAGTGGAAATTATTCGCCACCGGTCTCACCGAAGTCTTCGGCCTCGCTTGGCGGGACGGCGTACTCTATGCCACCCAGCAGAGCGAAGTCACCCGTCTTCGCGACACCGATGGCGATGGTCTAGCAGACCGGTTTGAAACCGTCAGCGACGCCTGGGGCTGGAGCGGCGAGCATGAATTCACCTTCGGCTCCAACGGCTTCGACAAGGACGGCGCGATCTGGACCACCCACTGTCTAACCGGAAGTTATACTTCCGAGGTGCCGTTCCGCGGGTGGGCGCTGAGGCATTTCCCCGACGGGCGCTGGGAGGCGATGTGCAGCGGCCTGCGCAGTCCCGCCGGGGTCGGCTTCAATCTGGAGGGCGATGCCTTCTACACAGAAAACCAAGGGCCGTGGAATGGCGCGTGTTCGTTGAAGCATCTCCGCCCCGGCGGTTTCATGGGGCACCCCATCAGCTTTCCTTGGTACAGCCTTGCGCCGAACATGGGACCGCGCCCTGCCGAGCCAACTGATACGGAGGACTCGCGCTACTACCTCGACGCCGCACGTATTCCCCAACTCGTTCCGGCGGCGGTCATCTTCCCCTACAAAAAAATGGGCCAGTGCGCCACTGCCATCATGCTCGATCAATCGGGCGGTAAGTTCGGCCCCTTCGCCGGACAGATGTTTGTTTCGGACTATACCCTCAGCCTAATCATGCGTGCGGATCTGGAAAAAGTGGACGGCGTCTATCAGGGTGCCTGTTTCCCCTTCCGCCAGGGCCTGAGCACCGGCATCATCGGCGGCACGATCACCGAAAAAGGCCAGATCTTCGTCGGCGGCAGCAAGCGCGGCTGGCCGGTCCGCGGACTCGCGGAAAATGCGATGCAACGTCTCGACTGGACCGGTAAGCTGCCATTCGAAGTCAAGACCATGCGGGTCACGCCCGACGGCTTTGATCTGCGCTTCACCGCCCCGGTGGACCCTGCCACCGCAGCGAATCCTGACAGCTACACGCTGGAGACCTTCACCCACCACTATCACCAAGAATACGGCAGCCCGGAACTCGAGCAAGCCGATCAACGCATCACCTCCGCCACCGTTAGCGATGACGGCCTCGGGGTCCGCCTAGTCGTGGATCATCTCGTCCCCGGACACGTCCACGAACTTCACCTTCCCGGTGTGCGCGGGCGCAATGGTGAGTCCCTCTTGCATGACGCCGCCTATTATACGCTCAACCGAATCCCAAAAAATTAGACCATGAAAACCATCCTCGTTCCTATCCTTGCCCTCTGCGGCACCGCCGCGTTTGCCGCAGAAAAGCCAGCACTTCCCACCGCCTACACGAATCGCAATGTCGAAGGCTGGAACGTGCGGATTGATGACCGTTTGCTGAATGGTGAAGGAGCCGATCTTGGCGCGCGCGCACTCAAAGTACTCAACGCGAAGTTAGTCGATATCACCCTCGTGGTGCCGGAAAAGCCACTCGCCAAGCTGCGAGCCATTACGATTGAAATAGACCTCGACTATGGCGGACTGTCGCCCATGCAATATCATAACGA
>JANMJJ010000163.1:0-3080 GCA_031371325.1 Akkermansiaceae bacterium | reverse complement strand
ATCGGCTTCGGGCACTGCGGGCATGGCGTGAGAATTGGAATTCCAAGGAGATTATACAAGAGGGAAGACGGGATTCCCGGAGCTTTCGAAGGGTGGGGTCAACCTCAGGTGCTTTGACCACCGGGATCCCAACTTGGCGCGGGCGGGGAGGGCTGGTTCGTTGCTTCACGCTTGCGGCGAAGGCGGCGGTCGATTTCACTCCCCGCATGACTCGCCCCGACGGCCGCCAGCCCGACCAACTCCGCCCGATTTCCTTCGTCCCGAACGTGGCTCCCTACGCCACCGGCTCGGTGCTCGTCTCGTTCGGCGACACCCGCGTCATTTGCTCCGCCACCATCGAGGAAGACGTGCCGCGCTGGATGCGCGCCCAACGCGTCGAAGGCGGCTGGCTAACCGCCGAGTACTCGATGCTGCCCTACTCGACGCTCGAGCGCAAACCGCGCGACATTTCGCGCGGCAAGCTCGACGGCCGTTCTTCGGAAATCCAGCGCCTCATCGGCCGCGCGCTGCGGGCTTGCGTCGATCTGAAAAAGGTCGGCCAACGCACGGTTTGGATCGATTGCGATGTCCTCCAAGCCGACGGCGGCACCCGCACTGCCTCCATCACCGGCGGTTGCGTGGCGATGGCGATCACCTTCAACAAGCTCTTCGCCGAGGGCAAGCTCAAGCAGTTCCCGATCAAGAAGCTCGTCGCCGCCGTCTCCGCCGGCGTCTATCAGGGTGTGCCGGTGCTCGACTTGAACTCCCGGAAGACAAGGACGCGTCGGTCGATTTCAACGTGGTGATGACCGAGACCTCGGAGTTCGTGGAAATCCAGGGCAGCGGCGAGGAAGCTGTGTTTTCCGGCGAGGAAATGACCGCCATGCTCGATCTCTCGCGCAAAGGGATTTCCGAAATCATCTCCCTGCAAAAAGCCGCCATTCTAACCGCCGACCGCGCCGCCCCGGCGGATCTCGCGTCGCTGGCCGCAGCCTTCGGGCGGTGATCCTTGACATGGGTCAGGAGGTTATACATCGTATCACCATGAGTGCAACAACCACCACGGTGACTCTCAAAAAATGGGGCAACAGCCTTGGGCTGTTACTTCCCGCACCGGTCGTGAAGGCGATTCATCTTGGCGCCGGAACCAAGGTGGAAATTGACGTTTCCGAGGATTCCATCGTCATCCGCAAAGCCTCCGGGCAATCGAAGATCGAGGAAATGTGTGCCGCCATCACTGACGAGAACATTCACTCGGGAACCAAGTGGGGCAGCCCTCAAGGAAACGAGGCGTGGTAAAAGCAGCCTACATTCCTGATAGAGGCGATCTCGTCTGGACGGATTTCAATCCTCAGGCGGGAAGAGAACAGGCGGGGAAACGTCCCGCGTTGGTCCTTTCGCCAAAAGCTTACAACGGAAAAACAGGTCTGGCTGCCATGGTCCCGATCACCAGCCAGGCCAAAGGCTATCCGTTTGAAGTCGCCATTTCCACCAAGACGATTAAGGGCGTCGCGCTGTCGGATCATTTGAAAACCCTCGATTGGAAATCGTGCGGGGTCAGCTTGGCGGGAAAAGCGCCGGCTTCGATTGTCGATCAAGTGACCGCCAATATTGCGGCGCTGCTGCTGATCTGATGGACTCGCTTTTTTGGGTGGCCCAAGCATTTCCCTTGGCGAACTCCACCTGCCCAACTAGAAGACCTCCGCCATGACCCGTACTTCCATCGAACTCGCCACGAAGATTTACATCGTCGTTCTGTCGCTTGTTTTCATCTACACCGTGACCAAGGTCTTGGCGCAGATCGGCTGGATGTAATCATTTCCAGTCCACCGCGACCTCGGCGATGCGACCGCTCTTGTCGTCGTATTTGAGCAGCCCGTGTGCGAGTGCGTATTCGTGGACGCACTTGGTGACCTTCACATCGAACGCGCAATACTCGGCGATTTTCCGGAGCGGGGCGAACTCGCCGGATTTCTTGTGCTCCTGCCACCAGCGCAACGCATCCAGCCCGTCGGCGGTCTTGCCGGTGCCGAGCGAGGCGGAGGCCACCGAGTCGAGCTTGAGCCGGAAACCGACGATTTTTTCGAGCTCGAGCATCATGTCGAGGTTGACCGTTTGCTCGCCGAGCGTGTGAAAAACGTAGGGCTGGAGCACCGGATAATCGAACTGCAGGTGGTTCCATCCGACCACCAGATCCGCCCTGACAAGCTCTTCGCCGAGCTTCTCCATCTCGTTTTCCGCATAGATTTCGTAGGTTCCGCGGGCGGTGCTGTAGGTGACGCCGACCGACACGCCCATCTTGGCTTTGTGGGAAAATCCCCCCACATCGCCGAAGCTGCGCTGCGTTTCCAAATCGAAATAGACGATGTTTTTCCCGGCCACGCCGTGTTGTAACCGGCGGACCGGTCGCCCGGCAAGTGCGATGGCTGGTTTCATCGGGAGCGCGCGGACCATTCGCGAAAATCTCCCGATTCGGGCAAATTACGCCCCCTGCTCCATGCCAAGCTGGATCGGCTGAGCGATGAGCATTTCAGTTTGCCGCATCGTGCGGGGTGGAAAAGGCACCAAGGACCGTGTCCTGACCATGCGCCAAAATGCGCGAGGCGAGACGCCTCCGCAACGGTGTGCCGCGAGACGCGTCAGCCACGTTCCTGCTATCGCACGCTCCAGATTCACGCTCTAGGAAGAGCCTATCCGGGGAGGACGGTGACGACGGTCGGTTCGACGGAAAAGATGCGGGAGGCGATGTCGCGGACGTGTTGGGCGGTTAGAGCACGGTAGGCGGCGGCGAGGCGGCGGTGTTCGTCGGCTGGGTGGCCGAAGAGGAGATCCAAGGCGACGTGGCGGGCGATGGACGATGGCGATTGCTGTTGGATGGCAAGGCCGCTGAGAACGGTGGAACGGACGCGGTCGAAGGCTTCATCCGGGATGCCGTGGGCGGCGATCTTCGCGATCTCGGCGAGCAGTTCACGGCGGGCGAGGTCGGCTTGCTCGGGCGAGGTGGCGAGGTAGAAGGTGAACAGCCCGGCATCATAACCGAGGAACTGGGTGGCTCCGACCTGATAGGCGAGGCCGAGTTCCTCGCGGATGCGGGTGAACAA
>JANMJJ010000138.1:0-7653 GCA_031371325.1 Akkermansiaceae bacterium | reverse complement strand
AATCGAGCTTGAGGCGGTCGTTTTCCTCGTCCTTGAGGCGCTGGAATTCCTTGATGAGGTAGAGTTTGAATTCCGGAAACGGGCGATGTCGGTGAGGCAGATGTAGTCCGCCTCGTTTTGGGTGACGATGTTCACCACGGTTCCCCGGTGTCGATGCTGGCTTTGGCGGGCTTTTTCATGGTGCGGAAGTGGTGGGCGTGGGGAGATTGAAGAGTCGCATGTCTGAGGAGGAAGAATGTGGTCGAGACGCCCACAGTCCTTGAATACGGTTGAGGTAGGAAATCGTCAACCGGAGGGTGGACACTCTTGTCCGCCGGGCCAATGGGGGGAGAAAGTGGGGAACTTGGCGCAGGGTGCTTTCGCCTTTCATTGGCGGCACGACAGGAGTGTCGTGGCTACTTATGGTCATTTCACCGGGAGTCTGACTGTCTTGCGTCGGGTGGGTTTCGCGACGCGGGTGAAGGAACCGGCGTCATCGAGAAAATTACGAAGTTTTTTTGGGACCAGTCCCGACAAACGAGCCACGTGAATTACGTGCCCTCGTGTATCTGGAGTCGACAGGGTCATTCCTTGTGTCACTTCAGCAGCCTGCTATGAAAGACCTCATAGATCCACTTGCGCGGGCGGGCAAAAACGCAGGCGATCACTCGCTGGCCTTCGTTGACGAGGCGGGAGAGGGTGGTCTTGACAGTGGTGCGGCTGGCACCGGTTGCGGTGACGATGGAGGCGACGGAAACGCGGGATTCGCGGTCGAGAAGCTGGCTGATGGAAAAGGCGAGCGGGGGTTCAGGTTAGACTGCCGTGCGCCACGGATTCTGATCGCGTCCACCCCCCCCACAACAATCCGCCGGAGAGAAACTTCCAAGTCTCAAACATCCACGGACCTTCCGAACAGACCGCCTTGATGCGTGGCGGTTCCCGTTGAAAAGATCCACTCAGAGTTGGAGTTTTCCTGCCCGTTGAGTTTCCATCATGCCGACCTTCCCCAACTCGATCCCTCGCCCAAAACCAACTACCCGACATTTCCATGACACCCACCCACCTCGTTCGCTCACTGTGCCTGACGTTTTTCGCCTCCACCCGACTCCTCGTCGCTGCCGGAGAACCGCAGAAATCACTGCCGCTTCCCGGTGAGGTGTTCCTCGTGCAGGACCACCCCGCCTTCGTGATTCTTCCGGACGCGAAGGCCGCGAAAAAGCCACAGCCCTGGGTCTGGTATGCGCCGACGCTCCCGGGCCTTCCGAGCGCCGAGGAAAAGTGGATGTTCGAGCGATTCACCCAAGCCGGCATCGCCATTGTGGGCATCGACATCGGTGAGTCCTACGGCAGTCCGGATGGGCGGGCGATTTACTCGGCCTTTTACAACGAGCTGACCGGCAAGCGCGGCTTTGCGCCCAAGGCCATCATGTTAGGGCGCAGCCGCGGCGGACTGATGACTCTCTGTTGGGCTGCGGAAAACACCACCAAGATCGCGGCATTCGCAGGTATCTATCCGGTGTGCAACATTGCCAGCTATCCCGGCGTGGAAAACGCAAGCGGGGCTTACCACCTGAGCAAGGACGAACTTGCCACAAAGCTTGCGGAGCACAATCCGATCGACCGGCTCGGGCCGCTCGCCAAAGCAGGCGTCCCGTTTTTCGCGATTCATGGCGACAAGGATTCGACTGTTCCACTTGATTTGAACTCCGGCGAACTGCGCAAACGCTACGAAGCGCTCGGCGGCAAAATGCAACTCATCATCGTGCCCGGTCAGGGGCATAACATGTGGGACGGATTTTTTCACTGCCAGGAACTGGTGGACTTTGTCGTCGCCAACGCACCTTGACCGACAGACATCACAATCGCGTCCACACGGCCACAACAATCCGCCGGAGAGAAACCTCCACGCTCCAAACGCCAATGATCCAAGACACGCGGGAATCTTTGCACGTAATTTACGCTTGCGGAACTCCTCCAACCAGGGTCTTCCTCTACTTGGTTTGCTGTTTGGATAGGTATTTTTTATTATGTCTGTTTTCTTTGTTTTTCACCTGCTCAAGCGGCATCAATTAGTCCAAGCGCACGCGGTAGAAAAGTTGGGCGGCATCGCCGGGCGCGGCGGTGTCGGTGTAGCTCGTATGGCCGGACTGGCCGGCGAGGTTGGTGGCGATTTGGCTCCAGCCAAGGAGAGCCGTGCTGCGCTCGACCGTGAACGAGGTGCCGGTGGCGCTTGGCCAAGTGAGCGTGGCTTTGCCTGTCGCGTTAAGCGAGATAAGCGGTTGGAAATAATCGCTGCCGCTGAGTGGATTGGTGCCGAGCCGTGCTTCCACACCATCGGAAGTGCCGTCGCCATCGGTGTCGGCTGACGTTGCGTTAGTGACCTTGCCACGCGGATCGCTCACTGTGGCGGGATCGTTGATGCCACTGATTTCCTCCAAATCAGTTAGGCCATCGTTGTCGGTATCGGTGGCGGCGGCGAGGCTGGAGGTGAAGAGGATGATTTGGAAAGTATCATCAACCACGAGATTGAGATCGGCAGGCAGGGTGCAGCGCAGGGTGCTACCGGTCAGCGTGAAAACGGCGGTGGTGGTGCTGCCGTTGCGTTTGGCTTGGGCGAGAAAACCAAGGGTGTTAGTGGGTAGGGCGCATTCAAATTTCCGCAGGCGGAGGGTGCCGCGTTTGAGGGTGATGGTTTCGGTGGTGCGCTGGCCGATTTTACTCCGCTGATAATTTCCCCACCCTTGCGCGGCGGTGAAGGCGGATTTAAAAGCGTCCGCATTGAGGACCGGGGCGAAGCCGATCATGCCATCCGGGCCGCTGTGGCGGAAACCGCTGGCGGTGATGAGTGCGCCGTAGCTCGACATCGCCCGCGCGTAGTGGTCGGAGCATTCGATTTCGTTGTAGGGATTGCGCTTGGCGGGATGGTAGCGGTCGTAAATCGCGCGGATGATCGTCAGACCTTCATCCAGCAATCCTTCCGCGAGGCAATGCGCGCCGACTTGGTATTCGAAGCCGGTCATGCACTCGGCGAAGTATTTTCCCTGCCAGTCTGCCGCCGGATCGGGCCACAGGTTTCCATCATTCGGGAAGGTGCAGATGAGGAGGCCCGCTTCACCGGCCATTTGATAGATCCGGCCTTGGGTGAAGGCGTTGGAGGAAAGGAAGGTGGTCAGATTGTGGGAATAATTGAAGCGCCAGATGCTGCGGAGGGCGGCGCGGCCCTGGGCGGGGTCGGTCACTCGTTCCAGGCCGATCATGTGGGTGTAGGCTTCTCCCATCACTTGGTCGATGTAGCAACCTTGCGCGTGGCCGAGGGCACCGATGTTTGCGGCCATTTGCTGGGTGTAGTAGCCCTCGCCGTAGTCGGGGGTGCTGACGAAGCGCTCGGACAGCCGGGCCATGGCAGCGGTGGCCAAGTTGTTACAAGTGGTGGCGTAGGCGGAATTGCCCATGGCAGTGGCCATTTCACGACCGGCCTTGAGGGCGGCGGCGTAGAGGCCGATGTGTGCTGGTACGCGGCCATACCAATCGGCATCGAGCGTGTTGTGCTGGCGGGCTTCACTGACGCCAT
The DNA here is from genome assembly GCA_031371325.1 of Akkermansiaceae bacterium. Classification (GTDB taxonomy): domain Bacteria; phylum Verrucomicrobiota; class Verrucomicrobiia; order Verrucomicrobiales; family Akkermansiaceae; genus Luteolibacter. The sequence continues at coordinate 4,103 of JANMJJ010000138.1, read as the reverse complement.
CGTTGTTACCGTCCTGCCCGATGAGGAAATCGAGGGCTTTTTTAATGTTCGCCCAGTTGGCAGTGAGGAAAGTGGAATTGGCACTGCCAAGGTGCTCACGGTAGCAGCGGAGCACAATTCCGCATTGGCCGTCCCAGGCCCAGTCGTCGTTGTATTCGCCACGGAATTTTACCGAGCCGTCGCTGTTGAGGGCAATGGCGGTGTTGAGATCGACATTTTGGCGCAGGCCGCGCTCCAAGTCAGGAAACAAGCGGGCGATCGACTGAGCATAATACCAGACATGACCGCAAGTGCCCTCGCAGCAATTGATGCCCTCGGTGCCATAAAAGCGGCCGCCAGTGAACAGGTAGCAGTTCGCAGTGGCTAAGGTGCAGGAAGTGGCGAGCGCCCGATCCAACAACCAATAGGGCAAGGATGAGTCTTTCCAAGTGTCCACCCACAGCCGGGTATCGCCAGCCAAACGGCTGAAATTCACCGCGACATAGTCGGCTACCGCGAAGGCATCCGTGAAACGGCTGAGGTATTCGCGGCGGGTCCCAGGCAGGTGGGGCTCGGAAAGGCTGATCGGGATATTTGGGAAATGCCAAGCCACCACAAATCGCACGGTGGCGCTGGCTCCGGGCGCAAGCGTGAGGGCGCGACCGATGCCACCGGTGTCGGCGGATTTCCCCGTGAGCCAAGGCAGCGCAGTGGATAGATTATCGGCAGCGGAGATCCGTCCGGCAGCCGCCCCAAGCTCGGCGATGCCGATGCTGCCGCGATCCACCACCGTGGTGAGATCCGTGAGAGCGGAAGGCGCGGTGGGATTGGTGCTGAAGACGATTTGATCGATGCCGACATTTCCCCAACCGCCCGTGCCGAGGTCTTCCACGGAAATTTTCACCGACTGCCCCCGCAGGTCGCGGACGTCGAAAGTCCGCCAAGCCATGGTGCTAGTGTCATTGCCCGTTTGGATGCGGAGCTGGCTGCTGTCGGAAACCTTAAGCAAGCGGACTCGCTCTAACGCGGAATTGCCACCGCCGCCTTGCAGGAAATGGATGTATCCATGAGTGACCGTAAAAGCAGGACTCACCAAGGTGCCGGTGGGGACATCCTTGCCATCGATCGGAATGCCGGGTGCGCTGGCGTGGGAGTTGACCACCCGCGTGCCGAAACCTTTAACATCGCCCTGATAGCTCGCGATGTCCGAGATTAAAATCGGACCGCTGCCAAATGCCGTGCCGGTGGTCGTCCACGGTGCGTAGGCGGCACGCTCGAAGTCGTCATAGATCACATATTCCGGGGCCTGCTGTTTATCGCTGAAGCAGACATGGTCGAATCCGAGCTGGCCCCAAGAACCGGAGGAATTATCCTCGACGACGATTTTCACCGAGCGCCCGGCCAAGGCAGTCACATCCCAGATGCGCCATTTCATGGTGCTGGCGTTGGTGCTGTTGGTGGCGATCATCAATTGTGCATTGGTGCTGGCATCCAGCAGACGCACTTGGATCCCGCTCACCGCGCCGCCGCCCAGCAGGAAGTGAATGTAGTTTTTCACCACCGTAAACGCGGGACTGGTGAGCGTGCCGGTGGCACTGTCACCACCCGAAGCGAGATATGTATTGACGAACTTGCTGCCGACAGCGCGCACGTCTTGGAGATCCGCATATTGGTGATTGATGGGCGGCACCGCCACCGGGCCGCTGCCGAAAGCCGTGCCAGTGGTCGTCCACGGCGCATAGGCGGTACCCTCGAAACTGGCGAAGACGGTGTAGTCGGCCGCGTATGTGAATGACAGGGCGGCACTGCCATCGGCGCGGCATTCGAGAAATGCGCAGCCGCTGCCAGTTCGGAGCTGGTTGACCCGTGACATGCCGACCGTCAGGCCAGTGTCGAGCAGCACCGGATTCTGCATCCAGCCCAGCACGGTGGCATCGACCGCGACAGAACCGGGGTTAGTGAGCGTGTATTCCATCACCGTAGCCGGCAGGGTGGAGTCCGGCGTATTCAGCGGGATAAAAATCGGGTGAGCACACAGCTCGACCGTCAACGGGCAGGTGGCATCGGTGTAACTCACCCGTGCCAGCGGATAGCTACCACGGAAGGAAATGCCCGAAAATCCCTTTTGGTCGAGGGTTTTGACCGCCGTCACGCTGTTCGCGACGGTCCGCAGCACGAATCCCTGATCGAACGGAAACGGTTTTTCGTCGCTCGGCGGGCTGGCATTCCAAACATCGATGGGCGCGAAGTAGTTCGTCCCATCGGTGCAGCCTCGGTTGTAGCTGTTGCCGCCCCCACTCGGATGCGCGTAGTAGCGGGCCCGAGGGCGGATGCCTTCGCTGCCGCCCTTGTGCCAGACATCCCACAACCACAGGCGACCATCGCCGCCCAGATAGAGCGTGCCGCAGGCGATGCCACCCACCGGCATGCCGATGTAGCGGAGCTGGTTTGCCGCCTTGGTGAAGGTGGGTTCGCTGGTTTCCCGGACGCGCAAGGAGGCCAGCCACGTCGCATTGATCCCTTTCGCCGCCGCTGTCGCGCCTTCCGGGACGATGCTGCGGTAAAGCGAGCCCTGAGTGCCATAAGCCAAGCTAACGGACGGGCGACCCCATGCCGCTGCGAATGCCGCGGAACCAAGACTGAGTTTTAGGAACCGACGGCGGTCGAGAGGTGAGGCTGACATGGTGGTGGAAAGAGCGGATGAATAATCTGGGCCACTGGGTCATGAAACTCAGTTTAAATTCATTTCCATGGGAAAATTAGCTGCGCTTGAAAATGGTTGCGCTGCCCGCATTGGCAAGATTTCTTTGGGTGGCGGTCAAGGCCCGGCTCCTGACTCCGTGCCAACCGAAACATCAACCGGAAAAACCCTCACACTCTCTCGCATCATGAATGAATCCTCCTGCTCGCCATCGTCCGGTTGTTGTTCACCCACCCGTCGTGATTTCCTCCGCTTCACCGGCCTCGGCACCGCCGCGCTGCTGACACCGCGCGCCTTCGCCGGGCCTTTCACCGCGAATGCCAACGCCGGCCTCGGCCTCGACTCCAAGCACCCGGTGCCGCTCGATAAAAAACTCAGCGCCGCTTGGCTGGCCTCGCTCACCGCCCGTGGCAAGCCCTCGTCGTGGAAAGATTGGGCCGCCTTGGAACACATCGGTATGCCCGTCGCAGGCATCGGCACCGGCACCGTCTATCTGGGCGGCGACGGTCGGCTCTGGGGCTGGGATATTTTCAATGCCCCGCACGAAGGTTGCGTGCCTAACAACGGCACCAAGGAAATCCAAATCGGCGAGCGCGACGGCGCGAACTACATCAATCCATCCAAGATGGAATCCCCGTGGAATGTCAGCCACGGGCTGGTGTTGCATCTGAATGGTCAGGAAAAACGCCTCGACCACAGCGGATTTCCGCAGGTGGAATTCACCGGCCAATACCCGATTGGAACCATCAAGCTGAACGACCCAGCCAGCCCGATCTCCGCCGTGGTGGAAACTTTTTCGCCCTTCATTCCGCTGGATTATGACAACTCCAGCCTGCCGGTAACGGTGATGGAAATCACCCTGAAAAACGCCGGGGCAAGCGCCGCCAGCGTCGGCTTGGAAGCCTATCTTGAAAACGCCGCCATTCGCTACCAGCCATCCACCGCCGTCGGCGACCTGCGCCGCGTCGCCCGCGTGATGCCGCTACCGGGCGGCGCTATGGTGATGGGGGAAGTGCGCGCCGCCCCCGTGGCCGCCGCCATCCAGCACCCCGACATTCCGCTGGCAGATTTCGAATCCGAAACCTGGGAGAAAACCGGCTGGGTGACCGAGGGCAATGCCTTCAAGGGCGGCCCAATTCACGGCACCCTGCCCTACGTCAAAGGCCAACAAGGGAAATCCTTCGCCCACTCCAGCAACACCCGCCTCGCCGACAAAGGAGATCCCGACAACCTAACCGGCACCCTCACCAGCCCGGCCTTCAGGGCAGAGCGGCGCTACCTTACCTTCCTGCTCGTCGGCGGCAAAAACCCGGGAAAACTCGCCGTGGAAATCCTGCTGAACGGCAAGGTCGTCCACTCACTCACCGGCTCAAACTCGAATGACTTCACACTCCAAACTCTCGACCTAGCACCATGGCAAGGC
>JANMJJ010000121.1:0-3732 GCA_031371325.1 Akkermansiaceae bacterium | reverse complement strand
CCGGCATCAATCCCGTCGCCCGAGCCACGGCGCTCATCCCGCCGTAGCCGAGTTCGATCGCCTCAGAGGCAGCCCAAAGCCGTCGCGCCTGCTCGGTGAAAGAATGCTTCAAGCGAGAATAACGGTTACTGATCGATTCGTTGGGTAATGCTTTCACTCCGAGAGACATACCATTTGCTAAGCAAAAGTTAAGCAATTTATTTTGCGGTTACTCCTTACGGCGAAACATCTACAGGCAAGGAGAAATGCTGCCCGGACTGTGGCTCGACCGAAAAGGATAAATCCTGCTGCATTGAGGTAAAGAAGCTGCCGGATGCCACCAATCCAGCTCCGCCGTTTCTTCTTTTTGCCAATTTATTTTGTCTGGCCGCTTTGGACGTGTGCGTACCGCCCTGTCCAGTGATGGAACTGAAAGATCCTTTTGCTCCTTCAGTGCCAATCCGTGGCCCCGACTTGCCCCGAAAGTGGCGAGCGCTGCTTGGAGTCTGGAATATTTGATCCGGGGGATTCACCCCGTTTAGAGCCGTCCATTGTTCGGATGGTTTTTTCGCGTAGCTCCGGACAGGAGTGCCGCGCCCCGATCCTTTGATCGAATTTTCACCCACTCTCCATCAATCATGACATCCAGAATCTCTTTCGTCGCGCCGATGCGGCACCTGCTATTTGCGGGAACATTTCTTTCTCTCCTAGGGGCGGCAGTTTCCCGTATCCATGCCGAGCCGGAACCCGTCGCGGTCACCATCAACGGTCTCGTCACCCAGGCGCTGTCCGCCAATCCGGAACTCAAGTTTTACAAGGCCGAAATCGCCGTCGCGAAGTCAAACCGCAGTGTGGCGGGCAAATTCTCAAATCCCGAACTCAGCCTCGATCTCGGTCAAAAGCGGGTGCGCGCAGGCAATGCCCAGGCGGAAGGCGTTGCCTATGCCGTGGCGCTGGCCCAGCCCATCGAGTGGCCGGGTCGGATTGGATTGCGAAAGGCGATTGCCGACCGTGACATCACACTTGCCGAACTTGGGTTGAAACAATTCAGTGCATTTCTCGCCGCACGGGTAAAGATCCTCGGCTACTCGCTGGCGACCCAACAGGAGAATGCCGCCGCCGCTGCCGATGTGGCGAATCGGATTACCAGTGTGAAGGAAGTGATCGTCCAGCGTGAACCGGGGGGCATCGGTCCGCTGCTAGAAACGAAAATTCTCGAAGCTTCTGAAATCACCGTGCAGCGCAAGGCCACCGAAGCAGCTGTGGAAATGCAGAAGGCCATGCTGGAACTCAACCAACTCATGGGCCGTCGCGCCGATTCGCCATTGCAGGTGACACGCACCGAATACGAAAGCGCGAAGCCTGCGCCACTCGTGACGCTGCTCAACCAAGCCGCCCAAGGAAATTACGCCATCCGCGTCCGTCGGGCGGAACTGGAACAGCAGGGCTTGAAAGTCGCTCTCAGCCAGAACGAGCGCTACCCCACCTTCACCGTGGGACCATCCGTTTCCCATGAGCAAGCCGGAGACAAGGAAACCGTCATCGGTCTTACGCTCTCCTTGCCGCTGCCCTTGTGGGACGATGGCCGGGCAGCGGTCACCACCAGCGAGGCGAGACGGATGCAGGCCGAAGCCGCGCTGCAATCGACCTTCCGCGATGTCGAACGCGAAATCACCGAGGCATGGCTCATTCTTGAAACCCAGCGGAAACGACTTGATGGTTGGAAGCCCGACTCTCTCCAAACATTCGCCGAAGCCGCAAGCCTTGCCGACCGTCACTACCGCCTCGGGGCCGTGCCCATTAGCACCTACATCGAAATGCAGGACAAATACCTCGAAGCCACCGAAGCCATCAATGCCAGCCGCCTGGAGGTTCTCCGCGCCTCACTGGACCTCGAACAACTCGTCGGTTCCACCACTGCCAAAAATTCAAACAAGTAACGCCATGAAAAACTCATCCCTAACAATTCTCGTCTGCGTGGGTCTCGGCACCATCGCCACCCTTGGCACGTCCTGTCAGAAGTCGGACGCCGCCACCGCCAAAGTCGCGGAGAAAGCTCCCGAAAACGGAGCCAAATTCAAAAAAGGTGAAGGCGTCTCCCTAACCGACCAGATGAAGAGATCCATTGGTTTTCAGACCGCAGAGGTGACCGAGGAAGAAGTGCCCTCGACCCTGACCATCGATTTCACCGCCACTGGCTCACAAGCCGCCAACGGTCCTCTCACGGCCCAACAAGCGGCGTTCATTAAGCCGGGTATGGAAATCAAACTGGCAGGCGAGGGCATTGCGCCGGAATTGAAAGGCGTTGTCCAAAGCATCGACAAGATTCCCTTCGGCACGGCCGGCGATCTCGAAGTCACCATTTCCACCAGCCAACCACTGGCTCAAGGCCGCAACTTCAAGGGGATCATCAGCATCCCCGCGAATGGCGCGGTTGCCGCCGTCCCCGCCGCCGCACTGCTGAAGACCGCCGAGGGCACCTTCGTCTATGCCGTGAACGGAAATTTCTACGTCCGCACTCCCGTCAAGATCGGCGCTTCCAATGACAAGCTCGTCGAAATCACCGATGGCCTCTACTCCGGCGATCAGATCGTGACCAAGCCCGTCATGTCGCTGTGGATGGCGGAGCTGCAAGTCCTCCGCGGTGGTAAAGCATGCACCTGTGGACACTAACACGTCATGCTGAATCATCTTCTCGAAGCGGTCATGCGGCAGCGTGTGGCGGTGCTGCTTGCCACGCTCGTTCTCATCGGTGTCGGAGTGTGGGCCATGCTGCGGCTGCCCATCGACGCCGTGCCGGACATCACCAATCCCCAGGTCCAGATCAACACCGCCGTGCCCGCGCTCGCGCCGGAGGAGATCGAGAAACTGGTTTCATTTCCCATCGAAAGCGAAATGGCGGGACTGCCGGACATGGTGGAACTGCGCTCGCTTTCCAAGTTCGGCCTTTCGCAGATCACGATGACCTTCAAGGACGGCGTGGATCTCTATCGGACACGGCAACTCGTCACCGAACGGCTTCAGGGCGTGTTGGATGAATTGCCTGCCGGACTCACTCCCAAGCTCGCGCCCATCGCCACCGGCCTGGGAGAAATCTTCTACTACACGCTCGATTACACCGCCGAGGCCAAGGACAAGCCTGCCACCCGCGAGGCGCAGCTCATGGCGCTTTGGCAAATCCAGGAATACACGGTGAAGCCGCTTCTGCGCAGCACCCACGGCGTGGCCGAAGTCAACCGCAGCGGTGGCTACGAACGAGAACTCATCATCCAGCCGGATCCAGCCAAGCTTGCGGCGGCGGGACTTTCGCTGGATGCCCTCGCGAAAATGGTCGAGCAGAACACAAAAAACGCGGGCGGCGGCTCCATCGAAATCGGCGGCGAGCAACTGATCGTGCGTGCTCCGACACGGGTGACCTCGGCGGAGGAAATCGCGAAGCTGCCGCTAAAATTCGGCGCAGGCGTCCGGCCGATCTTGTTGAGCGATGTCGCAACGGTGGGCATTGGTTCGTCGTTCCGCACGGGGGCCAGCACCCATGAGGGGCAGGAAGCGCTTGTCGGGGCCGCGATCATGCTCGCCGGGGAAAACACCCGCCTGGTCGCGCAGTCCGTTAGAACCAAGCTGGAGGAAATCCAGGAAAAGCTTCCGGAAGGCGTAAGCATCAAGCCCGTTTATGACCGCAGTGAATTGGTCAATCGCACCATCCATACGGTCGAACGAAATCTTTTCGCCGCGCCTTTGTGTGTTTTTAGT
>JANMJJ010000106.1:0-5497 GCA_031371325.1 Akkermansiaceae bacterium | reverse complement strand
GGGGGTGGCACTGACCGCCGTGATCGGGCTATTCGGCTACAAATACATCGACAACGCGGCCCACGCCGGCGGCTTGATCGCGGGCATGCTCTATGCCGTCATCGTCTTCCCGGCCTCTTCCTCGCCCAGCCGGCCACGCTCGACGATCGCCGACGTGATCGCCGGCGGCGCGGCGATGGCGGCCTTGGTCGCGGCGGCGTTGTTCGCGATCGGGCGGATGACGAATGGTTAGGTGGCTTGCGGGAAATCAAGTGGGATGGGCATTCTTGCCTGTGCTTTACCTTGAGCCACCGGAAGAACAGGCAAGAATGCCCATATCACATCCCACTCCACTGGCCCTCCATGAAGACCTCACTGCATCTCGTACTTATCATGGTGGCCGCATTGCTTTCCCTTGCTTGCAGTGGCCACAAGAGCAAGACCACCGAGAGCGACAGCCGGGCATTCGCGTCACTCGCGGGCAAGAAGGATTTTCTCGAGCGGTATGTGAATTTCAAAAGAACCTATGAGACCCTCGACTTCCGGATCGACTATCGAGATGGAGGGGATGGTGGATTGCCCAGTCCGACGGAATGGAATATCAGGTTGGTTGCAACAATTCCAACCCAAGAGGTCGATGATTGGATTTCAGGCCTACCAATCACTACCCAAGTTGAGACAGGTTGGGTGTCTGACATCGACAACGCTCCTGGGGATTTAAGCGCGATCGAATGGCATCAGGACAAGAACAGGATCATAGGGATTGATCGAGTGAAAAGGATCGTGCTGTATCGCAATCGCACGCTCTGAATACCCAAGACAGATCATTCAAGCGTTAGACCTTACCAACAGCTTCCTTCTTGCCGCTGGCAATCGACCGATAGATCGCCTCGACGACCAGCAAATCCCGCAGTCCTTCCACGCCGGAGAACTCGAACGGTTTGTCCGCGAGGACTGCGGCCGAGAACGCGTCCATTTCCGTGGCGAAGTGATCGGTGGCGGGATACGTGAGCGGGATTTTCGGGTCGGAGGTCCAACCGGCGAGGCCGGCGTAGCTATAGCAAGGCGTCATCCCGAAGCGACCGTTCGCTGCGTAGGCGGTGAAATCCTCGCGGCCGTTGAAGCGATAAGTGGTCAGGCAGTTAGAGGTCGCGCCCGAGGGAAATTTCATCGACCAGGCGATGGTTTCATCGACCTCGGCGAATTTGACCGGGTCGGTCTTGGTTTCCAGGGCGGTGACTTCCAGCGGCTCCTCCCCAGTTAGATAGCGGCAGGCCTGGAGTGCGTAAACGCCGACGTCCATCATCGCGCCACCGCCGGCCAGGTTCTTGCGGAGCCGCCATTGCGTCGGATCGCCGATGGCGAAGCCGAAGCCGGCGTCCACATGATAGAGCCGGCCGAACACCTGCTCGCGCGCGAGGCGGATGGCTTCCAGGTGATGCGGCTCGAGCCGGCAACGGTAGCCGATCCCTAACTGCCGCTTGGCGGCCTCGCAGGCGGCGATCATTTCGCGGCAGTCCTTGGCGCTGTTAGCCATCGGCTTCTCGCAGAAAACATGCTTGCCCGCCTTGGCCGCGCGGATCGTGAATTCGTGGTGCATGCCATTGGGCAGGACGATGTAAACGACGTCGATGGCGGGATCGTCGATGATCTTGTCGAAGGTCTCGTAGGAGTAAACCTTGTCGGCGGCGAGGTCGTATTTTTCGCGCCATTTGACGCCCTTTTCCGGGGTGCCAGTGACGATGGCGGCGAGCTGACTGTGCTGGCATTTCGCAAATGCCGGGGCGATCTGGTGGGTGCTCAGCGAGCCAAGCCCAACGAGCGCCCAGCCGAGTTTTTTCGCCGACGGCGGGGATGGTTGGGCGCGGGCGGCGAGGGTCGCGAGCGAGGCTCCCATGGCAGTCTTGAGGGAGGGGCGGCGGTTGAGATTCATAACAGGTCGTGGGTGGTGAGACGGAAACCTTTTCCGCGCATGATGGGAAAAATCTGCGGGCTTTGACGGCGGCGGGCAAGCATCGCTTCCAACGACTCCGGACACCCTGCTTTGCGGTTGGCAATCCGGGTTGGCCCGGCAATAGTCCAGCGTTTATCCCCATCCCAGCCCATGCTCCGCACGATTCTAGCCACGCTTGCCCTGACCGCCTCCCTGCCCGCAGCCACCGAGGGTCTCCAAACCGCCAAGGGCGATGGATTCACCGGCGCGGCCCCAATCATTTCCACCGACGATCCGAACCAGAAACCTCCTGCCACGACGCGCGAAGGCACGGCGTTCGCCGAGGGCTTGGTGCCCACCACCGTGGTCGCCGGGGTCGCTATTCCCATCGCTAGCACGCTGAAAGTGGAGGCCACCTATCAGGACCAGCACCTCACCTCGCCCACCGCGATCACCTTCGATGACCAAGGCCGCATCCACGTCTCCGAAACCCACCGCTTCCGCGCGGGCGTCGAGGACGACCGCGACCACCTTTACTGGTATCTCGACGATCTCGCCTCGAAGAAAAACAGCGACCGCCGGGCACTCCATGAAAAATGGAAGAGCAAGGTTTCGCTCGAAAAGCTCACCGCGAAATCCGAGCTCATCCGCCGCCTCGCGGACACCGATGGCGATGGCAAAATCGACGAGTCGAAGGTTTTTGCCGACGGCTTCAACGACCTGCTCGACGGCACCGGGGCGGGCGTCTTTTTCTACGAAGGCAGCCTGTATTTCGCCTGCATCCCGAAAATCTACATGCTGCGCGACACCAACGGCGACGGCACGGCCGACGAGCGCAAGGTGGTGGAGGAAGGCTTCGGCGTGCGCATCTCACTTTCCGGCCACGACTTGAACGGCTTCACGCTCGGCCCGGACGGGCGGATTTACGGCACCATCGGTGACCGTGGGTTGAGCCTGATCACCAAAGAGGGCGTCTCCTACAACTACCCGGACGAAGGCGCGGCATTCCGCTTCGAGCCGGACGGCACGGGCTTTGAGATTTTCCACACCGGCCTGCGCAACCCCAAGGAAATCGCCTTCGACGCCCTCGGTAACGCGTTTTCCGTCGATAACAACTCCGATCAAGGCGATGCCGCACGCGTCGTCTATCTGGTGGAAGGCGGCGACTCGGGATGGCAAATGGAGCATCAGGCGATGCACACCTTCCACCGCCAGATCGGCCTCAAGGAACACGCGCCGAGCCGCTGGATGGATGAGAAAATGTGGGAGTTGGAAAACCCGTCGCAGCCGGCCTTCATGCTGCCGCCGTGCGCCCACCTCACCTCCGGCCCGTCCGGGCTGACAGCCAATCCCGGCGTGGGATTCCTCGAACGCGAGGCCGGCCGTTTCCTCGTCTGCGACTACCGCGGCGCCAGCGCGAACTCCGGCGTCTGGTCGTTTGAAATGAAGCCCAAGGGCGCGGGCATGGAAATGAGCGACTCCCGGAAGTTCGCCTGGGGCATCGCCGCCACCGACGTGGAATACTCGTGGGATGGGAAAGTTTACATCAGCGACTTCATGGGCGGCTGGGAAACCCATGAGGACGGCCGCCTGCTGTCGCTGGGAGCTGGCGATCAAACCTGGCACGCGGAGGACGCCGCGAGCACCGCGAGGCTCATGAAGGGCGGCTTCGAGCAGCGCAGCTCCGCCGAACTCGCGAACCTCCTCAAACACCTCGACGCCCGCATCCGCCTCCGCGCCCAACTCGCCCTCACCCGCAAGAGCGAGGCCCTCACGCGCTTCGCCGATGCCACCAAATCCTCCAATTTCATGGTCCGCATCCACGGCATCTGGGGCCTCGGCATCCTTTCCCGCCGCGGTTCGGCAGCGCTGCCCGCCGTGGAATTCGGCACCATCCCGCTCGCCAAAAACTACGTCCAAGCGGAAGCCAAACTCATTTCCCTGCTCAAGGACACGAACCCGGAAATCCGCGCCCAAGCCCTCCGCGCCCTGGGCGATGTGAAAAACGACACCATCCCGGTCCCGCTCGGCCCGCTCCTCGCCGACGAGTCACCACGGGTCCGCTTCTTCGCCGCCATCCTCGCCGGCAAGCGCAAATTGATCGGCTACTACGGCCCGATCTGCGACCTGCTTCAGGAAAACGACAACCGCGATGTTTATCTCCGCCACGCCGGGATTTTCGCGCTCCAGAACATGGCCGCCAATCCCGCCATCCTCACCGCCCTCGTCAGCCATCCGTCGGCCGCCGTGCGCCTCGCCGCCACCGTCGCCCTGCGCCGCATGAACAGCCCGGCCATTTCCGCCTTCATCAACGATCCCGAGTCCAAGGTCGCGGACGAAGCCATCCGCGCCATTTGCGACAACGACTTGGTCGCGCAACGTCCGTTGGTGGCCGCATTGCTTGATGATCTGCCCCGCCGCACCTGGACGCCGTTCATGCTGCGGCGGCTGGTTCACAACGCATTCCGCATCGGCACTGCGAAAAATGCCGAACGTGTCCTCAAGCTCGCCGCCGATCCGCAGATTCCGGAAATCGTCCGTCAAGAAGCACTGCGCCTGCTCGCGCTGTGGACCGAGCCCTTCCCGGTGGATCAACTCACCGGCCACTGGCGGCCCTTGGAAAAACGCGATCCCGAAACGATCCGCCCCGCGCTCGTCGCCGCTCTGCCCGGCCTCCTCAAGCAACCGGGATTCGTTCTAACCGCCGCCTTGGGACTGGTCGGGCACTACCACCTCAATGTCCCCGGCTTCGATGACCATTCCCTCCGCGACCTCATCAAGAACGGCAGCTTGCCCGCCGAAGCCCGCGCCGCCGCCCTCGACCTACTCATCCAGCGCAAGCCGGAAAACCTCCGCACCTTCCTCACGGAAATCACCAACGACCCCTCCGCTGAAGTTGTCCTGACCGCCTTGGCCGCCATTGCCAAACTCGCGCCCGAGATCGCCCTTCCCGCGCTCGAAGCCGCCGTCCATTCCACCACCGCCCCGCGTGCCCAGAAGGCTTGGGAAATCCTCGCCACCCTGCCCGGCAAGCCGGTTGACGCGATCTTTGCCCAAGCGCTCGACCAACTTCGCGCCGCCAATGGCATTTCCCCGTCCGCCATCGAGCTCACCGCCGCCGCCGCGAAACGCAGCGACTCCAACGTCAAAACCGCCCTCGCCGCGCTCGCCAAATCCCTCGCGGAAAACCCCGATCCTCTCGCCAAGTGGAACAGCACCCTCGAAGGCGGCGACCCCGCCGCCGGAGCCGCCCTCTTCAAGTCCCACCCCGCCAGCGAGTGCCTGCGCTGCCACCGTGCCGAGAGCGGCCACGCCGCCGGCGGCGAAACCGCACCCAATCTAGCAGGCATCGCCAAGCGCCACCCGGACCGCCGCTATTTCGTCGAATCCATGATCAACCCCGGAGCCGTCATCGCCCCCGGCTTCGGCACCGTGCTCATCGACTTCAAAAACGCCACCAGCCTAACCGGCAACCTGCTTGCGGAAACCCCCGACCACCTCGACATCGATGCCGCCGGCAAGTCCCTCCGCGTCAACCGCAGCGACATCGCCGCCGTCACCCCCCCCCCCCCCCCCCACCCCCCC
>JANMJJ010000103.1:0-24547 GCA_031371325.1 Akkermansiaceae bacterium | reverse complement strand
GCAAAACCAGTCCGTTGAGCGACCCAGTTTCCTTGAAATTTGAGATTGCCGTTATGAAAAAATGGGCGTCTTTACCTTGCACATACACGTCATCCGTTCCGGTGGTTCAAAACAATCCAGTTCCGTCAAATTCCCCATTTTTTTATGAAAACTTCAATCTCTTCCTCACAACCCAGAGGTTTCGCCTTGGTCGTCACCCTCTCCCTGATGATTCTATTGACGGTCATTGCCGTTGGTTTGCTGACGTTGTCGAGCATTTCGTTGCGAGCATCTGGCCAGAGTGAAGCGATGGCCACCGCGCGGGCCAACGCACGCTTGGCGCTGATGTTGGCGCTCGGCGACTTGCAAAAAACCCTCGGCCCGGACCGCGCCGTCACCGCCACCTCCGAAATCCTCGCCGCCAACCCGGCGAATCCCGTTGCCAAACCCAATACCACTGGGGTCTGGAACTCGTGGTGGGATTTTAACCCGAATAGCAGCCCCGCTCCGGCCTACACCAACGAAAAAACCAGTCGTTTCAACCGTTGGCTGGTTTCCAGTGCCGATCTGACTGCGCCGACGGCGAAGGATTTCGTCACCACCGCATGGACGGGTAAAACCATCGAACTCGTCGGCAATGGTTCACTCGGTGGCAGTGCTACAGCCGCCGCTAAAGTGACCGCTGGGCTGGTGCCGCTTATCAAGAATGGCATCGTCCAAGGTTCGTATGCTTGGCACGTCTCGGATGAATCGGTGAAAGCCCGCATCAATGTTTACCGCGATCCCAGCAAAAATGTGACCCTCGCGCAAAAACGCGCCTTGCTGGCCGGCCATCGCCCGGACACTTCCGTCATGAAAGGACCGGATGGCACCGCACCGACTTTTCTGCCCACCGACTTGACCGCACCCGCGTTTGCGCTAGCCAAGGGAAATTCCAGTAAAATCATGGACCTCGACCAAGTGGAATTGCTCGATCTAGCGAAGGGTAAGACCAAGCAATTCCGCAATGACTTGACGCCTTATTCGCTGGGGCTCTTGACCGACGTGCGCCGCGGCGGCCTCAAGGAGGATTTATCTTCGGTTTTCGAAATGAGCACCGGCACCGGCACCGGCACCATCAGTTTGCCCGCCGCGTTCTCGGGTGCGGCTACCCAGAAGTTGTATCAATCGACGACACCCTCTCACACGGGCGTTTCCGACCCGTATTGGAGCACTTTGTGGGGCTACTACAACTCCTTCCGGAGCATCACCCCGGCCACGGCCGACACCAATCCGACGCTGGTAGTACCCGCCACAGCGAATTCGTTGATTACAGATCTTACGCCCAAGACTTTCTTCCCCGGCCCAGTCATCGCCAAGGTTGAGATGCTGTTTAGTTTGGTGACCCGCGAAGTCGCTTCCTCGTACCTCGGGCAATTCGGCCCATTCGATGAAATGAATAAGTTCGATGACACGGTAAATTTTATTTTCACCCCACAGATCACGTTGCATAACCCCTACAACGTGAATGTTTCATTCCACAAGATGGTGGTCACGATCATCAATGTCCCCGTCGCTTTCAAGTTTACCCTGTTACCCGGAGGGACTGGGCCAAAATCACAAAGCGTCGTCCCCGGGAATTTTGAGTCTTTGAACGAATGGACTCAAGATACTAACGTCGTAGGCGACAAAAAATTTGTCCTTCAAATCTCGAACTGGAGCAATCCGATCCCCGGAAACACGGCCGTCGATGGTCCGATTGTCATGAAGCCCGGCGAAGTCTTGGTGTGTACGCCCCATCTTAGACCGACTGGGACCTTCTTGAAAGACAGTAGATCGGGTACCAACAACGATGTGTTTGACTGGCAAAACAAGCTCACCTCCACAGGCTCCAGCTCAGGCTCAGGCTCAGGCGTTAAAATGAAACCAGGGTTCACCCCTGGCCTCGGCTTCGAGAACAACGGCAACACCCCATCCTGCCGATCCTCTTCGGATGTACTAGGTGGATTTACCAACTGGTGGATGATGATGATCCGCGATCCAAATAGACCGAGGACACCTATTAATCCTCAAATGGACGACACCAAACCTTCTCCGGGTCATCCCGTTGACAAGTATTTTGTGGAATACCAAGCGCAACGGCCGAAGTGGTGGACCGGCCGGCCGGGGACGGTCCCCCCGATAGACGCGGAACCCTTCTTCCAGGTGACTGCCACGGTCCAGAGTACCGCAACCAGCACTGCCATCAATTACGCCAATCTTAAATTCGATTACACCGACGACGCCAAGCTCAAAACCTTTTTCAATAACAGAGTTTACCGCTGTCCGGCCGATCCTAATGACTACTTGACTGGAGATCAGACTTTTGTCTCGGCAACAAGCTCGATCAACAACCAACCCAAAGTGCTACCGTTTGCGATTTTCTCCGCTTACGCCCGCACCACCAACGGTGGGGTGTATGAGACGGGCAAACGGACCAAGTCAGGTGTCGATACTCCACAAATCAACTTGTTGAAAGACGGTCGCCTGGCGGGCAAGCCCTTCCTGTTTCACAATCCCTCGCGTGCGGTCGTCACCATGAACTTGGCCACGGATAAGCCCGGCATTCAGCCCTATGAAACCAACCTCCAACCGTTTCTAAGCAGGGGCGATTACGAGAACTACATGAGCGTAGATGGCAATCGGGTTCCTGCCCTCACCGCGAATACCACCCTCCGGGGCATCAAATCCGGGAGTTATCTCGAACTTCCCACTGGGCCGATGCAGACCATCGCCGACTTCCGCCGCTCGAACGCCTTCACTTCATCCTATCTGCCACAATTCGTGCAACCCGTCGGCAATTCCCTGCTCCACCCGCTGATGTCCGCTAACAAGGTGGTCGAGCTCAATGCGAGCATATCGGCGACCACTTTACTCGATCATTCGGTGTTGGCCAACCACGCCCTATACGACCGGTTCTATTTCTCGACCTTTGCAACCCGTGGCTCGGTCAAGCCGGACCAGGTGTTCGATGACTTCATAAACGGCGTTGCCCCGTTGGCATCGCAGGCATTTCAGCCCTATCAGCCTCTCGGCACGACGGTCGCCACCGCCAAGGCGGAACTCTTCAGTTCCAACAAACCGAATGCCACCGCTTATCAGAAGGCGGCGGAATACCAGATGGTCCAAGGGCCGTTCAACGTCAACTCGACGAGCGTGCAGGCGTGGAAGGCGGTGCTGGCGTCCATGAATAAGAGCGATGTCATCACTCTCTGGGCGAAAAATGCGGCACTCGAAACCAAGACCACTCCTGGAGTTCCGATCCTCGCCATGTCACTGCTCAATGGTGGCCGTGCCGGTGGCGCAGCGGTTGACGCCAAAATCGACGATGTGAAGACCAACGATTGGAACGGCTACCGTGAACTTGACGATACCCAGCTTACCACCTTGGCGACTGAAATCGTGAAGCAGGTGCGCCTGCGCGGGCCATTCCTGTCCATGTCGGAATTTGTGAATCGCCAAGTGGGCCCGGAGTCCGCCCTCACCCTGAGTGGTGCCTTGGAAAACGCCATCATCGACTCGAAGATCAATGACACTTTCATGACCGGCTACGTCACTCCGCTCACGACTGGCGATTTCAGCGATCCCAAGATATATAATTACAAAACGCTCGCCGCCACCATTGGCAATCCCGCCGCCGGGGGGCCCGGCTGGATCTCCCAAGGAGACCTGCTGCGCATTCTCGAACCGGCCGCCACCGTGCGTTCCGACACCTTCGTCATCCGCGTCTGCGGGGAAGCGCAGGATGCCAGCGGCAACATCACCGCCCGCGCCTACGGAGAAGCCGTGGTGCAACGGCTGCCTGAATACGTTGACCCGGTGAACCGCCCGTCGGTGAATGCTTACGACACCACGGTGCCCATCTTGGTGCCCTCCACCGCCGCTGCTGCTAACAAGACTTTCGGACGGCGGATGAACGTGGTGTCATTCCGGTGGTTGTCCAGCAATGAAATCTGATTCACATGATCCTTAAAAACTCCCTTTGGCTCCTAACGATATTTTGGCTACCTGTGGTGGCCCAGGCCCAACAAAATGAAGCGAGCACGCCGGTCCAAATCCGCACGGTACTCCACGATCCAGTCAATCCCACCGCCGCGCTTTTTTTAACCGACCAGGCAGGTGCAGTGGTCAAGTTGGGGTTCCTGCCGCAAGACCTGTCCAAGCCGCAGTTGACCCTACCGGTCAATGGTTCGCTGGTGCTTTATGATCGTGCCGACATCGATCCAAAGAAACCCGAAGCGAGTTTGGCGGCCAGTTGCAAGATCCCTCCCAACACCAAGCGGGGAATCGTCGTCGTGTTGCCCGGCCCCGCCGGCTCGAAACCCGCCTACCGGATGGTGTTCATCGACGATTCCGGCAAGACCTTCCCCAAGGGGGAATCCCGCGTACTCACCCTGTTGCCGGTGGAGGTCGCCATCGAAGCCGGCGAACACCAATTGCCCGTCCACCCGGGAGAAATCGCCCGTCTCCCGCCCGTCAAGAAGGTCAATGAATACAACATGGCGCAGACGAAATTCTATTACAAGCAGGGTGAAGCATGGACGGTATTCACCGAGCGGCAATTGCAGTTTCTCGAAGGCTTCCGGCGGATCTTCATCGTCCATGCGACGCCGGGAGCCCTCCAGCCGACGGTCACCACGATCGTGGATACCGACACTCCCTAGCCGTCCCCCCGTTGAGGAGTGGAGGTGGAACCGCTGGTGACACCGCTCTCCGCCGGGTCCGCAGAAATGATTTAAAGTGGACCACCTGTCCATGGCTACGAATTTTATCCCTATTAACTCCTTTCCATGAAACGACTACTGCCTGGTTTCTTCATCCCTTTTTTTTCAGTCCCTGTCCTTGCCGAGCAGGTGAATTTGGTCGAGCAAGGCAAGCAGGCGTTTTCCACGTGGGGCTGCGCCGAGTGCCATGTGAGTGGCAAAGGCGATCCTTCCATCAAAACCGGACCATCGCTCTACAACTTGTTTCTCACAAGCGCCCGGACCCGGGAGGTGATGGTTCCGGCGAGCGGGAAGAACACCACCATCACGGCTGACCACGACTATTTCATCAACTCCGTGCGGAACCCCGGTGAAAGCCTGGCCATCGCCGAGACGGGCAACACCAAGGGAGTGAATTATCCCGCCATCATGCCGCGGTTCGTGCCGCAGATGGTTTCGGACGATGATCTCGAATCGATCTGGCATTACCTCCGGCATGCTGCGGACGAGCCCCAAAGCGGGCCAAGCGTGGTCATGGGGGAGAAGCAGGTCGCCGCGAAGACATCCAATCCCCTGGACAACCCGGCGGAGGTGGTCGTCACCAAGCGGTCGCGGGTGTTTCGCGCACCCCTGATGCATTCCAGCGGGCGCGCCATCCATGTGGGTTTGCCCGGCGGCATGAATTATACTTTTGACCCGCGCCTGCTTTCCGTTCGCAGCGTCTGGAGCGGGGGCTTTCTCAATCTTGCCAAGGAACAAAAAGGACGGGGATCCCCCGGCTCCGAGCATGGACAGGATTCCCATGAGTTGCTGGATGGTGCGCCGGCACTCACGCCGCTCACGGCAGACGGCAGACCCGTCGATTTCGAATTCAAAGAACCCGATGTCCTAGATGACGAGGCGGTGGCCAAGCATCTGTGGAAGGGCGGGGATTTCCTCAAGGAACTGGCCGCTTGGGACAGCGAATTCATCGGCTACACCTTTGCCGAAAATCAAGAGCCGGAGTTTCATTTCCGCATTGGCAGGAATGTGATCACCCAGCGGGTTTCGTTCGACGCCGAAGGACGGCTGGTGTTGGCAATTTCCGGAGAACTCCAATCGCCACAATCATTTCAGCTTCGCGCGAGCGGGTTTGTGGAAACCAAAGTGGATGGCGGCATACTGTCGTCCGGCAAGTGGACTCTGCCACCGGGAAAGAATGTGCATTATCAATTGCAGGCAAAAATCGGTGACGGCTTGGTCGCCCGGCCTGTGCTGTCAGTGGCGGAAAACCTTGCTCCCCAAGCTTCACAAGTCACACCTGCCCAAGCGGACTTGCTGCCGGGCTATCAGATCGAATCATGGGAATCGCCAAAAGATACCTACGGCCGCAAACAACTTTTTGAACCCACCGCCATCGCGGTCGCTAAGAATGGAACCATCGTCGTCGGCACCCGGACGGCCGGCATCTGGCGATTCAAAGATCAGAAATGGCAACTGTTCGCCGAGGGGACTTATGAATGCCTAGGACTCTCAATCGAAGATGATGGCGGCGACACCATCGTCATTGCGCAGAAGCCGGAGCTGACGCGGCTGCGTGATCTCAATCACGATGGCCGTGCCGATGAGTTTCTCACCGTTTGCGATGACTATGGATTTCATGGAAACTATCATGAATACACCCACGGCCCGGTGCGGGACGCCGCAGGTAACTATTATTTCGCCCTCAACTTGTGCCATAGTGAAAACGAGCGAGCATCCTATCATGCTGGCGGTCCTTACATGGGCAGCATGGGCGGCTTCCGTGGCTGGTGCTGCCGGGTCACTCCGGCAGGCGTATTCGAGCCATTCGCATCCGGCTTACGTAGCCCGGCCGGCTTGGGAATCGATCCGGACGGTCGCTTGCTCTACGCGGACAACCAAGGCGAATACATGGGATCTTCCAAAATCAGTTATCTTTACAAAGATCATTTCTACGGCCACCCGTCGAGCTTGGTGTCATTACCCGGCATGAAACCCGACTCGCCGGAGATCGCCTATGACAAGTGGCGGACATCCGCCCAACTGTCTGCCTTGTGGTTCCCCCATGAAAAGCTGGCCAACTCACCCGGCAACCCGGCATGGGATCTCACTAACGGCAAGTTTGGTCCGTATAGTCGGCAAATGTTCATCGGCGATCAAACGCTCTCCACCTTGCTGCGTGTCGTCACTGAGAAAGTCGGCGATGTCGATCAAGGTTGCATGATGCCATTCGCAAGCAAGCTGGCCTCCGGGGTGATGCGCCCCTGCTTTTTGCCGGATGGCTCATTGCTCGTCGGCCAAACGGGCAGAGGGTGGCAGTCAAACGGTGGCAACGAATCCAGTTTGCAGAGGATCTCCTGGGATGGGAAAACTGTGGCGGCTGACATTCTGCGGGTGTCCATTACCTCCGCCGGATTTGAGGTTTTCTTCACCACTCCCTTGGCCGATAAGTTCACCCCTGCGGATGTCTTGGCGGAAATCAAAGTCGAATCATGGACCTACAGTGATTCATCCCAATACGGCTCGGAAGAGAACGAAAAGCATTCAGACGCCCTCAGTAAAGGGGCAATTGGCGCTGATCGAAAATCGCTGAAGTTTGAGGTGGCGAATTTTTCATCGCCCTCTGCGGTAAACCGGATTTACTCGATTCAGATCAGCAATGCCAAGCAGCTGCTCGCGCCGGCAAAGGGGCGGGAGAAGCTCGAAGCGTATTATACCGTCCGAGCGCTGCCCCATTGAATGACCTGAAGCACTACCCAATCCCGCACATTTTTGAATTTTCTCCCATGTCGCAATTTTACTCACTCATTCGCCTTGTTCCGCAGCTGCTTTTCTTCGCAGCTCCGGTTCTATCTGCGGAGCCGATTTTTCCCGGCCTGACCAGCGGGAAGCTGGAGCCCGCGCTCAAGGGGCAGATTCTGATTGAAGAGTTGAATTGTGCGGCCTGCCACAGCGGCGACGCCTCGCTGGCGGCTCAATCCAAAAAAGCGCCGCGCCTCGCCGAGGTCGGCTCGCGGGTGAATCCAAGTTATCTTGAGGCATTCATCCGTGACCCGCACGGGACCAAGCCCGGCACCACGATGCCGGATATGCTGGGCCAGTTGGGCGACGAGCAAAAAAAGCAGACATCCATCGCGCTGAGCCACTTTTTGTTATCCTTGAAAGAAAACGATTTTTCCCCGCAGGTACCCGATGCGGTGGCGGCAGGGCAGGGCAAGCTCCTGTTTCATGCGCGGGGCTGCGCGGCCTGTCATTCGCCACGCGATGACCAAGGCGCGGAGTTGCTCGGTAAAACTTCGGTGCCATTGGGGGCCTTGGACAAGAAATACAGCATCAAGAGTCTGGTGGGATTTCTGCGAGATCCACATGCCATCCGGCCATCCGGACGGATGCCGAACATGAAATTGGCGCAGCAGGACATCGAACGCATCGCCCATTTTCTGTTGCAGGACACTCGGGTGCCGGGGCATTTGGGTTACACTCTGTATGGCGGGGAGGTTTATGAAGGACTGAAGAGTGAAAAGGTGATGGCCGTGCGGGCGGGGCTCGTTCAGGATTTCGCTTTGGCAAGTTTAGCCGGTGTCCACCACCAAATTGCGGTGAAATACGAAGGCTGGGTGAACTTTGTGACGCCGGGGACTTATACATTTTTCCTGGAAATGAATGGCGGCTCGTTAAACATCGACGGCAAACAGATCGTGCAACTCGATCCAAGCAACCGCCGGGGAGTCAAGCAAGTGGAGGGAACGGCAGAACTTGCCGCCGGCTGGAGAAAGATTCAGATCATCTATTTTCACACCGGCGAGGAACCCAAGTTCTCCTTTGAAATGGCGGGGCCGGAGTTTCCACGGGGGCCGATTCCTTCATCGATGCTGTCGATTTCCAACGAGCAAATTCCGGCCTTCGAGCCGTTCAAAGTGGATGCCGGACTTGCTGCACGCGGTCGCGAGCAATTCGCCACACTCGGCTGTGCGAGTTGCCATGATGACCTCAAGATTCCCGCTAAATCCAGCATCGCCATGGCCAAGCTGGATGCCTGTCGCGGTTGCTTGAGCGGGGCTGCTGGCCCGTGGCCGCAGTTCAATCTATCTGACGAGCAGCGCGGGTGGATCATCCTAGCGTTGCCACGTCCCGAGCAGCCAAAGTTTGATGACAAACAACAAATTAACAAGAGCCTAGCTGCCTTCAATTGCATCGCCTGTCACGAACGC
The DNA here is from genome assembly GCA_031371325.1 of Akkermansiaceae bacterium. Taxonomy (GTDB): domain Bacteria; phylum Verrucomicrobiota; class Verrucomicrobiia; order Verrucomicrobiales; family Akkermansiaceae; genus Luteolibacter. The sequence goes on along the minus strand of JANMJJ010000103.1, from coordinate 15,636 downwards.
GCCGGTCTCGGCGGCATCGCTCCCGAGCGCAATGCGTTATTCACCGGAACCCAGCCCGCGCTGGGGGATCAGGGCCGCCTGCCACCTCCCCTCACTCAAGTCGGGGCAAAACTGCAACCCGCATGGATCGCCGATGTCATGCTACATGGCAAACGCCAGCGCGAATATCTGGACGCGAGTATGCCGCAGTTCGGCGAGGCAAACGTCGGCCATCTCGTGAAGCTGTTCGAGAAGGTGGATGAACTGGAAACCGTGGTCGTCCCGCAGGTTTCCAACATGAAGGAATCCAAAGACGCCGGTTATGAAATGGTCGGCACCCAAGGACTGAGCTGCATTGCCTGTCATGAATTCAACGGCCAGAAATCCGGGGAGGTGGCAGCGCTGGACATTTCGCATGTCACCGAGCGGCTCAAGAAGAATTGGTTCAATCTTTACATGCGGCAGCCCTCGCGCTTTCACCCCACGGTGATCATGCCGAGCTACTGGCCGGGCGGACAATCGACGCGACCTAACATTCTCGGCGGCGACACGGCGCAACAAATCGAAGCGATTTGGAGCTATCTGGCAGACGGCAGCCGGGCGAAGAAACCGCTTGGCTTGTCCCGTGAGACGAATGAACTGCATGTCAGCGATGTGGCGGAACTCTGCCGGGGCCACGGACCTGCGGGCTACCGCGGAATCGGCGTGGGCTATCCGGAACGCATCAACCTAGCGTTTGATTCCGAGGAAATGGCGCTGCGGCAGCTTTGGAAAGGCGAGTTTGCGAGCGTTGAGATCGGCTCTTTCAGGCCACGGGGAACCGATTCGATTGTCTTTCCGCCGGGGATTCCATTCCACCGCCTAGCCTCGCTGGAGGACAACTGGCCATACAAGGGGAAAACTAACTATGCGTTCCCACAAGACCAAGGCTATCAGTTCCGTGGCTATCATCTCGATGCCATGCGCCGGCCGACCTTCCGCTACCTGTATGGTGACGTCGCGGTGCAGGACTATTTCGAAGATACACATGACAAGGACGGGAAAGCTTTCTTCAAGCGGACGCTCAGTTTCAATACAGCCACCCCGCAAACGCCGTTCTATTTCCGTGCCGCCACCGGGAAAAAGCCTATCAAAAAATCCGACCGCGACTTCAGCGTCGATTCTCTACAACTTCGCATCACCAGCGATCACAAGGGAATCGTGCGCGATGGCAGCCCCGGTGAAGTTCTAATTCCTCTGACTCTGCCCAAAGGGCGCTCCACTCTCACTCTGGAATACCAATGGTAAGCACGCGATATAAAATGGCCTTGCTGGCCTATGCCGTCACTCCGCTCCTTCACGCCGAGGACCTCGGGGCGATGTGGGGAACCGCAGCGGAGGAGGCGAAATACTATCCCATCGTCAACATCCCGATCCCCGTCGGAGTTCCCATGCGTCCGGGTGGTCTTGAAGCTCTACCAGACGGACGACTGGCAGTAGGCACTCGCCGGGGAGATATTTATTTCATCAAGGGCGCCTTCGATTCGCCGCCCAAGCCGGAGTATCAGTTGTTTGCCGGCGGGCAGGATGAAATTTTCTCTCTGTCGTGGAAAAATGGCGCGATGACCGCCACCACCTGGGGCGAGGTCACTCGCATCACAGATACTGATGGCGATGGCGTGGCCGACAACTATGACACCCTCAGCAACAACTGGGGCTACGGCGAATACCACGAATTCGCGTTCGGCTCCAAGCCTGATCCTGAAGGTAATATCTGGGTGGCGCTAGGTTTGAGTTCATCGTATTACTCGAACAATCTGTTCCGCGGCTGGGCGGTCAAAGTAACTCCTGAGGGAAAAATGCTACCGGTGTGCAGCGGACTGCGCAGCCCTGGCGGCGTGGGCGCAAATGCGGAAGGAGTGATGTTCGCCATCGAGAGCCAAGGGCCATGGAACGGTTGCTGTTCGCTGAAGCATCTGAAGCAGGGCGCGTTCCTCGGCCATCCCGCGAGTTATAACTGGTATCCCTTTGCTCCTGGTATGAAGGCTCCCGCGCTCGAGCCGAACGACGACTCCCGGATGGGTGTGGAAAAAAAGCGCATCAAGGAACTGGTGCCACCGGCGGTGTGTTTTCCCTATATCAAAATGGGCCGCTCGATCTCAGGCTTCCGGCTCAATCAAACCGGCGGGAAATTCGGTCCTTTCGACAACCAGTTTTTCCTCGGCGACTACACACTCAGCATCATCCTTCGCGCCACCACCGAGCAGATCAACGGCGTGTGGCAAGGCGCGTGTTATCCATTCCGAGAAGGGCTGGCCTCAGGGACCATGAACGTGGAGTTTTCTCCCAAGGGGCAACTGGTCGCCAGTGGATTCACCACCAACACCCAGTGGCCGGTGCGCGGACCCGAGCCTTTTGCCCTCCAACGCATCGACTGGAATGGCGTCGTGCCTTTCGAGACTAAAGAAATCAACATCAAGAAAGACGGCTTCCTGATCACCTTCACCAAGCCGGTTGATAAAAAGCTAGCCGCCAGAACCGACTCTTATAACATCACCACCTACACCTACATCTATCACGTAGGCTACGGCAGTCCGGAAGTGGACCAGACGACAGCCCATGTGATCGCGGCGGTGCCGTCGGCTGACGGGCTTTCGGTGATGGTGCGGCTGGAGAAGATCACCGAGGACCACATCCACGATTTCGATCTGTCCAAGATCCTGTCTCAGGACGGTCGTCCGCTTTTGCACGACAAGGCCTATTATACCGTGAATGAAATCCCAAAAAACTAACCCCTCCCAACCATGTATCCACCACTCCGCCGTTTCCTCTGCTCCATCGCACTCGTTTTATCCTGCGGCCCTGCCCGTGCCGAGGACAGCCCGCAATGGCTGACCTATCCCGGTGGCGAGGGGCCGGGCAAGGGCAAGCGGATCGTCTTGATCACCGCCGATCAAGAATACCGCAGTGAGCAGTCGATGCCGATGATGGCGAAAATTCTCAGCACCCATCATGGCTTTGACTGCACCGTGTTATTCGGAGTCAACGACAAGGGCGAGGTGGATCCCACCATGCCGGTTTATCCCGAGAAAGGGAAAGAGCTTAAAGAGCATCACATCCCCGGTCTCGAACAACTCGCATCTGCGGATTTGGTGATTTTCTTCACTCGTCTGCTAACACTTCCCATGAATGAAAGGGAGATGATCGTGAAGTATATCGACTCCGGTAAACCCTTCATCGCGCTGCGCACGGCAAACCATGGCTTCCACGCCGCGCTGCCTTACAAGATCAACGGCAAGCAAGTGAACTGGGGCAACGAAGTGCTTGGCGGTGAGTTCATGGGTCACCATGGCAACTGGCACGCCGACTCGACGCGCGGCACCATCGTCCCGGAACAAAAAGACCATCCAATCCTCATCGGCGTGAGCGACATCTGGGGGAACTCTGACGTTTACCGGACTTACAAGGAAGGCACGAGTCTGCCTGCTGGCTGCACCGCGCTGGTCTGGGGCCAGCCGTTGATGGGACGCAAGCACGACGATGCACCGAATCCAAAACTCGAGCCGCTGCCAGTCGCCTGGTTCAAGAATTGGCAGACCAGCGAAGGCAAAACCGCCCGTGTGTTTCAATCCACCATGGGCAGCGGCACTGACTTGGAATCGGCCGGCTTGCGGCGGCTTATTATCAATGCCGCCTACTGGGGAATGGGCATGGAATCCGCCATCACCGCCACCCGCAGTGTTGACATCGTCGGCACTTACAAACCGCTCGAAAGCGGCTTCAACTACGAGGAACTCGGCGTCGTGCCGAAGCCGGTTTCGGCTTACAAATAAGGCAATCGATTGATGGGGTTGACATGACTTGTTTCATCCTAAGGGCGTGTCTCGCTCTTGGCTGTGGGGTGACGATGCTTAGCGCGGCGGAGCCTGCCGTCCGCCCTGCTTCAGATACGTCCGCCACGATGGCGGGCTTGAAGGAGGGTTGGAACAAGCCCTCGCGCACTCACAAGCCGCCCGCTAGGAGATGAGTGAAACCGATCTGCCTCCATCCGGTTTACTAGGGCCCGTGCAACTGGTCTGGCGGGCCGACACACTGCCCGACTTTCCAACAACGCCGCCGGTGTCGCACTAAACCGGCCGAACCCAGGGTCACGACCGCAGCAGATCATCACCGCTTCGGCACGACTGGTGAGGTATCCACAATGGTGGTGATGGTCGGCTGGATGGCACCCGGCCCCAGATGCACGATGAAGACCCGGCGGAACCCGTCAAGATACTGCAACTGACGCTCGGTGAAGGTCACCCAGGAATCGCCCTCCTTGGACCGGAAACTCGTCTGGGCCATGTTGTATGCATCGACCTTGGTGACGGCGGGCACACGGGTGATGACGCCCGGGGGAATGGTTAGCTTGTGTTCCCCGACTTCGATGGACATCTCCATGGGGACAAGGGAGATTATCCGCGATTCGCCCTTGGGAAAGGCCTTCGCGGAATCATCGATGATCTCCAGCCGGTAGGCGGGTTTCGAGCCAGCGGGGGCCGGCAACACGACGACCACCGCTTGTTTGATGTTAGGAGGCAGTTTGACGCTTGCCGCCAAACTCGCGGCAGGATTCTTCGGATCGATATTGGCTTTATCGTAAAGCACCAAGCACCCGTTGACCGGCTGTGTGAACAGCGCCATGGTTAGGTCTTGCGGCTGGAAGTTCAATTTGACCACAACACCTTTTTTGTCCGGATAAAACAGCTCGGCGGCGGGATTGACCGGATCGTGCAACACCGCGCGGATCTGCAACGAGTTGGTCGCTTTATCCGGTTTGGCATGGCCCGCCACGGGCAGCCAAAATGCAGCTAGAATCCACAGGTAATGTTTGAGGTTCATGGGTATCGGAATTTATTGGCCGATAGCCCCCGGAATGACACCAAGTTCATGCGACGCTCGAAAATCTTGCTCGCCTTGGGTTCGCTGGTATCGGTGTATGCACTTAACGCCGGACGGTCCGCCAGGTCAACATATTCCGATTCCAGTTAGGACATGCGCAAACTCAAACCAAAAAGACTAGCCTGTTTATGACTATCAATCGCAAGCCAAACCCGGGCGTTGTCGCCGTGGTCAGCCTGCTCCTGCTCGGAGGGGTGCCGTGCTGTCGGGCGGCGGGGACACCGGCGGCCGGGGGGCGGCAAATGCTCTCTTTCGATCAAGCCTGGCGCTTTCATTTGGGTGAAGTTGAAGGCGGTGAGGTGCCAGCTCTGGCGGACGCCACGTGGCACACGGTGGACGTGCCCCACGATTTCAGCATCGAAGGCCCCTTCGACATGGACAGCCCGGGCGGCACCGGCGCGGGTGCCCTCAACGGCGGCATCGGTTGGCACCGCAAGACGTTCACGTTGCACGAAGGCAGTGCAGGCAAGCGAGTCGGGGTGCGCTTCGACGGCGTCTATATGGACAGCGAGGTTTGGCTCAATGGGGTTTCCGTGGGCAAGCAACTCTACGGCTACACCAGCTTCGAATATGATTTGACGACAAATCTGAAGCCGGGATCTAACATTTTAGCGGTGCGAGTCAACGTCCTGCAACCCTGCTCCCGCTGGTATTCGGGGGCTGGCATTTATCGCCATGTCTGGCTGACGCTCACCGATCCGGTCCATGTGGCTCCATGGGGCACCTATGTCACCACCCCGCAGGTGAGCCATGCTGCCGCCCAAGTCTGCGTGCGTACCCAGTTGCGGAATGAGGGTGCGGATGAGGTTAGGGCGATCTTGACCACGGCGATTCTCGATGCTGCCGGTATCAAGGTTGCCGAACAGCAGGCGGAGCAAATGCTTGTCGGCGGTGGCTGCCATGAGGCTGTGCAAACGCTCACGGTTTCGACTCCGCAGCGTTGGTCCACCACGGAGCCTTATCTCTATCAGGTGGTGTCCGAGGTCTGGGTCGGTGAGCGACTGGTCGATCGTTCCGCCACGCCGCTGGGCATTCGCGCCCTTGAGTTCACCGCAGACAATGGTTTTTTACTCAACGGCAAAGCGCTAGGCCGCAAGGATTTTAAAGACAACAAGAGCCTGCACCTAGAATGGCAGGTGCCTTACGCGGCGGGCGTGCTGAAAGCCGTTGGCATGAAGGACGGACAAACCATCATTGACGAAGTGCGCACTGCGGGTGAACCGGCAAAACTGATCGTCCGGCCCGATCGCCAGCATTCCGCGAGTTGCTCGTTAGAATCAAATTGCTGCCAGGACCCGCGTGAAGTCACTTTGAACGACAATCATGAATACTAAATCCGCGATATTATCGATGCTTTGCCTGGGTGTTCATATCGGCGCGGCAGAACTGTATCCCGAGCGGGTTCTCAATACGGACTCATTCCGGCATTATGTGGACAGCTTCAATCAGCATGACAATGAGCTTTATCCCCAGGCTTTTACCAACAGCAATGCCTGGGATTTTCTGAAAGCGAATATCCCGCTGCTGGATTGTCCGGACAAGGAGATCGAGGAAATCTATTACTTCCGCTGGTGGACCTTTCGCAAGCATATCAAACAGACTCCCGATGGGTTTGTGATCACGGAGTTCTTGCCGCAGGTTTCGTGGGCGGGCGAGCAGAACACGATCTGCTGCGCGGCCGGCCACCACTTCCGTGAAGGCCGCTGGCTGAAGGATCCTAAGTATCTCGATGACTATGCACTTTTCTGGTTCCGCCCTGGTGCCGACGTGCGCCGCTATAGCTTTTGGGCCGCCGATTCGATTTGGGCGCGTTATTGTGTGACGGGCAACCAGGCGCTGGCAATCCGCTTGCTTCCCGACCTGATCGCGAACTATGAGGCGTGGGAAAAGTCGCATCGCGACGCGAACGGATTGTATTGGCAGATCGATGATCGCGATGGCATGGAAGCTTCGATCGGAGGCAGCGGCTATCGTGCGACGATCAATAGCTATCAGTTCGGCGACGCGCTGGCGATCGCCCGTATTGCGGAACTGGCTGGCAAGGCGGAGATCACGAAGGAATTCTGCGGCAAGGCGGCGGCGCTCAAGTCGTTGGTGCAGGCGCGGCTGTGGGACAAGGATGCCGGGTTTTTCAAGGTTCTGCCGCGCGGGGAAAACGGCAAGCTGGCTGAGGTCCGCGAGCAGCACGGTTACACACCGTGGTATTTCAATCTGCCCGACCCGCAGTTCGCCATTGCGTGGAAACAACTGATGGACTCGCGGGGATTCTTCGCGCCCTTCGGCCCCACCACCGCCGAGCAACGGCATCCGGAGTATTCGATTTCCTACGCCGACCACGAATGCCAGTGGAACGGACCAAGCTGGCCGTATGCGACGTCCGTCACTCTAACGGGACTGGCGAACCTGTTGAACGGGCCACCCGGGAACATGATCGGTGCGAAGGACTATTTCACCCTGCTCAAAGGCTACACCCACTCCCACCGCTTGAAACCCGATGCTGGCCGGGTGGTGCCGTGGATTGATGAAAACCTGAATCCGGCGACCGGTGACTGGATTTCCCGCACGCGCCTGAAGGCATGGAAAAACGGCACTTGGGATGCCGGCAAGGGCGGGGTGGAACGCGGCAAGGACTACAACCACTCGACCTACTGCGACCTAGTCATCAGCGGACTCATCGGCCTGCGGCCGCGTGCGGACGCGACGGTCGAGGTCAACCCGTTGGTGCCGGAGGATTGGGATTGGTTCTGTCTCGACCAGCTTCCCTATCACGGGCGCACGCTGACGATCATGTGGGACAGGACGGGGAAACATTACGGCAAGGGACAAGGGCTGCGGGTCATGGGCGATGGCAAGGAAATCGCCGCGTCCGCCAAACTCGGCCGGTTGACGGGGCAATTAAAATGAGCAACTGGTAATCGGGGCCGGTGGTGGGGTCGCTGACGTTGAGGACAAAGCCGAGCTTGACCACGGCGGCGGGTCGCTTCGCTTCGGCGGGCGCGTGGAACGGCTCCCAGCCGGTCGATTCGTGGCCGGGCTTTCGGATCGCTTCGACATCCCCACGGTGACCACACCCGAAAGAAAATCGGTGAAACCCAGTATCAATGGCCTCATCTGCGGTCACGTCCACCAGCTGGAAGCCAAGGACCAACCTTGGCTCTGACATCAAGACGCCTGTCCACGCTCAACGAAATCCCAAAACAACCGATCCTATCATGAAAAAGCTACTACCTCTGTTCAGCCTCGCCCTCGCGAGTTTCGTGGCCAATGCCGCGCCCATCAAAGTCCTGCTCGTTGACGGGCAGAACAACCATGACTGGAAACTGACTTCCCCGGAGTTCGTGAAAATCCTCAATCAACCCGGAATCTTCAAGGTCGATGTCGCGACCTCGCCCGACAAGGGCCAGGATATGTCGGGATTCCATCCGGATTTCTCCGCCTATCAGGTCGTCGTCTCGAACTACAATGGCGAGCCATGGTCGGAGGACGTGCAAAAGGCATTTGAAAAGTATATCCATGACGGCGGAGGCTTCGTCAGCATCCATGCCGCCGACAACGCCTTTCCCGCGTGGAATGCCTACAATGACATGATCGCCGTCGGTGGTTGGAATGGTCGCGATGAAAAGTCCGGCCCGATGCTCCGCCTGCGCGAGGGCAAATGGATCGGCGACACCACGCCGGGGGGCGGGGGCCACCATGGCGACCAACACGAGTTCAAGGTGACGACGCGCGCACCCGAACATCCGATCATGAAAGGCCTGCCAAGCCCATGGCTCCACGGCCAGGACGAACTCTACGACAGCCTGCGCGGCCCCGCCAAGAACGTGACGGTTCTCGCCAGCGCCTTTTCCGACAAGACCGTCAATGGCACCGGACAAGACGAGCCGATGCTCATGACCATCGTCTTTGGCAAGGGCCGCGTCTTCCACACCACCATGGGCCACTCGCTCCCCGCGATCCGCTGCGTGGGCTTCGCCACCACTCTCCAGCGCGGCACCGAGTGGGCCGCCACCGGCAAGGTGACCCAGAAAGTCCCGGAAAATTTCCCGACCGCCGGATCGGTCAGCGTGATCCCCGCAGAGAAAAAGTGACCGGCTAAACTCTAGGAACACCCACCGGGACCATGCTATTCAACAAGTCTCCCGGCCGTCGGGTGAGTTCAGCAGGCATCCTTGTGGTTCCGGGCGGGGCTGGCTTGCAGCGGCTTGTTTGGATTCGTTTTCCAAAGATCCACAGCCACATCGTTCTTCTGTGAGGCACCCGGAATGCCGCGTCCGGCGGCAGATAGCCGCGTGGACGGAGAAGTGATCACTGCTATTCCCTTGCATCCGGCTGGCTGTTCAAAAACGATGGGACTCACCCCCGATTGAACAATGACCTCCGAAAAAGTATTCATCGCCGTGGATTTAGGTGCAGGCAGCGGTCGCGTGATCGCCGCGAAGACGGATTTCACCACGCTGGAGCTTGAGGAGGTCCATCGCTTCGACAATCCCGGGACGGATCTGCCGGGCGGCTCGTTTTGGAACATCGTCGGGCTTTACCGGGAGATTTTGGAAGGCTTGCGGCGGGCGGTGGAGCGGCATGGCGAAGCGATCGTGTCGATCGGCATCGACACCTGGGGCTGCGATTTCGGATTGATCGATGGCAACGGTGAGCTGCTAGGGATGCCTCACCAGTACCGCGACCCGCGTTTCGAAGGAATGGCGGAGGCGATGCACGCGATTTTACCGGAGGCGGAGGTTTACGCGCGGACGGGGATCAAGACCAATTTCTATAACAGCTCGCTGCACTTGTTAGCCGAGGCCCGCAAGCACAGCCCGGCGTTGTTGAGTGCCGAGCACCTACTGTTCGTGCCCGACCTGTTGGCGTATTGGCTGACTGGGAAGCAGGCGGTGGAGCGCACGATCGCCTCGACCTCGCAGTTGCTGGATGCCACCACCGGCGAGTGGGCGTGGGGGGTGATCGATGCGCTGGGCTTGCCGCGCAAGATCTTCGGGGAGATCGTCGCGCCGGGCACGGTGTTAGGTCCGATCCGTGATGAAGTGGCCGGCATCATCGGCCGGGCGGGCATTCCAGTGGTGGCGACGGCCTGTCATGACACCGCTGCGGCGGTGGCGGGCATCCCGATGAGTGGCAGCGGGAGTCTGTGGCTGTCCTCGGGGACGTGGTCGATCATGGGCGTCGAGGCAGGCGAGCCGATCACCACGCGGCAAGCCTTGGAGCTCGGGTTTTGCAATGAACTCGGGGTGGATGGCAGCGTCCGGTTTTTAAAGAACATCGGCGGGTTGTGGTTGATCCAAGAGTGCAAGCGGCAGTGGGAACTGGACGGTGAAAAACTCGGCTACGCGGCGATGGCGAGCCTGGCCAGCGAGGCGGAGCCCTTCACCGCCTTCATTGATCCCGATGATGCGAGCTTCGCGAGTCCGGGCGAAATGCCGGAAAAAATCCGGGCCTTCTGTGAGAGGACCGGCCAACCGGTGCCCGCTAGCCCTGGCCAGGTTTTGAGAGTGGCCACGGAATCACTGGCACTCAAATACCGAGTGGTCCATGACCGCATCCAACAGCTAACCGGTCTCGGGTTCACGCGTTTGCACGCCGGCGGTGGCGGCATCCAGAACGAGCTTCTCAGCCAGGCGACTGCGGACGCGCTCGGCATCGAGGTTATTGCCGGCCCGGTGGAAGCCACGTCGTGTGGCAACGTGATCACCCAGATGATCGGGACCGGGCATTTGCCGGACATTCAATCAGGCCGTGATCTGATCCGGCGGTCGTTCGAGTTCCGCAGCTTCGCACCGGGCGCTGCTGCCGCTTGGGCCGCAGCGCTGGTCCGCTTCAAGACGGTTCTCGAATTGGACTGACGCTCAAGGGATCGGCACGATCGGCACCTCGAACAGCTTCCGCTGGAGATATTCGTCGGGCGTGATCGTTTCGGTGTGGCCATCCACGAATAAGACGGGGACTTTGCCATCAGTCATTAGCTCCTTGAGTGTGCCGCTTTTGAAACCGGCGATCTCGGCGGCATCGTAGCGGTAAAAATAGTTGTCGCAGGGCGCAACCAACGGCGTCCGGCTCGGCTCGCTAAGGGCGGCGAGTGGCACGCTGATGGCCAGGAGATCGTCATGGGAGGGAAGGGGACCTTTCGCGGCCGCGAGATTTTCCGCGATCATTTCGTTGAGGGCGTAGCCGGGATTGAGAGGTGTGGATGCCTTGAAAAGCGGGTTTTTTAACAGCGTTTGGTTTTTATCCCACCAGACCTTCGATGTCAAATCGGCGGGCTTGGCATCCGGGAAAAGCATGGCGAGGCACACTTCGTTCCATTGCAGAGTCGGGGTGGTGCCGTCGGGCTGAGTAACAGGACCGAGCGCGGCCGGCAGTTTCATTTCATGGTCCGCGGCGATGGTGCTGAGCAGCGGCCCTAACTGACGCAGGTTTTGCATCGCTTCGGTGGCCTTCGCCTTCTTCAGCATTTTCGGCCCCACGGTGAACGACAGGGCGGCCAAAACGGCGATGATCGCGATCACCACCAGCAGCTCGACAAGGGTGAATCCGTCAATTTTGGGTTTTCGTGTCAACTTCATGGGAAGCATGTAGCAGGATCGGCACCGGGTCCGTCGAGTTCAAAAGTCGCGGTCCAATTGATTGATCCTCTAGCGGGTGACTCGCATCGTGACAAACCGGGGATATGCCGCTCGCAGTTCCGTCCCCTCCCCGCCAGAAATCGACCAACCATCGGGCGCGGATCGACATATGAAATCGTGCGTTTGAAAACCCTTTTGATCTCGTGGGCGCTGTTGTCGGGGGCCGGTGCCCGGCCGTGGAGCGATGATGTGATCTATTTCGCGATGACCGATCGCTTCTGCGACGCGGACCCAGCTAACAACACTCCGGCAGGCTGCGATCCGGCGCTTTACGATTCCCAACAGGAAGAGATTTCCCGCTATCAGGGCGGCGATTTGCGGGGCATGGAAAAGGCGCTGCAAGCCGGCTATTTCAACGACCTCGGCGTGACCGCGTTGTGGCTCACGCCGGTGGTGCGCAATGTCTGGCGGTCCGGCTACGACCTCGGCGGATGGAAAAGCGGTTACCACGGCTACTGGGCACAGGACTGGTTGGACATCGATCCGCATCTAACCAGCAGGACATCCCTAACCGGACAAGCGTACCCCGACGATGCCGAGGGCAGGATGGAGCACTACCGGGATTTCGTGAAGCTCGCGCACTCCAAAGGCATCAAGGTGATTCAGGATGTGGTCATGAACCACGCCGGGCCGGTGTTTTACTATGATGAAAATGGCGACGGCGTGTTCAACGTGGAGAAAAAGGAGGAATGGGTTCAGCCATTCATAAAGAACGGCTACCATGCCAACGCCAAATGGGCGGACCTGCCGAAGTGGAACGCGGAACGCGCCCAGCCGGATGGGCCGCGAGAATTGTTAGGCGTGAAGATCGCCACCAAGGGGACGCTTTCCCAGCTCGACAGCTACAGCCGCAAGGGCTTTTCCCACGACAGCCTGGGCAAGTCGGATGGCGAGGAAGTCACCTGCGATTTCTTCTCGCTGCGGGATCTCTGGACCGCTCCGGATGGCGGGCATTTCGACGCGCTGGTGGACGAGTTCGTGGAAATCTATCAATTCTATCTGACCACCGTGGGAGTCGATGGCTTGCGGATCGACACGGGGAAGCACGTCCATCCAGCATTCTGGGACGCCTTCACCGCGCGGCTGCGCAAGCGGCTCGGCCCCGCCGCCGCAGACAAAATCCTGTTCGGTGAGATTTACGATGGGAACCCGGTACGCCTCGGCCAAAACACTTGGCGTTCCGATTGGCAACAGCACCCGGAACCCGCGCTCGATTCCGTGCTCGATTTCAATTTCTGCTTCAATGCCCGCGAGTATCTCCGGCATCCGGGCCAGGAATTCGGATCGCCGGCGGCGTTGGAAAAATCGTTAGGAACCCGCACCGCGACGGATTCCAAGAAGCGCCCGCTCTACAATCCGAATCCGGGCGCGGATGGACTGAACTCCCAACAGAAGATGATCACCTTCATCGAGAATCACGACGGACTGAACCGCTTCCGCGTCGGTGGAATCACCGGTGAACGCAACCGTCTTGCCCAGGCATTGCTGATAACCTTGCCGGGAATTCCTTGCCTCTACTATGGCACGGAATTCGATTTGTTGGATCGCTGCGGCAAGGTCGGCCGGGATGGCGAGACCGGGCGCATGATCTTCTATCGGCACCAAGGCGGACCGACGATGAAGGAAGTGAAATCCTCGGTGGCTTATTCTAACATTGCCAAGCTCGCGGCCTTGCGCGCCAAGCTGCCCGTGCTGGGCACCGGCAAGTTGATCCCGCTGTGGGTGGACAACGAGTCCAGCAACGATGACGACGGAGTCTTCGCCTTCGCCCGCGTGTCGGACGACGGGGAATCGTTTGCCGTGGTGGTGGTGAATGCCTCCGATGCGAAGCGCGTGACTTCGGACGGCTTCCATGTGATCCGGCTTCCCCCCACCTTGAAATCCGCAGGCAAGGTTTTGCGGCCCGTTCTAACCACCAGTGCCGGCGAACTGCCAAAGGAAGACTTCGCGGCAGATGGCTCGCTCAGTCTTCCCGTCCCGGCCTCGGGCCTGGTGGTTTACGAAGGGATTCACGCGGATTGAATTGCCATGCCTGCAAGGATTCGATTGTGGATTGCTGATTGTGGATTGTTGACCTCAAAGAAACCGCCATTCTTCCTCTTCCCATCCAAAATCAAAAATCCTCAACTCGTCCCGGCGTAGCCTGAGCGAAGACGGATCGTCACTCATCAATCAAACTCTTCTCTCCAACCGGTCCAGCGGACTCCTCACCCCCAACGGACCCACGCCTTTCGCCACATGCGTGTAAATCTCCGTCGTCTTGACATCGGCGTGGCCTAACAACGTCTGGATCGCTTGCCCCGGCATAGCGCAGCGAAGACGGGTCCGCAAGTCGGTTCCTCCTTCCAACAGATGCGTCGCAAACGCGTGCCGGACTTGTCCCGGCATAGCCTCAAAGCGACGCCGGAATGCGAGCGACGCCTCATTCTTGTCGATCATCCTGCCCCCGTCGCCATGCCGTCCAGTGGACTCACCACGCCCAAGCCATTCGCGCCCGTCGCCACATGCAGGTAAATCTCCGTGGTGGTGATGTCCTCGTGCCCCAGCAGATCCTGGATCGCTCGCCCCGGCGCAGCGCAGCGAAGACGGGTCCGCAAGTCCGTCCCGTTCTCCAGCAAGTGCGTCGCAAACGAGTGCCTCAGGGCATGACTCGTCACCCGCTTCTCGATCCCCGCCGCCGCCGCCGCCCGCTTGATCGCCTCATTATAAACCTGTCCATGCAGGTGATGTCGCCGCCGAATCCCGCATTCCGGACTTGCCCCGGCGCAGCCGCGCGTAGCCGGGTCCGTGGAAATCTGCCGTGCCGGAAACAACCAGAACCACTCGAAACTCTCCGCCGCCCGCCGGAACTTTCGTGCCAACGCTCCCGGAAGATAGACTCCGGCCAAGCCCGCCTTCTGGTCATTCTGCCACATCTCTCGCGCGCTCTCGATTTGCCGCGCCACCTCTTCCCGCAGACTCTTCGGCAACACCGTCACCCGATCCTTGTCTCCCTTGCCTTTACGCACCGTTAACGTCCCGCGCTCCACATCCACATCCTTCACCCTCAGCCGCACCAGTTCGGACAGCCGCAATCCTGCACCATACTGAAGCCGGGCCGCCAACGCATACCGCCCGTCCGGAGTCTCGATCTTCTCAAACACCCGTTGAGTTTCTCCCTTTGACAGCACCACCGGCTCGGCTTCGCAACTTTGCAGGAATTCTATCCGATATTGGTGTTATGTTTGGATTGCAATCGATAGAGAAAGCCGGGCATGCTACGCCGGAGCAAGCGATGAGTTTCCACTACGTCTATATCCTTCGAAGCACGGTAGAACCGGATCGCTACTACGTCGGCCTGACACGGCACCTGGAATCGCGACTTGCCGAACACAACCGGGGAGAGGCACCAAGCACGAAGGCATACGCACCTTGGCAAATCGAAATTGCTACTGCCTTCCGCGATAAAGCAAAGGCCGCTATCTTCGAGCAATATCTCAAGACCCACTCAGGACGAGCCTTCTCAAAACGCCACTTCTAGCTTGCCCCGGCGTAGCGCAGCGAAGACGGGCCCCCGCCTCCGCACAAGCTCCCAGCCAATTCAGGTACCACTGGATGGCATCCCCCCACTGCTCCACTTGCCAAGCTTCCCTCGGTCTGTCCTCCCGCAAAACCTCCGACCTCCAAAACGCCTTTGCGGCATCCCTGCCCGCCGCCAGCTCATGGCGCAGCCGGAAATTCTCAAACCACTCCAGCACCAGCAGGAAGCCCGCGCGTTCCCGCTCCGACAGGCCCCGGAACTCCGCCAAATCCT
Source organism: Akkermansiaceae bacterium (assembly GCA_031371325.1). Classification (GTDB taxonomy): domain Bacteria; phylum Verrucomicrobiota; class Verrucomicrobiia; order Verrucomicrobiales; family Akkermansiaceae; genus Luteolibacter. Next base: position 309 of record JANMJJ010000103.1, on the reverse strand, counting down.
TCCTCCAGCACCAACGTGTCTTGATAGCGCTCATGCGAAACCTATTACGCAATTGAAAAATCCGGGTCAATTCAAAAGTGTTCTCGTGAACAGTTTTTTCTTTCGTGTCCGCCTCCCGCTTCCTTTCGATCCAGCCCTCGCCCGTTGATATCTGCTAGGTCATGTCGCCCCCGGCCCCGCCGGGAAATCCGCTGGATAGACGAACCAGGTCGCCAGAAAAACCTTGTCAATTCAAGGGATTATGGCCAATTCTGCCAAAACGATTGGTTCGGGATATCACACCCCGACATCCTACTAATTAAACTGTTC
>JANMJJ010000042.1:0-9775 GCA_031371325.1 Akkermansiaceae bacterium | reverse complement strand
TCTGAAGTGGCGACGATGCCGGTCCCGAAAATTTCCTGCCAGATGCGGTTGATGGTGACGCGGGCTGTTAGTGGGTGATCCGGGGAGGTGAGCCATTTCGCGAATCCGAGGCGGTTGCGGGGTTGGTCCTTGGGAAATGGCGCGAGCCAAGCGGGGGTTTCGCGGCTGACCTTTTCACCGATGGAAGCGTAGTCGCCGCGGACGAGGATGAAGGCGGGCACCGGTTCGGCGGACTCGCGCATGGTCACGATCTCGCGGACATTTCTCTCCTCAGTCCGGTAAGCGGCGCGGGCAGCATTGAGTTTGTTGGCGAGGTCTCGGGCGGTCGGATTGACGGCGGAGAAATAGTACTCGCGGAGCAAGGCGGGTTCACTGTCTGCCGAGATGGGCTTTCCGGAAAATAGCGCGGCCACCTCGGCGGCGGAGATGGCGCGGAGATAAATGGCGACTTCATCCACCATGCCATTCTTCAGTCCGACGTCCCGGCCGCGTCCCATGAAGTTGAGGGCATCGCCGATCTGGAAATCACGAGTGAGGTTATCGCTGGCGACGATAGTTTCGGCAGCCTGGCCGTTGATGGAAATCTTTAGCCCGGAAGCCTTGCGCGAGCCGTCGTTGGTGACGATGACGTGCGTCCATTCGTTTGCGGGGATTTTCGTTTTCGACGAAACGGAAGCTGCGCATCCGGGAAGCTCGCGGTGGAGAGTCCAGGTGAGGCGGTTGTTTTCTAGCAGCAGTTCGTAGCCGGAGAATGGCAGATCGAATGATGACGAGTTGGCGAAAACGACGGCACGCTCATGGACTTGGGCCGGCTTGAGCCATAGGCAGACCGAGAACGGCTGATCGGCATGGGCGATGCCGAGGTCGGGGAGTTTTGTTAGGTTGTCGCCATCGGCGAGGATGCCGTTACCTGATTTTCCGGGCGCAAGCTGGTTGCCTCCGGTTTCGGCGTGTTGTTTCGGGTCGATTTCGTTCTTGAGGGAATCGCCGGAGGTTTCATCGAAATGGAAAAGCGCGGCAAGGTCCGGCGTTGGGAATTGCTTGTCCGAATTCAGCCATGATTGGAATTCGGGTTCGGCGGTTTTGATGAAATCGGCGAGAGCGGACTCCGCCGAGGCCATGTCAGACCGATGACTGGCGAGTTTCATCTCCTGGTCATTGCTGGGAAGCTGGAGGCTTGGCTGGGGAAGGACAGAATCGCCATCCTCACCACCTTGGATGAGGCCCGCTTCCTCAATGCTGTTGAAAAAGGCACCGAGCGAGTAGTAGTCCTTGGCGGTGATGGGGTCGAATTTGTGATCGTGGCAGCGGGAGCACTCGAAGGTGAGGGCCATGAAGGCTGTGCCGACGGTGTGGACTCGGTCTGAAATGCCATCCTGGCGGAATTCCTCGGGCACGGAGCCGCCTTCGTTGGTCTTGCGGTGGATGCGGTTGAAGGCGGTGGCAAGACGCTGGTCGCGGGTGGGATTCTCTAGCAGATCCCCGGCAAGTTGTTCGGTGATGAATTGGTCGATGGGCAGGTTCTTGTTGAAAGCTTGGATCACCCAATCCCGGTAGGGCCAGGCTTCGGTGCCGATGTCCGCCTGGTAACCGAAGGAATCGGCATACCGCACGACATCGAGCCAAGGCGTCGCCATGCGCTCGCCGAAGCGGGGCGAGGCGATAAGGCGATCCACGACGGTTTCCGCCGCAGTCGGAGTTCTGTCGGCAAGAAACGTGTCTATTTCAAGTTGGGTGGGCGGAAGACCCGTGAGATCGAAGGTCACCCGGCGGAGCCAACGCTCGGGCGGAGCTGCGGAGCTGGGCTTAAGTTTTTCCTTTTCGAGACGGGAGAGGATGAAGTGGTCGATCGGATTCTTCGGCCAGGTTTTGTCGGCTGTTTCCGGGATAGGGATCGTGCTGGGAGGGGCGACAAATGCCCAGTGGGGTTCGTATTCCGCGCCCTGCTTGATCCAGTTTTTGATGAGGTTTCTCTGGGCGTCCGAGAGTTCGCGATGGGCATCGGGAGGGGGCATGATCTCCTCCTCGTCATGGGAAAAGATGCGGGTGAGAACTTCGGATTTCTCCGGATGTTTGGGATCGATTGCCCCTGCTGCGATGGCCTCGGCGCGGATGTCCAGACGTAGGTCAGCCTTCTGGTGATCCTTGTCCGGGCCGTGGCAGTAGAAGCACTTGTCGGAGAGAATGGGCAGGATCTCGCGGGCAAAAGAGACATTTTCCTCTGCCGCCGCAGCAGAGGAAAGAGACAGCAGAAGAATTGGGAGAAAAGATCGTATTCGGGCCACTTTCTTTGGATATTGGGGCAGAAGCGAGTGAGTTTCAAGCAATGCTATGGAATTTATGCAGACGCACGCCGGAGCTTTTTTATTGGACCGCTAAATTCATTTCGCCTGAATCATATATACATCTGCGGAAACAATCCTCTCCACCCTCCCGTAGTCCCCACCCAACCATGAAATCCGTCCTCCTGCTCGCGCTCCTCTCCACCCTCGCCCACGCCGCACCCAAGGCCCTCTTCAATGGCAAGGATCTAACCGGCTGGGAAGGCAACCCCGATCTTTGGTGTGTTCAGGACGGCGTCATCACCGGTCGCACCACTGCGGAAAAGCCCGCAACCGGCAACACCTTCCTCATCTGGAAAGGCGGCGATGTCGCTGATTTCGAGATCACCTTCAAATACAAGATGAAGCCCGGTGACGACAAAAGCTTTGTCAACAGCGGCCTCCAGTTCCGTAGCAAAATCGTCGATCCGAAGAATTTCGTCGTCGCCGGCTATCAGGCGGACATCGAGTACGGCAGCACCTACAGTGGCATTCTTTACGAGGAAAAGGGCCGCGGTATCCTCGCCCAACGCGGCCAAAAAGTCACCATCACCCAAGGTGCGGACACAAGTAAACCCAAGATCGAAGTCACCGGTGAAACCGGCAAAAGCGACGAGATCCAGGCCGCGATCAAGAAGGACGACTGGAACGACTACCGCATCGTCGTCAAAGGAAACCACATCCAACAGTTCATCAACGGCAAGGCCACCGTCGATGTCACCGACGAAACCGCCGAAGGTGCCAAGAAAGGCATCCTTGCCCTCCAGCTCCACGCCGGCTCGCCGATGCAAATCCAGTTCAAGGACATCCTCTACACCGCGTTGTGAGCGTGGCTGGAGCGTCTCGCCCCGCACCCAACCAAGCGCCGAATCGGCAATCAATGCTTGTTAGTTAATTAGTCGGGCTCCCGTCGATGCTCCTGCCGCTGTCGAGGAAGCGGACGATGGTGAATCCGCCGAGAAGACTGGGAGCGAGACGCCACAGCCACGATGAGTTGGCGCATGGCCTTGGGAAACCGCACCCGCGCCAACGAAGATTCCAAGCCTAACAGCCTAAGTGGCATTTTCAGAAACCATCATCGAGAGTCTTTTAATGGCCACGCAGGTGCCGTTTTCCGCATTCACGTCCACGATCACACCGCACAGCCTTACCGGCCCCTTGGCGATCGGAAAACGGGTCGGCATTCCTGATTTGAAGCGCCAGACGACCGACTCGATGCTGCGCCCCAGCACGGATTCCTCGGGGCCGCACATCCCCGCGTCGGTTAGGTAGCCGGTGCCGCCGGGAAAAATCGTCTCATCCGCCGTTTGCACGTGGGTGTGGGTGCCAACCACCAGTGAAACCTTGCCGTCGAGCATCCGCCCCATCGCGATTTTTTCGCTGGTCGTCTCCGCATGGATGTCCACCACGATCGTCGTCACGCCGTCCGCCCGCAGCCGCTCGACTTCCTTTTCCACCGCGAGATAAGGATTTTCCAGCGGCGGCTGGATGAACGACCGCCCCTGCACCTGGATCACGGCGACTCGGCCCTTCGCCGTTTCTAAAACCACAGTGCCCGCGCCTGGCGTGCCTTCTGGATAGTTCAGCGGCCTCAGCAACCGTGGCTCCGTCGGAAAATAATCGACGATTTCCTGTTGGTCCCAAACATGGTCGCCGGTGGTGATGACTGCCGCGCCCGCCCGCAGCAGATCGATCGCGATCTTCGGCGTGATCCCCTTCCCGCCTGCCGAATTTTCCCCGTTCACGATGCAAAAATCGAGCCCTTCCGACAGTTTAAGAAATGGCAATTGCTCGATGACCGCCTTGCGGCCGGGTTCACCGACCACATCACCGAGAAATAAGATACGAATCATTGGCATAAAAATGGATGGTTGGGCAAGAATCGCTCGCTCTTCAAGAATGCTCAGCATTCACCCGCTCTCCGACAATCCTATTTCCTGAATGTCCAATTCCTTCAAGCGCTCCGTCACGCTGCTAATCGTCCTCGGTCTCGCGTGGATCGCCTACTTGCCCGTGTTTTTTCGCCCGGTCGAGCCTTCCAGATGGGAGCAGCAAAAAAACATTCGTCGGCAAACCAAGCCCGCACCCGCCCTCTCCCTGCTCGCCGCTCCGCCGGACTGGAGTTCGCTTGAAATCTACCAGAACACCATCACCCGCAGGGATTTCGAGCGGCTGCTCGCCACGGTCTTCACCACCGGCGAGGCGTGGCGAAGCTGCATTGAAATCGACGAGTCCGAAGCCCGCGTCAAAACCGGCCCCGCCCCGACCGATCCCGCTTTCCACCTCCGCTTCGCACTATCCGAACTGACCACCTCCCCACGGCATTGGCGCACCGCAGTCGAACTGCCTCCACCGGCCCCCGGAAAACCGTTGGCCGGACTCAAGATCGCCATCGATCCCGGCCACATTGGCGGCGCGTGGGCGAGGATGGAAGAACGCTGGCTCGTCGTCGGCGAGGGCATGGCCGTTTGCGAGGGCGACATGACGCTTCAGGTCGCCAATCTCTTGAAGCCGAAGCTCGAAGCCCTCGGCGCGACCGTTGCCCTCGTCCGGGCCAAAGCCGAACCCGTCACCCCCATCCGCCCGGAGTCCTTGCTAACACTCGCCCGTGACTCCAGCGGCCCGACCGCATCGCCCGCCGAACTCCAAAAAACCGCCGAGCGCCTCTTCTACCGCACCGCCGAAATCCGCGCCCGCGCCGATCTCGTCAACCTCACCCTCAAGCCCGACCTCGTCCTCTGCCTCCATTTCAACGCCGAAGCTTGGGGCGACCCGAATCACCCCATCCTCATCGACCGCACCCACTTCCACCTAGTCCTCAACGGCGCTTACAACGACGAGGAAGTCCTCCTCGCCGACCAGCGCTTCGCCCTTCTCCAGAAACTCCTCCAGCGGACCCACCAGGAAGAAGTCCTCGTCGGCACCACCGTCGCCGACACCTTCGCCCAAATCACCGAACTTCCCGCCTACGTCTATCCGCCGGAATCCAAAAACGCCCGCCCCATCGCCGGCCATCCCTACCTCTGGGCGCGGAATCTCCTCGCCAACCGGCTTTATGAATGCCCCGTCATTTTCATGGAGCCATACGTCATGAATTCCACCATCGACTACGCCCGCATCCAAGCCGGCGACTACGACGGACGGCGGGAAATCGCCGGAAAAATGCGCCCGTCCATTTTCCACGAATACACCGACGCTCTTGCCGCCGGACTCGCCAAATCCTACTCGTCCCGCCGCACCGGGGAGAAAATAATCCCTTCACCGGGAAATATTCGATAAAGTCCGAATCCCATCAACGTCTTGTAAATCCGATGCTCCACCGCCTCTTCCTGCTGCTCGCTCTCGCCACCCCCATTTTCGCCCAGGACGGCGGCCAACTCTTCACCCTCTATTGTTCCGCCTGCCACGGAGCCGACGGGAAGGGAGCCACCGGCGGCACCTTCCCGCCGCTCTCCGAAAGCCCGTGGCTCGGCGGCGATCCCGACCGCGCCGTGAAAGTCGTGCTCTGCGGCCTCACCGGCCCCGTCGATGTCTTGGGAAAAACCTACAACCTCGAAATGCCCCCCCAAGGCGCGGCCCTCCCGGACGAGCAAATCGCCGCCATCCTCACCTTCGTCCGCTCATCTTGGGGAAATAAAGCCAGCGCCGTCACCCCGGAGACCGTCAAATCCATCCGCGCCGCCACCAACCGCAAAACCGCGTGGACCGCCCCGGAAATCTTCAAACTCCACCCGCTCCCGCTCGAAAAAACCGCTCTCACCAACCTCATTTCCCAAGTCTATGCCGGCAATTGGGGCAGCCTCCCGGATTTCTCCGCGCTGAAAGCCCAAAACGTCGAGGAAGAGCATGACGGCATCCTCAGCGTGACCGATTCCCCGCTCAAGGACGACTTCGCCATGGTCTGGCAGGCCGACTTCTCAGCTCCCGTCGCTGGCGAATACGCGTTCATCCTCGACGCCGACGATGCGGGCAGCGTCATCATCGATGGCAAAACCGTCGTCGAAGTCCGCGGAATAGGCCCCATGGACGGCAGCCGCGCCAAACAGGGGAAAATCACCCTCACCCAAGGTTCCCACAAATTCCGCGTCGAATACCTCGAAATCAGCGGCCAAGAGGGCATCGCCCTCGGCTGGAAAGCCCCCGGCATCACAAGCTGGAAATGGCTCTCCGACAACAAAGGCAAAACCGGGAAAACCCGCGAACCCATTCCCATCGAGTCCGTCAACGGCCGCCCCGTGATTTACCGGAATTTCATCGCCGGCACCTCGCCCCGCGCCATCGGCGTCGGCTTCCCCGGCGGCCTCAATCTCGCCTACTCCGCCGACAACCTCGCCCCCGAACTCATCTGGACCGGAGCCTTCATGGACGGCACCGCCAAATGGCTCGAACGCGGCACCGACAACTCCCCGCCCGCCGGAGAAAATGTCGTTACACTCGGCAAATCCCGCACCCTCCCGAAGGAAGCCCGTTTCCGCGGCTACAAGCTCGACGCCACCGGAAACCCCACCTTCGCCATCCAACTCGGCGAGCAAATGCTGCTGGATTCATGGCACGCCGAATCCGGGGCGCTCGTCCGCAAGCTCAGCATCACCGGCTCACCGCTCGATATCGAGATTTCCCAGCCACCCAGACTCATCGTCGAGGGCGCAACCGGAAGCCTCACCCAAAAGCTCACCCCCGGCCAGCCCCTCACCCTCACCTACCGCTGGAAATAAGCCCCGGACCGCGAAATTTATTTCGCCCGAACCTCTTCCCCTTCCCAATAAAAATGTCCTCCATCTCCTCTTCCCTTCAGCGTTCGATGTTCAGCGTTGGATGTTCGATGTTCCTCCTCTCATCCTTCGCCCAAGCAGCGCAACAAGCCGATTTCTACACCCGCGAGGAAATCCCCCTTCCGCCCGGTGAGGTCATGGAAATCGGCTCCATTGCCCTCATGCCCGACCAGCAAATCGCCGTCACCACCCGCCGCGGCGACCTCTGGATCTGCTCCGGCGCTTACCGCGACGATTTGCAAAAAGTCACCTGGAAAAAATTCGCCCAAGGCCTCCACGAACCCTTCGGCATGTTCTGGAAAGCTGGCTGGCTCTACCTCACCCAACGCCCGGAAGTCACCCGCCTCAAGGATTCCACCGGCAGCGGCGTCGCCGATACCTTTGAGACCATCAACTCCGACTGGGGCATCAAGGGCGATTATCACGAATACGCCTTCGGCAGCGAGCCCGACAAGCACGGCGATATCTGGGTCGTCCTCTGCCTCACCGGCTCCTTCACCGCCGATTCCGACTGGCGCGGCTGGTGCCTCCGCATCACCCCTGAGGGCAAAATGATCCCCACCTGCTCCGGCATCCGCTCCCCCGGCGGCATCGGCTTCAATGCCGCAGGCGATACCTTTTACATGGACAACCAAGGACCATGGAACGGCTCATCCTCCCTCAAATGGCTCAAGCCCGGCTCCTTCCAAGGCAACCCTTCCGGCAACAAGTTCCACAAACTCGCCAACCTCCCCGCCCCTCCCGACGTCGCCGACAAATCCCGCATCCTCACCGAGCGCACCCGCTTCCCCACATTCATCCCTCCCGCCGTCGTCTTCCCTCACGGCAAAGTCGGACAATCCCCCACCGGCATCGCCTGCGACATGACCGGCGGAAAATTCGGCCCTTGGCCCAAGCAACTCTACGTCGGCGAGCAAACCCACTCCGAAGTCCAGCGCGTCTGCCTAGAAAAAGTCAACGACCTCTATCAAGGTGCCGTTTTCAAATTCCTCGATGGCTTTGAAGCCGGCCTCATCCCGGTCCGGCTCGATCAGGACGCCGGCATCCTCTTCACCGGCGGCTCCAACCGCGGCTGGGCCTCGCGTGGCTCCAAGCCGTTCACCTTCGAGCGCGTCAAATGGACAGGCAAGACCCCGTTTGAAATCCAAACCATGACCGCCAACTCCGACGGCTTCACCCTCAACTTCACCGCTCCCGTCGATCCCGCCACCGCAGCAAATCCCGCCAGCTACGCGATGGACGCCTTCACCTACATCTATCAAGCCGACTACGGCAGCCCAGAAGTCGATCAGGCCACCCCGCAAATCACCGTCGCCACCGTCTCCGCCGACAAAAAATCCGTGCGGCTCAAAATCGACGGCCTCGTCCGCGGCCATGTCCACCACCTCGCCGCCAAAGGCGTGCAATCCGCAACCGCCCAACCCCTTTGGCACCCAGACGCCTACTACACCCTCAACGAAATCCCCAAGTGATTTCGCCTCTGCCGCGTCCCGCCTACACGGACCGTGAGATTCATTTCGCCTGTCATCTTGAGTTCACCACAATGCCAACCTCAAAAATCGCTCGGGTTGTATTGTGCAGTTTCTAGTTCCGTTCTGTACGGACCTTCCTCGCCAATCGAATCGTTGTCTCCCCGCCACCTCACAGTCTTCGCTCGCGGATCTCGGTGGTGATTTTTTCTGTGAACTCTGCGAGCGTCATCGTCGCCAGTTCTTCATGGTCGCGGTGGCGGATGGAGACGGTGCCGTCCTCCACTTCCTTCGCGCCGAGGACGAGCATGTAGGGCACCCGGTCGAGGCGGGCGACCCGGATTTTTGCGCCGACTTTTTCGTTCGTGCGGTCCACGGCCACGCGCACTCCGACGTCGGCGAGGACGGCAGCGGCGGCTTCGGCGGCTTCCAGAGTTTTCTCGGAAATGGGGATCACGCGGACTTGCTCGGGTGCCAGCCACGCCGGGAATTTTCCTTCAAAATGCTCGATGAGCAAGCCGGTGAAGCGTTCTAACGACCCGAACGGTGCGCGATGAATCATCACCGGCACATGCGGTTGGTTGTCTGCACCGACGTAGCTGAGATCGAAGCGGACGGGTAAATTATAGTCCACTTGTACCGTGCCTAACTGCCAGTCACGGCCGATCACATCCTTGACCACGAAGTCGATCTTCGGGCCGTAGAATGCGGCTTCGCCGAGTTCTTCGGTGTATTCCACGCCCAGAGTCTGCACCGCTTGGCGGAGCGCGGCCTCGGCTTTGTCCCAGTTTTCCGGCGAGCCGACGTATTTGTCAGACGCGGGATCGCGGAGGGAAAGCCGGACGCGGTAATTGTTCATGCCAAGCGTGCCGAGGACTTTTTTCACCAGATCGAGGCAGCCAGTAACTTCCGCTGCGACTTGGTCCGGTGTGCAAAAAAGGTGGGCGTCGTCCTGAGTGAAGCCACGGACGCGGGTCATTCCGCCGAGTTCGCCGGATTGTTCCCACCGATAGACGGTGCCGAACTCAGCGAGTCTAACGGGCAGGTCGCGGTAGGAGTGATGGTCGCTCGCGTAGATCTTGATGTGGTGCGGGCAATTCATTGGCTTGAGCAGATAGCCCTCGTACTCGCCTTTTTCCAGACCGTTAAGCAGCGTCGCGCAGGTCGCGTCCTCGTCGGCAAGCTTTTCTAACGTGTCACGCTCGGCGATGGG
>JANMJJ010000037.1:0-39368 GCA_031371325.1 Akkermansiaceae bacterium | reverse complement strand
GCGCCATGGTATGCAATCGAATGAATGAGCCGTCGATAATGAGATCGATCTGTCTGACCGAGGATCATGAGATCTTCGGCAATGGTGGTGGGGATGTGCGCCGACACATGCTGGAGCCGACCGAGCGGATGGCACGGATTTGCGAAAAATTCGGGATGCCACTGACGGTGTTTTTCGAAGCAGAGGAATATCTGGCGTTCGGGCGCGAACGGGAAGCGCTGAAGGAAGCGTGGGGCTACGACCCGGGAGTCGAGTCCCGCGAGCAAGCGATCGATCTGATCAAACGCGGCCATGACCTGCAGCTCCATCTCCATCCCGAGTGGGTGGGATCACGCTTTGAGGCAGGCCGTTGGATCGTTAAGCCTGAGCGACCCACGGTCGATAGCCTGTTCAAGACGCAGGAGGAAGTGAGCGCCTATATTGGCGGGCGCAAGGCAGTGATCGATGAATTTTATCAAGCAGCGGGCAGTTCCCGGCGCGTGACGGCTTACCGCTGTGGGGCCTTTTGTGCGCAGCCGGGACGCAAACTGCTGAGAGCCTTGGCCGAGCACGGCATCGTGATCGATAGTTCGGCGGTGAAGGGAATGGTGCGCAATGATGAGCACGTACACCTGGACTTCACCGGGGCTCCGAAGGATCGACGTCACTGGCGGGTTTCTGCGGATGTGGCAGTCGAGGAGCCCTCGGGGCCACTGGTCGAAATTCCGATCTATTCGCGGATGGGTCGGCGGGTTCAGCAGTTGACGCCGCGACGGCTGATGGCCAAGTTTTCCGGCAATATTCCAAAGGAGAAACAGCGGGAGATGGTGAGCGAGCTCGGGATGGGTCGCAATCCGGCAAGTTTGCTGCGTTTTCTGGCGCAACGCTTTCCGATCAAGCTGGATTTTCATAACATGTCATCTGGCCAGATGCTGCGCTGGATCCGCAATGCGCCTCCGGCCCCGGATGGGGATCTGGATGTGATTGTGTTGATCGGTCATAGCAAGGAGCACCGGGACGATGAGAATTTCGAACGGTTTCTGGCTGCGGTGGCTGCGGATCCGGGTCTCCAGGTGGTCTCCATGAGCGATCTTGCAGAGCAATGGAGCGTGGCCTCGGAAACGCCGCATTCTGTAGCTGCGGAGTCCAAGCGGAACCGCGGCGCCAGCGAGCAGGCGGACCGGAGCGCCGTCTTGGCATTTCCGACCTCGTAAGCGGATTTCCGGAGTTGATGAGACCACCCTCCCCTGCACCTGTTTTTCAGCCCAAGTCCATGAATCATCCTCTCCTTCTCACATGAAAGTCCTCGTCACCGGCGGTGCCGGATTCATCGGCTCCAATCTCGTGCGCCTGCTGGTGTCGCGCGGCCATGAGGTTCTGAACATCGACAAACTCACCTATGCCGGGAATTCCGAATCCCTCGGCGACCTTGAGGGTCGTCCAAACTACCGGTTTCTGCAGGCCGACATCTGCGACGCGGCCGCCATGCAGACGGCCTTCTCCGGCTTCCGGCCGGACGGGGTGATGCATCTCGCGGCGGAATCTCATGTGGATCGCTCGATTGATGGTCCGGGTGCCTTCATCCACACCAACATCCTCGGGACCTACACACTTCTGGAAGCGGCCCGGAACTACATTTCGACACTCGGCAATCCGTCTCAATCGCTCCGATTCCTTCATGTCTCCACCGACGAGGTTTACGGATCACTCGGTGATGTCGGTGAATTCACCGAATCCACCTCCTACGATCCTCGCTCGCCCTATTCCGCGAGCAAGGCTTCGTCCGATCACTTGGCCCGGGCGTGGCACCACACCTACGGGTTGCCCGTGATCGTCACCAACTGCTCGAACAATTACGGCCCCTACCAGTTTCCCGAGAAGCTCATCCCGGTGGTGCTCCTCAAGGCGCTTCGCGGAGAGTCCATCCCGGTCTATGGCAAGGGTGAGAACATCCGGGATTGGCTTTATGTGGAGGACCACGCAGAGGCCCTGATGACCGTCCTCGAAAACGGATCGCCGGGTGAAACCTACAACATCGGCGGCAACAATGAAATCCGGAACATCGATCTCGTTCACCTGCTGTGCTCAATCTTGGACGAAATCCGCCCGCGTCCCGACGGCAGGCCATACGCCGAACAGATCGCCTTCGTCACCGACCGTCCCGGTCACGACCTCCGCTACGCCATCGACTCAACCAAAATCCGCGACAAACTCGGCTGGAGTCCCAAACAGGATCACAAGTCCGGATTCCGGAAAACCGTCGAGTGGTATCTCAACAACGAAGCGTGGTGGCAGAACATCCTCAACGGCAGCTACCAACTCGTTCGCCTAGGCAAGGCGTGACGGTTGGCGCGGCCTGCCGCACATGCCTTGGCACCAGTGAAGAATGAACAATCCCGCCCCTGAGCGCCTGAAATCCTCGTGTGCCCGCTTCCTGACCTGGCTCGACCGGGTGGGCTATCAGAGCTACGATCCCTATGACATCTGGGGGACCCGCTACGGCCTGTGGTCACGCAAGGTTTACTACGCCAAAGGCAAATTGGGAATTCCCCTGGTCGCGCCGCTGGTGGCGATCGATCTACTGTGCCCATCGCTGCGAACGCTGTTCGTCAAGAAGGACCGCTTCGCGACCTGCGACGCGCAGTTGCTGCTGGCCTTCCTGAATCTCCATCAGTTGACCGGCGAGGCGAAATTGCTCGACCGGGCGGTGGCGCTGGGGGAGGAAATCATGGACTATTCCATTCCGGGTTTTCGTGGACCTTGCTGGGGCTATCCCTTCGATTGGCAGAATAACAAGGATGAGGCCTGGCCCAGGAACACGCCCTATATCACTTGCACGCCCTATTGCTACGAAGCCTATCTGGGTCTGTTTCAAGCGACGGGCGATCCGAAATACCAGAACTGGGTGGCGGAGATCGCCGAGTTCATCCATGGCGACCTCAAGGACCTCCCTACTGGGCCGGATTCGGCGGCGGGCAGTTATTCGCCCTTTGACCGGCGGCAGGTGGTCAACGCGACAGCCTATCGGGCTTATGTGCTGGCCGATGCCGGGAAACATTTTGGGCGGGCGGACTATCTGGAGGCTTCCCGGCGGAATCTGAACTTTGTGCTCCAGTCCCAAGCGGACGACGGATCGTGGCTGTATGCGATGAACGAGAAGAAGAGCTATATCGACAACTTCCACACCTGCTTCAATCTGAAAAATCTGTTCAAGATCCACCAAATCGAGCCGGATGAGCGGATAGAAGCTTCGATCCGACGGGGTTTTAGCTACTATCGGGAGCACTTGATCGATGCCGATGGCAATCCGAAGCCCTTCGCGGTCAAGCCACGGCTTCAACTCGCGAAGCTGGAGATGTACGATTTTGCGGAGGGGATTACGCTGGGAGCCTTGATCGAAGGCATGATTCCGGAAGCGGGTGGGTTAGCGCGGAGTCTGGCGGATAAACTGATTCAAGAACACCAACTCCCAGCAGGCCACTTCGTAACTCGCGTCTTCCGCGGAGGCTTTCGGCATCGCTTCCCATTCCTCCGTTGGTCGCAGGCGCAGTTGTTCTATGCGCTGACGAATCTTTTGAAGACGAAAGATGGATGAACGAGTCTTATTTCCCCTCAGCCGATCCATCAACAGCGTCTTGTGAAATACCTATTGCCACTTGGCTGGATATCCGCGCTTTTCCCGATTGCAATTCCTGAACAGTTTCTTACCGATTTTTCCCATGTCCAATCCCATTCAAAATGGCTCCAGTGAGCCAGTGACAGCAGTCTTTCGTTTACCTTCGGCCTGCTATGGAACGACTCCACCGTTTCATCCGGGTGTGGAATATCCGGAATACCGTGGCGGGAGCCTTGGAGGTCGAAACGATGTTTACGAGGGAGTCCGTCAGTTGCTTCAGATGCTTGGATTGGATCAACCACGCTACGGAACAGCCGATTGGAATCCTCTCGGAGCAATTATTCGCCCGGGCGACAAGGTGGTTGTTAAGCCGAATTTGATCTCGCATGCGCACCGGCACCTTAGCGACGAATGGGAGCAGGTGATCACCCACGGCTCGCTGATTCGGGCGGTGGTGGATTATGTGCTGATCGCGTTGGAGGGACGGGGTGAGATTTGGATTGCGGACGGCCCGCAGTTGGATGCCGACTGGGATGAAATCATGCGGCGGACGGGCATCCATCAGATTTGTGAGTGGTATCAAGCCAAGGGCACGGTGCCGGTGCAGTTGCTGGACCTGAGGGACACATGGGAAGATGTGCGGGGAGACGTCCTTTACGGCACCACCGCGCTGCCTGGCGATCCTGCCGGTGCGGTCGAGGTGGACCTAGGTTCGCGCAGCCGTTTCCATGGCCACGCTGGTGCGGGTCGGTATTATGGTGCAACTTACGATCAGGCGGAAACAAACTACCACCACTCGGAAGGCCGGCACGAATACAGACTCTCCAAAACGGCTGCCTCCGCAGACGTCCTGATCAATCTTCCCAAGATGAAGACCCATAAGAAGACCGGGGTGACCCTTTGTCTCAAGAATCTGGTGGGAGTGAACTCGGGGCGGAATTGGCTGCCCCACCACACCGATGGCGACCCATCGAATGGTGGTGACCAGTTCCGGGAACCTTCATTGCGTTCCAAATCGGAACGGTTGGGAGTCCGCAGTCTTGAGCGGTTGACGCTTTTATATCCGAAAGTGTTTGCTCCGGTCTATCGGATCGCAAAGCGGATCAGCACCCCGTTTTATGGGAATACCCGCCAAGTCATCCGGTCGGGCAATTGGCATGGCAACGACACCTGCTGGCGCATGGTCCAGGATATCAACCGGAGTTTGCTATACTCGCATGGAGATACCTTCCCGACTCCACGTCTCAAGCGCTTCTTCACCATCGTGGATGGAGTGGTGGGTGGTGACGTGGAAGGCCCGGCGTCCCCGGATCGCTATGAAGCGGGCGTGCTCGTCGCCGGAACCAACCCGGTTGCCGTGGACTGTGCGGCGGCAAGATTGATGGGCTTCGACCCGATGCGGATACCCATGCTGCGTGAATCCTTCGCGCCATCCGACCTGCCGCTGGCACCTTTCTCCTACGACGATATTACGATCCGAAGCAATCTGCCCGAATGGGTGGGGCCACTCGCCAACCTCAAGGATCATGATACTTACCATTTTCAGGCACATTTTGGCTGGCAGGGTACAATCGAATGGCGCTGAAATCGACGTTCTCGACCATTTCAATATATCACCATTTGCTTTCCATGAAGCATGTCCTTTCCAAAAAATATCTCTGGGACAAGACCCCGAAGCCGGCCAAGGCTTTCATCGGCTCAATGCTTTCCGCTGTCCCGCTGCCTTGGATTCTCGGCGGCGACTTCCGCCGTAGTTATCAGTTCGCTCTTGAAGCGGATCGTTGGGATAGCGAACGCATTCAAGAGTTCCAGCTCCAGCAGCTCCGCAGAATCTTGACGCTGGCTTGGGAAAAGACCGCCTTTTATCGTGAGTCGTTTCGGGCCGTCGGTTTCGAGCCCGGCGACCTCAAATCGTTATCCGACCTGCCGAAGCTTCCGACGATCGACAAGACCGTGGTGCGGGAGAATTGGGAGCGCATGTTGACCAAGCCGATCACCGCACCCGGAGTGAGTCTGGTGACGACGGGCGGCACCAGTGGCGAGCCGATGCGGTTTTACATGAGTTCATCACGGCACGCTCCGGAGTTTGCCCACTTGACGGCTGCCTGGCACCGGGTTGGGTACCGTCCCGGCGACACGATGGCGGTTCTGCGAGGTCGTCTGATCAAGGAGTCCACCAACGGGATGTATTACGAATACGACCCTCTGTTCCGACACCATTATTACAGCACCTTCCACATGTCGCCGGATGATCTGCGGCGATACGTGCGCCATATCCATGAAGTTCGCCCCAAATTCCTGCACGCCTATCCGTCGTCACTCTTTGCTTTAGCGCAGTTCATGCTGGCCGAAGGCCTTGCATTTCCAACCAGCGTCCGCGCGGCACTGCTCGAGTCTGAGCCGGTATTGCCCCATCACCACAAGCTGATTCAGGAGAAGATGGGGTTGCGCATGTTCTCCTGCTATGGCCATTCCGAAAAACTCGTCATGGCGGCCTTTTGCGAGAAATCCAACCATTACCACGTCCTTCCCTCCTACGGGTATTGCGAGGTATTGAATGCGGACGGAGATCCCGTCGGCGAGGGCGAATCCGGCGATCTCACGGGCACCGGCTTTATCAATGAAGTCATGCCCTTCATTCGTTACCGCACCGGCGACCAGGTCGAGCGGGGGAGTAACATTTGTTCCGCCTGCGGAAGGCCACACATGCAGCTTACCGGGATCAAGGGCCGATGGGGCCAGGAGTTTCTAGTATGCCGGGACGGGCGGACTTTGATTTATATGACCTCGCTCAACCTGCACGACGATACCTTCGACGGCATTGCGCGGTTTCAATTCGTGCAGGATCAACCGGGTAAGGCTGTCCTTTTGCTGGTGCCAGTCAACGGAACCCCAGGAGATCCGGTGCGGTTCGAACGCCACTTCGCGCCGAAACTCGGCCATGGGGTTGATCTTGAAGTTCGATTTGTCCCTGAAATTCCCCTGACTCGCGTCGGCAAGCAGCCGATGATTCTCCAGCGTTGCGAAGGCATTGATGAGCTTTTGTCGAATCAAATTACGGACGTATGACTCGATTGCCAAACCATTCGGATTGCCGCTGCTTAGGTTTGATGAGACGTCGGAACATCTGGGTGCCGACCTGGAAGGGACTCTTGGTCACGGGTCCGTTGCTCGTCTTGTTAGCCTTTGGAGCGCTGTATGGGATTCATCCCTTTCTGGCAGTGAACAAACCGGTGAAGTCGGAGTTCCTTGTGGTAGAGGGATGGGTGCCGGATTACGTCCTGAAACAGGGACTCGATTTGTCACGCGACGAGCACTGTCGTTACCTTCTTATCACCGGGGGAACGGTTCAGAACGAGATTGATCCAGAACCGGATGATACATACGCCCACATGGCGATGCAGCGTCTGCAGCGGATCACCAAAGATCTTGAAAAAGTTAGAGCGGTGCCTTCACCGGCGGTGGATCGGGATCGGACCTACAGTTCGGCGGTCGCGGTGCGGAAGTGGCTGGCAGCGGAAGGGATCGAGGTGAAAAATCTCAACGTGATCACCATGGGCCCCCATGCCCGGCGAAGCCGGTTGATGTTCGAAGAGGCCTTCGGCCCCGGTGTGGAAATCGGCATCCTCTCCGCCAGAAACCGGGAATATGGTCCGGAGCACTGGTGGCGCTCAAGCGAGGGCGTGAAGGAGGTGTTGAGCGAGGGCGCGGCTTATTTCTATGCCCGCTTCCTGTTTCGCGCTGGATGAAGAGGTTGGACGGAGGGTCTGAAGGTCCGGGATGAGTTGGAGAAGACCGTGGACGGGCTTCTGCATTGAATCGGACTTTGACTTTTGACTTCCGACACTTCCTTATCTGTCGTCATCACGTAATCGCCAGGTTGCTCTTTTCCCGCTATTTCACCGTCAATCCGCAAGCCAAAGCCCCCACCCAACTAATGAAAATAAACTCATCCATCCCCCTTCTTATTGCCTTTTTCGTCCCTTTAGTGACTCCGTGTCAGGCAGTCGTCATTAATCTCGATCCTCTGAGCAACGACACGAATGTCCATGGCCACTGGCATCAGCGTCGTCTTGGATCTGATAGCGGAACATGGTGGCTACCGGGTAACATTCTTTTGGAACTTGGACTCAGCCGGGAAGGGAGACTTCCATTTTCGGAAAGTGACCCGATAGACGGCGGTCGCTGGGATGAGGTCTCTTTTCGGCTTACTGCAACGGGAGTTCCCCTCAGTCCTTACGCACTATTCCATAACGATGCGGATATTTTCACAGATGACTCCCAATCCCTGACCCGGGTCAGCTCGAACGGCTATGTTTACACATTTTCCTTTGCGGGCACTTATTTCCCCGCCTCCGATGAATGGGATGGCACCTTCAGCGCCGTGGTGTCTCAGGCGAGTCCGGTGCCGGAAGGTGGAGGCACTTTGGTGCTGTTATGCGGTGCCCTGGCCGGTATTCTTACGCTGAGGCGCCGCTGGATTTGACCCTGGCGTCGCCCACCAAGCGATCCACTTGGCGGCAAGCAGTTTTCCAGCGGTTGAATTTCTAGCGGCCTTTCACCGATTTTCACGATGAAATTTCCCCTCAAAAGTCCGCTACTCCTCGCCGTGCTTGCGGCAGTGGCGGTTTACATCGGTGCCAGCCTGCCGGGCAGCATCCACATAATATAACAAACATAACTAACCAACCCGAATAAGGAAAGCAATGAATCTAGCTGGAAAAACCACCAATATCCTCATCTGTTCCAGAAAATGCACATCTTTGCTAGCTGGTGCCCTGTGCCTTCTTCCCACCATGGTGTATGGTCATGAAGGCGCTTCAGTTCCTCACTCCCATCCCCACGGCATTGAAACTGTAGCGGTTTCGGTTTTTGGAGTGATTGCGCTGCTGGCCATCGGATACTTGAATCGAAACCATTCTGGCCGTAACGCCTCCAAGGATGACCGCTAACCCGACCATGCCTCACCCTGTTCAAACAATTCCCGAGTCACTGATTCAGTGGTTCGGGAAGTGCAGGTTTGCTATTGTCGCCTTTTCCGGTGGCGTAGATAGTTCACTTGTGGCATTTCTGGCCAATCACCTGCTCGGCCACGAACTGACTATATCGGTGATCTCGGATTCCCCCAGCCTCAAGCGTGGTGATTTGGAGCAAGCGAAAGCGTTTTGCCGACGTCATGAAATCCCTCTCCGGATCATTGAGACGCGGGAGATTGAGAATCCCGACTACATTCTCAATCCGATCAATCGATGCTACTTTTGCAAGCACGCGCTCTATGAGGAACTCCAGGGAATTGTGGAGGAACATCCCGAAAGCTGGATCATCAATGGCACCAACGCTGACGATTTGGGCGACTATCGACCGGGGCTGAAGGCTGCCGATCAATTCGGGGTGCATTCTCCTCTGGCGGAATGCGGGCTAAATAAACACGCTGTCCGCGAACTCGCGGCTGCGCTTGGTTTGGAATGTTGGGACAAACCTGCAAGTCCATGCCTCAGTTCGAGAATCGCATACGGGCAACCTGTGACGCGGGAGAAACTGCGGCAAATCGAAGAAGCGGAAACCCTCCTCAATCGCACGGGATTTCCGGTCGTACGGTTTCGGCATTACGGCAGCGAGGGACGGATCGAAGTTCCGACTGAGGATCTTCCTCGCCTCCGGGACGCATTCTTGTCTTTGGAGTCGTCCATCCGTTCACTGGGCTTTGAACATGTGACTCTCGATGAGGAGGGGTTTGTCTCTGGGAAGCTCAATCGCGAGATCGGAGATGCAGCCTTGAAGAGAAAATCATGAGAGATATCGACCTAGACTTCGACCGGTTGGCGCGCATTGGCGTGCCGGAGATTATTTATGGTGAAAGCAAGTCCCGGGAACAACTCCAAGAGATTGCCACGCATTATGAAAGACGAGGCGAAAACATGCTGGTGACCCGTTGCACCTCACAGCAGGTCGATGGGGTGGCAGGCGACTATGACCCACTCGCGCGAACGCTGCTGTGCATGCGCACCATACCCGAACCGCAGCCCGGCCTGGTTGGCGTGGTGTATGCGGGGACATCCGACGCGCCGGTGGCCCGGGAGGCACTGGTGACCCTCGGTTTTCTCGGGTGCAAAACCTTGGAATTTGGTGACTGCGGGGTGGCAGGGTTGCAGCGGTTCCTCGCTCACCGGGAGGCTCTCGCATCATGCCGGGTATTGATCTGTTGTGCAGGGTTTGAAGGCGCGCTGCCGTCGGTTCTTGGCGGAATTATGTCTCAGCCGATCATCGCTGTCCCGACCAGCGTCGGCTATGGCGTCGCCAAGGATGGCTACGCTGCGCTACATGGAATGTTGGCAAGTTGCGCTTCGGGTATCGCGGTAATGAACATCGACAATGGTTGTGGAGCTGCCATGGTTTCGCTTAGAATCCTTCGACTGTTACGAGAATTATGAAAATGAATGTATTGATCATCGACGCTCATAGTGGAATCAGCGGTGACATGTTTGTGGCTGCTGCCGCAGCTCTAGCCAAATGCGAAGATGAAGTCTGCTCCCTGCCAGAGAAACTTGGACTAGATGGTGTCACCTGTGGATTCAGGAATGTCCTCCGAGCTTCAATCCAGTGCCGGAAATTCGACGTGATGGAAGGCGAATATACAGCTGAGGAGGCGGCGCATTCCCATGGTTGCTCCCACGAGCACGACCATTCACACAAGCACGGTCATTCGCACGAGCACGACCATTCACACGAGCACGGTCATTCGCACGAGCACGGCCATTCGCACCATCACGAACACCGATCATTATCATCGATCCACGCGATGATTGTTTCTGCTAAACTTGAACCCGGAGTGGAAGAACGCGCTTTGAGGATGTTCAACCGCTTGGGTGAGGTTGAGGCTGCTGCACACGGAATCCCGGTTGAGCAAGTACACTTTCACGAAGTCGGTGCGGTTGACTCAATCATCGATATTGTGGCGGCGGCGCTATGCATCGAGCGCCTTGGCGTGGCTGCGGTGTTTGCGAGTCCCATCTGTGTAGGCAGTGGAACGGTGAACACGGCGCACGGCATTCTCCCAGTTCCAGCCCCCGCCACCGAACGGTTGCTACGCGGCATGCCGACTACTGTTGGAGAACTTCCCGGCGAGTGGACCACGCCCACCGGGGCGCTGATCCTAACCGAACTCTGTGTGAGCTTCAATATCCCAACGGTGGTGACCAAGGATGCGGCATTCGGAGGGGGAACCCGAAACCCCACGAAACGACCGAGCGTTCTGCGGCTGAGACTCGCAGAGACGTGAACTGCGTTTTTTCTTCATGGTCTGTGTTGATGTTAGGGTTAGCCCTCTTCCGCGCACACTTCAATCATCGCCTGGCCGCTGGCCGAATTTTCGGGAGCCACCTCATCTTGCGTCTTCTGACTCTTCCTAATAATCACCCTCCTATTCACCTCCTCATTATATGAAAACAGCAATTATCGGCCTTGGTTACGTGGGGCTCCCCTTATCCCTGCAATTCGCCCGCTCCGGCGCACAAGTGCTCGGTCTCGACGTGGATGCCGACAAGGTCGCAGCGATCCATGCCGGACGCAGTTACATTCACCACATCCCGGGAGCGGACATTGAAGCCTTGGCGAAGGCAGGGAGCTTTTCCGCCTCGACGGATTTCTCGCGGGTGGCGGAAGTGGATGCAGTGATCATCTGCGTGCCGACGCCGCTGAGCCAAAACCGGGAGCCGGACATTTCCTATGTGCTGAAGTCCGGCGAGGCGATCGCGCCCTATCTGAAAAAGGGCACGGTGGTGATTTTGGAATCGACGACTTATCCCGGAACCACCGACGAAGATCTGCGGGCGGTCCTGGAAAAGGGTTCGGGCTTGGTGGCCGGCAAGGATTTCCATCTGGCCTTCTCCCCGGAACGCGAGGATCCGGGGAATCCGCAAAGCGTCGTCGCCGAGATTCCGAAGGTGATCGGCGGCTACTCGCCGGAATGTCTGACCAAGGCGATGGCGGTTTACAGCCAGGCGATCCACAGGATGGTGCCGGTCAGTTCGTGCCGCGCGGCGGAGGCGACCAAACTGTTGGAAAACATTTTCCGCAGCGTAAACATCGCCTTGGTGAACGAGTTGAAGCTCGTCTATGCGGCGATGGGGATCGACGTTTGGGAGGTCATTGAGGCGGCGAAGACCAAACCCTTCGGTTACATGGCATTTTATCCGGGACCGGGCTTAGGTGGCCACTGCATCCCGATCGACCCGTTTTATCTCACTTGGAAGGCGCGGGAGTATGAACATGCCACTCGCTTCATCGAACTGGCTGGCGAAGTGAACACCTCGATGCCGCGGTATGTGATCGAGCGGGTCGGCGAAGCGCTGAACGCGGAACGCAAAGCCGTGAACGGCTCGCGAGTGTTGGTCGTCGGCCTGGCTTACAAGCCGAACGTCGATGACGACCGGGAATCGCCAAGCTACAAGTTATTGGAAATGCTCAAGGACCGCGGCGCGGAGGTCGGCTACCACGATCCTTATGTGCCGGTGATCAAACCGACCCGCGAGCACGCGCATTGGGCGGGCACGGAATCCGTGGCTTGGGATGAAGTGACGATCGGCTCTTACGACTTGGTCCTCATCAGTACCGCACACGCTTGTGTGAATTATGAGGAACTCGGCCAGTGGGCGCGGTGCATTGTGGACACTCGCAATGCGCTGAAAGGCATCGTTCCCCGGCAAGCCAAGGTCTGGAAGGCGTGAATTTTCCTCGCAGTCGGAATCCGCCAATCTTAAACCCCAGTCTTATGGAAAAATCGACGACAGCGGTGGCCGAAATATCAGATGCCTCGCAGGTGGGAGAGTCGCGGTGGCGGACGGACCGTAGGGTCCTCGGTTATGCGGTGTTTGTCGGAGTGTTGTCGCTGGTTTTCCTATCACCGCTCATCGGTCTGGTCCGGCACGCGCTGAAGGAGGAACTGCACTCGCACATCCTGCTGATCCCGCTGGTCTCGCTTTATTTGGCGGGGATTCAGGCCGACAGCCTGCCACGGAAGCGGTGGAGTTCGCCGCTGGGCGCGGTGCTTTTCGCGCTTGCCGCAGCTGCGGTGTATTTCGGCCCGCAGCTGGCGGGAGTCGGGGGCGGGTGGAGCCACAACGACCAATTGGCGCAATCGACCGCTTGCTATGTGTTGCTTCTCGTCGCAGGGGGATTTTCCATACTTGGAATGCCTTGGATGCGGCTATTGGCATTCTCATTTGCATTCCTGATCTTCATGATCCCGCTGCCGGATGTGCTGATCGAGGGCTTGGAGGCGATGTTAATGCGCCTTTCGGCGGACTTGGCGGGGGCGTTGTTTTACCTGACCGGGACGCCGGTCCATCGTGCCGGACAGGTGATCGAGCTGCCGGGGATGGTCTTGGAAGTCGCCCGTGAGTGCAGCGGGATCCGATCGACGGTGGTGCTTTTCATCACCAGCTTGTTGGCCTCGTATTTGTTTCTCAAATCCTCGCTTCACCGGGGCCTGCTGGTGGCGCTGGTGATCCCGCTGGGAATATTACGCAACGCCCTGCGCGTGTTGGTGATCGGGCTGCTATGCGTCCATTTCGGGCCGGAAATGATCGATAGTTGGATCCACCACCGGGGCGGTCCTTTGTTTTTCGGGGCTTCGCTGGTTCCGCTGTTCTTGATGGCCGCCTTGTGCCGTAATCGTGAGTTCAAACGCGCCCATGCCAAGAATGAGAGTGACTTAGCTCTCCGCGACACCTACCAATGATCAACACCCTAGCAGGCGGGGTAATTCCCAGTTTTGGCCCTTTCCCGCCACCGACCTTCTCCTTATCGTCATGAAATCGCACATCAACAACAAGCCGGGCGCAATGATGCGCATCATTTCCACGTTCCTCCGCCCCGCCCTCAGTCGCACAGGGTTGTGGCTCATCGCCGCAGCACTGGCGCTTTTTGCCGGACCGGGACTGACCTCGTGCGGATCATCCGCAGCGATCTACGATATTCCCCCCGCCGCATTTGTCGCCACACCGAGCAGTGCGCTCGCGGTCGGCGATGTGCTGCGATTTAGCTACGCCGGAGCGCCGGAATTCAACCAGTCGCAGAAGATCCAGCCGGACGGTCAGGTGAGTCTGCCGACGGTGGGAAATGTGATGGCCGCCGGCCGCAAGATCAGCTCGCTGCAGGCTTCGTTGACGTCCCTTTATGGCCCGCACCTCAATGACCCGACTGTGCTGGTCGCTGTTGAAAAGCCCGCCGCTGCGGTGTATGTATCCGGCGAGGTGAATAGTCCCGGAAAGGTCGAGCTGGACCGGCACCTGACCGCATTTGAAGCGGTGATGGAAGCGGGAGGATTCTCGAAGCTGGCCAATCCGAAGCAGGTGTTCGTGATTCGGAACCAAAGCGGCAAACAGAAGCGTTATACCTTGAACTTGAACGACACGCTGTCGGGTTTCGAAACACAGCCATTCTACCTGCGGCCGTACGACATCATCTATGTCAAACGCAGCGATTGGTAAGTAATTGCTGAATCAGCGGTAATCGATTCGCGTCCTGCCACCCCCTTTTCTGAATGGTCCGTCTGCGGCATAAAATTCTAATTCACGCGTTCAGGGTGTTTGATCAGGCGGTTCTGATCGGGGTCTTCGTGCTGCTCGTCGCGTACCTGGAGGAGAGGGGGCATTTCGATTTCATCCTAGAAGTGCTGAACAAGAGCTACCAGGCGGCCGAGGGGCTGGCGATGGTGGGGGTGCTCGTCGGCTGGTTCTATGTGTTCGGCAAGTTGGTGCATTACGATGCGAATCGGGTGACCACCCTGAAGCGTCAGGCGCTGGAACTGTGCAAGGCGGTGACGGTCACTAGCTTGCTGCTGCTGCTGGCGGGGGCGATGTTTTACATTAAAATGGTCACCCCGATGGTGGCTTCCCTGTTTTGGGTAACGGCCACTTTTGTGCTGATCGCGAGCCGCATCCTGCTGAGATTTTTCCTCCGCACATGGCGGCG
The DNA here is from genome assembly GCA_031371325.1 of Akkermansiaceae bacterium. Classification (GTDB taxonomy): domain Bacteria; phylum Verrucomicrobiota; class Verrucomicrobiia; order Verrucomicrobiales; family Akkermansiaceae; genus Luteolibacter. Next base: position 24,799 of record JANMJJ010000037.1, on the reverse strand, counting down.
GGCAGGACGAAACCGGCGGCACATCGTTTTCGCAGGCGGGACCGACAAGGCATTCGACCTTGCGAATCGGATCGAGGTCCGGACGGAGTTGGGCTACGAGATCGTCGGCTTCCTTTTCGGCGATCCGGAGCGAGAGTCCAAGCGGGCGGCGATTGGAGCAAAATGGGGCGACTTGGGAGACGTTTCCGACCTACGCCAAGTCTTGAAAAAAGGGGTTGTGGACGAGGTGATGGTTTGTCTGCCGCTGCGCCGGAATTTCCCTCAGGTCTGCGAAGTGATTCAGATTTGCCAAGATTTGGGGGTGGTCGTTCGGTTGATCCCGGAGACGCTGGACCTGAAGGCGCTGGCGCGGGCGCAGGTCGAGGAATTCGACGGCGACCAGGTCGTGACGTTTTTCCGCGAGAATCTGCTCATCCAACTATTGCTGAAGCGGCTGCTGGATGTGGTTGCGGCGGTGACGTTGCTGGTTCTCTTGAGTCCGTTGCTGTTGGTGACCGCCGTGCTGATCAAGTGGACCAGCCCGGGGCCGGTGCTGTTCTCGCAGGAACGCATCGGCATGAACAAGCGGGTCTTCCGCTTGTTGAAATTCCGCTCTATGGTGGTGGACGCGGAAGAACGCAAAAAGGCGCTGGCCCATCTCAACGAGGTGGACGGACCGGTATTTAAAATCAAAAAGGACCCACGGGTGACCAAGGTGGGCGCGGTGATCCGCAAGTTGAGCATCGACGAGCTGCCTCAGTTGGTGAACGTGGCGATGGGTGAGATGAGCTTGGTCGGACCGCGGCCGCCACTCCCGAGCGAGGTGGATCTCTACGACTGGACCGACCGCAAGCGACTCTCGATCAGGCCGGGAATCACCTGTCTGTGGCAGGTGAGCGGGCGCAACGAGTTATCCTTCCAAGAATGGATGGAACTGGACCGCGAGTACATCGAAAACTGGTCCACTTGGCTGGACCTGAAAATCTTACTGCGGACCATTCCCGTGGTCTTGCTTGGAAAGGGAGCATCCTGATATGAAAACGACAGAGACACGAAGGGCTGAATTTCTCGGTTGTCCAGTGGACTGCGTGACCAGCGTGGAACTGCTGGATGAACTGAAAAATGACGTGCGGATGAAGGCGTCTCCACGGGTGATCCAGTTCATGAACGCAAACAAAGTGGCGATGGTCCGCAAGGATCCCGCAATGGGAGAACTTCTCGGTCGCGCGGACTACGTGCTGGCGGATGGTCAGCCAATGCTGCCGCTGGCGGCGCTGCTCGGCCTACATATCCCGGAACGAATCGATGGCATCGGCCTGATGCGTAAACTGCTGGAACTCGCGGATCGCGAGGGCTTCTCGGTGTATTTCCTCGGAGCCAAGCAAGAGATCGTGGAGACCTGCGTCCGCCATGTTGCCCGCGATTTTCCCGGCGCAAGAATGGCGGGATTCCGAAACGGTTATTTCTCCAGAGAGGAGATCCCCGGAATCGTCGCGGAGATCCATGCGGTGGCTCCGGATTTCCTATTCCTGGGAATGGGATCGCCTGTGAAGGAGCGGCTGGCTGACGAATGGAAAGAGCAATTCGGCACACGGGTGATCCAGGGCGTGGGTGGAAGTTTCGATGTGATGGCTGGCTTGGTGAAGCGTGCGCCACGATGGATGCAGCGGATTGGCATCGAGTGGCTTTACCGGGTGATTCAGGAGCCGCGGCGCATGTTTTGGCGCTACGCGGCGACCAATGCTTCCTGCTTGTGGGTGTTTTCCCAGTCGTTCGCCAATCGGTGGCTATTGCCCGCGAAACTGTCGAAGAGAGGCTGAATTTTTCGATGCAAATATTGGTTCCATGGATCGTTGGAGGATTGTGCGTTTTCTGCGGCATTGTAGCGGTGGTGGTGCGACCGACCGCGCTGGTGTGCTGGCTCTTTTTTGCCGGCATGGCTTTGTTAGCCATGGAGCAGTTGCTCAGTCATCATCTGGTGCTGGCGGCGGGTCGGCCGGATGCCGGCACCTGGCTGTGGCGCTCGATGTTCCTGAAATCCCTAGTCCCGGGGGTGTGGCTGTGCTTCAGCCTAGTGTATGCACGTGGCGACCGGGCGGATTTTCTGCGTCGCTGGAGGCGGGGACTCGTGGCGGCACTTGTGGTTCCACCTGCGATTTTGATTCTTTTCAGCAGCCACATTGTCGTGACTGCGGGCCACAACAGTGGCGTGAACACGCCTTGGTTGGCGCTCGGGAAAGTCTGGGTGATGGTGGTGTTGCTGATCACCTTGGGAATCCTCACGAATCTCGAAAAGACGTTTCGCGCTTCCGTGGGAATGACTCGCTGGAGAATCAAATACCTGTTTCTTGGGGCAGGGTTGATTTTCGGAGTGAAGCTCTACACGCTCAGCCAGTTACTTCTTTTCTCCGGTTATGATCCGGCCCTTGCCCGTCTCGAAGCGATCGCGGTGGGTTTGGGTTGTCTGTTGATGATCGTCGGTCATACCCGCTCAAGTTTCGGAGCCTTCGATCTTTATCCTTCAAGGGCGGTATTACAGGGCTCTTTGACCATTATCTTGGCGGGGGGCTACTTCCTGATCGTCGGCGTGGTCGCCCAAGCGACGAGCATGTTGGGAGGCGTCCAGGGATTTCCGGCGCAGGCATTGATACTCCTGTTGGGCTTGGTAGGTCTCACGGTATTGCTGCTATCCGAGCGGTTCCGGAACCGCCTCCAGCGCTTTGTGAGTCGCCACTTTCACCGGGCGGAACACGATTTCAGGAAAATTTGGACCGAGTTCACACGACGGACCTCCAGTGTCCTCGATGCGGGATCTCTTGGGAAAAATGCCGGGGAAGTGATTTCCGAGAACTTCCATGTCCTCGGGGTGACAGTCTATCACGTCGTGAGCGACGAGTTGGTCTTGCTGAATTCGACCGAAAAGCGGGCCGAATTGCTCTCGCCGACTCTCCATCGGGAAGCTTTGTCTGCACTCGGTTCATCGAGTCGCCCGATCAATCTGGAGAGGCAGCAGGGGCGGTGGGCGGAGGAGCTACGGCAGAGCTGTCCCCGGATGTTCGACCACGGCGGCGACCGGATGGTGGTGCCCCTTATCGCCGCCGATCACTTGGTGGGGCTGGTGGTATTGTCAGATCGGGTGAACGGCACTCCCTACAGTGACGAGGAGCTGGACCTTTTAAGCTGCATCGGAGACCAGCTTGCGGCCGCTCTTCTCAATTTCTCGCTGACCGAAAAGGTGCTTCAAGCCAAGGAGTTGGAAGCATTTCAGACCCTCTCGACCTTCTTTGTCCACGATCTCAAAAACGCTGCCAACGGGCTAAGTCTGACGCTGCAAAACCTCCCCGTGCATTTCGATGACCCGGAATTCCGGGCGGATGCGATTCGCTCGGTGGGCCACTCGGTGGAAAGAATCAATCAGATGATTCTCAAGTTGAGCCGACTGCGACATCAACTGCAATTGCGCTTTGAGCCGTGCCGACTCGATCTCTTGTGCGCCGACGTGCTCGATCATTTGGATGCCGAAACAGGTGGCCCGGTGCTCCAACGTGAGTTGCGGGTGCTGCCCGAGCTGGAACTCGATTCCGAAGCGATGCGAAGCGTGGTGACCAATCTCGTGATCAATGCACAGGAAGCCATGACCGATGGGGGCAGCGTGAAGGTGACGACGCTGACGGAAAACGGACATGTGGTCTTGTCCGTCGCTGACGAAGGCTGCGGGATGAGTGCAGAGTTCCTTAGAAACCAACTTTACCGGCCCTTCCACTCGACCAAAACCAAAGGCTTGGGGATTGGAATGTTCCAGTGTAAGAAAATCGTTGAAGCCCATCAGGGAAGCATTGCCGTCGAAAGCACCTTGGGGGTTGGCACCCGGTTCACCATTCTGCTGCGGGCCAATCCAAAGTCAGCGTCTGAGACGTTACCCGTATGAAACCTAAGATTCTGATCATTGACGACGACGAGGAGATCCGCACCCAGATGAAATGGGCGCTCGCCGCCGACTATGAGGTGGCACTGGCGGGTGACCGGCAGGAGTCGATCGAGGTATTCCGCACGCATTGCCCGCAGGTGGTTTTGCTGGATCTGGGATTGCCGCCGAGTCCGAACGACATCACCGAAGGAATGGCAACCCTTGCCGCGCTGCTGACCTTGGATCGCTCCGCCAAGGTCATCATCATTTCCGGGCAGAGCGACCGGGAGAATGCGGTCCGGGCAATTGGTGCCGGTGCTTATGACTTTTTAAGCAAGCCCATGGATGTTGCACAACTGCGCTTGTTGCTACAGCGCTGTGTTTTCGTCTCCGCGTTGGAACGGGACTACCGCCAGCTTCAAGACGAGGAGCGGCCCGGGATGTTCGAGGGCATTCTTGGCAGCAACGAGAAGATGGAGGAAGTCTTCAGAATCGTGGGCAAAGTCGCCAAAGCCACCGCGCCCGTCTTGATCCTCGGCGAGAGCGGCACCGGCAAAGAGATGGTTGCCAATGCGATCCATCGTCGCAGTCCCTTCAAGAACAAGCCGTTTGTCGCCATCAACTGCAACGCGATCCCCGAGAACCTGATTGAAAGCGAGTTGTTCGGCTACGAAAAGGGGGCTTTCACCGGAGCGAACACCCAGAAGATCGGCCTCATCGAAACGGCTGCCGGGGGAACTCTCTTCCTCGACGAGATCGGCGACCTGCCGCCGCCGGTGCAGGTGAAGATGCTGCGCTTCCTGCAGGAAAAGCGGATCCAGCGGGTCGGCGGGCGTCAGGAAATCGAGGTGGACGCCCGGGTTCTAGCCGCCACCCATGTGGATCTTGGCAAAGCCATTGAGGAAGGTCGCTTCCGTGAAGACCTTTATTTCCGCCTCGCCGTCGTGGTTTGCAAACTGCCACCACTCCGCGAGCGGGGTGATGATGTGATTCTTCTGGCCCAGGATTTTCTCAAACGATTCGGCAAACAGAACGGGCGCGAAAACCTTTCATTCGAGCCCCAGGCGTTGAAGGCCATCGCGCGGTATCCTTGGCCCGGCAACGTGCGGGAACTTCAAAACCGCATCCAGCGGGCGGTGATCATGGCCGACAGCCGTCGGATCCGCAGCGAGGATCTCGAGATCGAGAGCGTCTCCGGCAGCCGCGAAGCTGGCCCTCCCGCCACGGATCTTTCCCAAGGGGGAGGTCTTAAAGAGGCCCGCGAGACCTTGGAGCGCGAACTCGTGAGCCAGGCGTTGGAACGAAACGATCGCAACATTTCGGCGTCAGCCAAGGAATTGGGTGTCAGCCGCCCGACCTTTTATGAGCTGATGAACAAGCTCGGGATCTCCAAGGACTGAGCGGGATTTCAGCCTTCCGGACCAGAAAAAAGGCAGCTCATTCGAGCTGCCTTTTTCCGTTAAAGCCTGACTGCGGGGAAAGATGAATTTCAGGCGTAAGAATGGTAGGGTCTTGAAGTGTATGGGGGCTTGTCATTTATCCCTAATCTCCCAATGCGCTACCTCATTTCGTTTCTGATTGCCCCGCTTGCGTTTGCCCACCCGGATCATGGCACCGTGCCGGGCGATGGTCCGCAAACTGCGGTACACACTGGCAATGGTGCTTGGTCTTATGAAGCGGTGCCGCATTGGGGCGAGCTGCCGGACGGGAAAATCATCGGCCCGACTCACGGCGGAGTGGTCGTGGATGAGCAAAGCGGCCTGATTTATGTCTCCACGGATTCGGAACTGTCGGTCCTGGTTTATCAGCCAGATGGGAAATTGGTGAAAACCATCGCCCCCGCGTGTCGTGGATTTCATGCGATGGCGATTCGGCAGGAAAACGGCAAGGTTGTCATTTATGGTGCCCAGCTCAATGGCGACCAGCCGCCACTCCGCGTTTGCAAGATCGACACGGAAGGCAAGCTCTTGCTAGAAGTTCCGAACGCCACCACTGGCGAAGTTCCCGGTGGCTGGGGCGGCCTCACCGGTGTCACGGTCGCACCTGACGGAGCAATTTTCGCCTCGATGGGCTACGGCTCGAACATCATCCACAAGTTCGACGCCACCGGCAAGCTACTGAAATCCTTCGGCAGCAAGGGATCGGATGAAAAGCAATTCAACACCCCGCACGGCCTCGCCATCGACAGCCGTTTCGGCGAGCCACGGTTGCTGGTAGCGGACCGGGAGAAGCGGCGTTTGGTCCACTTCGACTTGGAAGGAAATTGGATCGGCGTCCACGCCAGCAACCTCCGTCGTCCTTGTTCCGTCAGTTTCTCCGGCGATAGCCTGGCGGTCGCGGAGCTCGAATCGCGCGTCACCATTCTCGACAAAACCGGTACGCCCGTCGCCTTCCTCGGCGACAATCCGAAACAGGCGGAGTGGGCGAATTTTGGGGTGCTGCCGCAGGACCAGCACCTCGGGATTTTCACTGCGCCGCACGGCCTCAGCTTCGACAAGGCGGGGAATCTCTACGTCGAGGACTGGAATAAAACCGGGCGGGTCACCAAGCTGACGAAGCAGTAACCCTAGTTCGTCTCATTGGCATAATAGGGGAGTGGTCATTTCTGTTCACTTGCCGATGCACGGGGTGAGGCATCCGTTGAGCGCTTGCGGCGGACACGAGAACGCCGCCCTCCCCCCCGGAAAGACGGCGTTCCATTTTTTACCCGACCGCAACCCGCACTTGCGGCACCCGGGCAAAGCTTTTTGGACAAACCCAAGGCGTATCCACGCCTTAATGATCGCCTAAATCTTGAAAATCGCCAGTAGGCTTATCATTTTTTTCATGTCGGGAAATAACGAAGCAGCTTGTAGGTATCTATTTTTACAAGTGCGAAGGGGGAGGTTTCGTGGGGCTTTTCATTCGCCCAAGCCGGGCCAGACGGCGCAGAGTGTAAGATCGACATCGGAAGACAAGGGAATTTTTTTCCGACGGAAATTGCAGGGGTTTCGCTGGCAGGTCGCAGCGGCGTTGCCAATGCTGTTTGGACTTCCATGAACGCCGAACCCGATCCATTGCCCGGCCTGGGACCCTTGCAGCGGGTGATGCTATGGGATTCGCTCGCCGCCGGGGGGCCCGGTCAGCATGTCGAGCAGGTGGAAATCGTCCTGTCCCCCGGCCTAGCGGGCGAGCGCGTCGTCGCGGCGTGGGAGGAAACCGTCGCCCGGACCGATGCGCTGCGGACCGCGTTTCTAACGGCGAATGGGATGCCCGTGGGCCTAGAACAGGTGACTCCCCGGAAATCGTTGAGCCTGGAGGAGCCCGTGCCGCCGTCCTGGAAATCATGGCTGGCAGCCGACCGGCTCCGACCCTTGCTCATGCCGCATGCGGTGCCATGGCGGGCGGTGTATTGGCACGAAGCGCGGCACCTCATCTGGACCTTCCACCACGCGCTGTTGGACGGGCGCTCCATCGCGCGAATTCTGCGGGGCTTCCTGGGGCGGTTGAATGGCGGGGGCGCGGACGATCTGGCCCTTTCCCGCTGGCGCGAGCCTTCCCCGGAGATGGTGGCGCTGGCGGACCGGATGTTCCGTGAAATGGCCGTGGTTCCGGAACCTGCGGGGATGGCATTTCCTCCCGAGCCGGACGGGCAGGCGGTGCGTTGTTTGGGAAATGCTTTCGCGCTGCGTTTGGAATCGCTGGCGGCGGTGATGGAGGTCACCGCCGCGACCGCTCTAACATGGGCCTGGGGCCAAGCGCTGGCGGCAGCCTCCGGGGCCGACGCCGTGCGGGTCGAGCAACTGCGGGCCGGCACGCCGCAGCACGGGACTGCGGGATTCATCATGCACACCTTGCCGGTCGTTATTCACCGCGCCGCCACCGGCGAGGTGGCGGCAAGCCTGCGGGAGCTGCGGGCGCGGCTGCTGGCGCTGCGGGAAATCGAGGGGGTCTCGCCGGACGATTTCCCGTCCGGCGTTCATCCTAACATGGACGGGCCGGACTCCAGCGTGATCATGATCGAGCACGGCACGCTCCAGCACACCGCCGGTGCAACCCATCTCGTCGAATCGCTGGTGCTCCACGAATGCAAGGGCGAAACCCTGATGGCCACCGCGTATCTTCTGCCGGACTTGCGGTTGGAGGTGGAAGGGCCGGGCAGGCATTATCTGCTAGCAGCGTGGATCGGTGTCTTGGTGCGGCTTTGCAATCCCGGGGAACCGCAGTCACCGTGACGGCGAGTCCGTTCCCGAATTGCAGGACCTCCTGCGCGGGCGGATCGGAACCGACTTGGTTTCCCATTCCTTGCCATCGTCCGAACCCGTGATAGCCCTTTGGCATCCCATGAAATTCCGCGGCGCACTCGTTTCCCTGTCCGCCGTCTGGATTTTGGGCGTTCCGGCGTTTTCGCAGAACGAAGGGTTGGATGCCGCCATGTTGGAAGCATACGGGTGAAGGGATTTATCCGCGAATGAAACGGCTTGTGGCGTCGGCCTGCGACTGTCGATAGCGAATGAAAAAGCGCCTTCCCTCTCTCCATGTGGCACAGCGGGACGTGATGTATCAATCCGGCATTATTTCCGACGCTTTCATCCGCAGCCTGCGCGGCTATCTCCGCTTGCGGCGCTTGGGCTTTTCCTTGGTGGCGTAGCGGGATTCCTTCAGCTTCGGCACCGGACCGACTTTGGCGGCCGCCTTGGTGTGCGGTTTGCCATGTTTCTTGGCGGCCACCAGGTTCTTCACGGAGACATGCGTGCCCTCGCTGGTGGGCTTGCCGGCGACGGAGAAATCGACGAAGCGCTTGTCGAAGTCGATGTTGATGACCCGCAGCGGGATGCGCATGCCCAACTGGATGGTTTTCCCATCCATGGAAACCCAGGCCATGCGGTGGGCTTCGAAACGCCAGCGGCCTTCGGGCAAGTCCTCGCGTTTCACCACGCCGCGGACGCCCATGTTAGGAATTTCCACCATCAGGCCCATCGGGCGCACGTCGGTGATGAGTCCATCGAAAACCGGCGGCTCGTCCGAGCTGGCGACGCGGTCGAGATACTCCAGCAGCTTGATCTGCTTGGTCTCGCTTTCCGCGTCGGAGGAAGTGCGTTCGGTGTCGGAAATGTGGCGGGAAATCTCGCGCAGGTCGGCTTGCGACGGCGTGCGGTCATGCGGCTTCGGCGCGTTTTCCAGCAGCGGCTGGAGCGCCCGATGGACGATGAGATCGGCGTAGCGGCGGATCGGGCTGGTGAAGTGGCAGTAGTCGCCTTTCGCTAGGCCGTAGTGGCCGATGGGCTCGGCGGAATAGACGGCGCGCTTGAGGCTTTTCAACAAGCCGAGCTTGATGACGTGCTCTTCCGGGCTGCCCTTCGAGTCGTCTAGCAGCTTCTGGATGTGGGCGCGGTTGGTGAGGTCGCCAGGGCGGTAGCCGTGGGCTTTCGCGGTCTCGGTATAATCCAGCAAGCGCGACGGATCGGGATCTTCGTGGATCCGATAGATCGCCGGCTTCATGCGGTCCTTGAGGATTTTCGCCACCGCTTCATTCGCGGCTAACATGCATTCCTCGACGAGCTGGTGGCTCTCGGTGTGGATCACCGGTTCGGCGACTTCGGCGCGGCCCTTGTCATCGAGGCGGATCTTGATTTCCGGCATTTCGAGATCGAGCGCGCCATGTCTGAAGCGGCGCTCGCGCAAGGTGGAGGCAAGTTTCCAGCCCTCCTTGACCATGCCGACGAGCTTGGAATCGGAGCCTTCCGGCGCGGGTTTGCCGTCGAGGATCGCCTGCGCCTGTTCGTAGGAAAGCTTGGCCCGGCTGTGGATCACAGCATCGATGAACTTGGCCTTGGTGATTTCCCCGTCGTCGGAAATTTCTAGCAGAGCGCACTTCGTCAGGCGGTCGCAATCCGGCTTGAGCGAGCAAATGCCGTTGGAAAGCTCGGTGGGCAGCATCGGCAACACGCGATCCACCAGATAGGTCGAATTGCCGCGGTCGATCGCTTCGCTGTCCATCGGGCTGCCGGGCTTGATGTAGTGCGAGACGTCGGCGATGTGGACGGCGAGCGTCCAGCCGGTTGTCGTTTTCTCCAGCCAGAGCGCGTCGTCGTGGTCCTTCGCGTCGGCGGGGTCGATGGTGATGACGAGCTTGTCCCGCCAATCCTTGCGGCGGGCGATTTCTGAAGCCTCGGGCTCTTCCGGCACCGCGCGGGCTTCTGCTAGCACATGATCGGGAAACGAGGTGCGCAGGCCGTAGCGGTGGATCACTCCGATGATATCGACGCCCGGATCGCCCGGCCAGCCGAGGACTTCGATGACCCGGCCGCGCGGCGTAGCATTGCGATCCAGCCATTCCTCGAGATCGACGACCACCAGTTGCCCCGGCATCGCGGTGGTGTCGCCGATGACGTCGATTTTGCCTTCGATGGCTTTGTCGTCGCAATCGACCCACGCGAACTTGCCCTTCTTTTGGAAAATCCCGACCAACCGGCCGGAGCGGCGGGCGAGGACTTTTTCGACTTTCCCGCGCATTTCATCGGAAGGATCCGGAGTGAACTCACTGCGGGTGCGGAACGGCCGGGCGACTTGCTTGATGATCGAAACGAGGACCTTGTCGCCATCCAGCGAGGTGCCGACGTTGCGGCGGTCGATCATGATCCGGGAGTTGACAGTGAAGTCGATGCCGGCGGCGAGGTTGTGTTCGTCGGTGATGTCCGGGAAGAAGAACGCGTGGCCTTTCGGGTGGAACTTGAGATTGCCGGTGAGCTGGTTCTTCGGCGGGGCGGGAACTTGGTAGCAGGCCTTTTTGCCTTCGTTGATGAGGCCCTCTTTGACGAGCGCGGCGAGAGTGTTTCGCAATTCGGTCACCCGGGTGCCGGGAAGCTTGAGGCTGCGGGCAAGCTGGGACTTGGAAAGCGGGTTACCGTTTGCGGTGCGAAGGTGGTCGAGGATAAGGTCTCGCAGATTTTGGCCGGCCATGGCGGAAGTTTGCCGTCTGGCGTCCCGCACCGCAACGGCAAAGACGGAAGCTGATCGATGAAAGATGATGGATCAAGAGGAGTTGCTGCGAGACGCAGCAACCACGCACCTCACGCCGAGCGGCGGGACTCACTCCGGTCGAGATGCAGGAAATGGCTCCAGCTTTCATCCGCCAAGCCGTTTTCGTGCATGCCGAAGAGCGGTCGCCAGCGCGGGGCGAGCGGCTTGCTTTGCGGGTGCATGTTCGCCTCGTGCGGCAGCTTGTTACCCTTGCGGGTGTTGCAGCGGAAACAGGAGGTGACGATGTTGTCCCAAGTCGTGCGGCCGCCTTTGTCGCGGGGGGTGACGTGGTCCAGGTTGAGCTGGGTTTCCGGCAAAACCTTGGTGCAATACTGGCAGGTGAACTTGTCCCGCAGAAACACGTTGCGGCGGGTGAATTTCACCTCCAACCGCGGCAACCGGTCATAAACCGCCAGCACCACGATCTTCGGCACGCGGATCGCGATCTTGGCGCCATGGATCATTTCCTCACCGGCATTGCCGATCGAATAGGAAATCCACGACGGGAGATCGTGGGAATTGAAGCGCTCGTCGCCTTCCACCTGCACAACTTGGGCGTGGCCGAGGCAGAGCAAATGGAGCGATCGGCGGACGGAGCAAGTGTGGATCGGTTGCCAGAACCGATTCAAGACGAGCACGGGATGTTCGAGTATGGCATTCATCACCTTTCCCAATCCAATCGCGCGCAAGCTAGCAAAGCCTGTCGGCGGGGCAACTCAAAAGGTCGGGAAAGCAAATTCATTCATCCCGCGTCCGGTGAGTCTCCCGTCGGACATTGCCAATTGATGGCCCCGTGCGCGATCCGAAGGTGACAAAGGCACCCGCTGGTCGTCACACAACGGCCCGATTGTGACGAATTTGTAGCCGATTTCAGATGGTTTCCGGGCCGCTAAAATCAGAAATTACGTCTGTGGGGCGCGTTCAAAAGTCCCCTCACCCATCCCTCAAAAATCATTTGATCGCTTATTTTCAGTGCATTACATATCTCAATTCGGTTCGATTCACCACCCAAGCCGGGATTCCACCGGTCTTCGCTCAAGCCCGGAGCGGATTCAGGAGGCCTGGTCTTTGTGACACATTTGTCACAAAAGTCACCTTGGGTGGGCGCGGCCTCGCTCATAACAAGCGGGCGTGTCTGACGCCATTGTCACAAATCCGTCACATCACCCCCGAACTCCATATGCAAACCATGAAACCGATCCACCGCGCCATCCTCGCCACCAGCCTGCTTGGCTGCCTCTCCGCCCACGCGGGAAACGAATCGTCACCCGAACCGACCGCAGCTCCTTCTAGCAGCGCCACCGGCTTGTTGCTCGGCAAATTTCCCGGTGAAACCACCTACGACAAAATCTGGTCCGCCTTCACCCTCTACAAGGACGAGAGCAACCCGATTCTCCAAGAATTCTCACTCCAAGGCCGACTTCAGGTCCAATACGCCGACGGTGACGCGGGTGGCCACTTCGACATCGACGATTTCAAGAATGGCAGCCCCAAGAATGAGCAAGCCGTCTGGGGTGACAACTTCGAAGCCCGCCGCGCCCGCCTCGGATTCAAATCGAAATGGTTTCAAAACTGGAAACTCGAAGGTCAGATCGACGCTGACACCACCGATGGTCTCGATAGTTTTTATCTCGATATCTACGATCTCTACCTGACCTACACCCAGAGCGACGCGCTCAACGTCACGGTCGGAAAAATGAAGGTGAAACTGGGCCGCGAACAAGAAATCTCCTCCAAGGAAATTCTCACCTTCGAGCGCAGTGTCGTTTCTAACATACTGTTTCCGGGAGAACTCACCGGGGCCATGGTCAACGGCAAGGGCATCCAGGATTATTGGCAATATGAACTCGGCGTTTACGCCAGCGACCGCGTCCGCGAGTTTTCTAACTTCGACCAAGGAGCTGTCATTCTGGCAAAAATCGGTTATGACTTCTCCAGCCAGGCCCATCTGGATTCCGCTGTCGCCTCGTTCCAATACATGCACAACACGGAGTCGGGCTATCAGGGAGAAGAGTTGGTGGACAACTACTATAGCAGCGCGTCGCCCTCCTTCACCGACGTGATCGGTCTCAATGCCGACATCGTCCAAGGCCGCTTCGGACTCACCGCAGATGTCCTCTACGGCTTCGGCTTCAAGGGCAATGCCGAGCAAAAAGGTGCCACCGTCGCCATCGACCAACCTGACGTCTTCGGCATCAGCCTCATCCCGTCTTATTTCATCGCCGACGGGCTTCAACTCGTGGGCCGCGTTCAGGTCGCGACAAGCGCCGATCCCGATGGCCTGAGCGTCGCAAGCCGCTATGAAAAGTATTCGCCGGACGGCATCGCTGACGCCAAGGGCAATACCTATGCCTCTTACTACGCCGGCCTGAACTACTATCTATACGGCCACAAACTTAAACTGATGAACGGCATCGAATACTCCCACATGGGCGGTGGTGCCTATGATGGCTATACCTTCCTCAGTGGCCTCCGTTTCTCGTTCTAACTTTCTGGAAAATCAATATCACACACAACGAACACTCATGAAAACCATCCACATGTTACTTGCCACAGCCGCCATGCTTTCCATGGCCGGTGCGCAAACCCTCAGCATCAAAGGCAGCGATACCCTCGGGGCCAAGCTCGTCCCACAGCTCGCCGAAGGATTCAAGGCCGCGGGTAACAAGAATGTAAAATTCGAAATCGCCGCAGAAGGCTCGACCACCGCGTTCCCGGCCCTCGCCAACGGCACCGCACAAATCGGCATGTCTTCCCGCAAGGTCAAGGACGACGAGCGCACCTTCTGCCGCACCAAGGGCGTCTATCTCAAGGAGCATGAAGTCTGCCACGACATGATCTGCGTCATCGTCAACAAGAACTCCCCGTTAGCAAAACTAACCAAGGATCAGGTTGCTAAAATTTTCACCGGTCAAATCAAGGACTGGTCGGAAATCGGCGGCGCTCCCGGCAAGATTTCGATCTACACCCGCAACACTTCCTCCGGCACCTACAAGGACTGGCAGAAGCTCGCCATGGACGGCCGCGACTATCCATCGAGCTCGCTTAAAATGGCGGGCAACGAACAAATCGCCCAGGAAGTGGCCAAGAACAAAAACGGCATCGGTTATGTCGGGCTTGCCTATGCGAAAACCTCCGGCACCAAGGCGCTGCCCATCGACAGCGTCGAGCCGGTCGCCGCGAACGCCAAGAAATACGCTTACGCCCGCCTCTGCTATCTCTATGCTCCTGACAAGCCGACCGCCGAGGCCGAGGCTTTCATGAACTACGTCGAGTCCGCCCCCGGACAAGACATCGTCCGCAAGGTCGGTTTCATTCCTGTCAAGGATCTGTAAATCACGTTTGTTGTTATCGGTTGCTATTGAAATGAGCACCGCGGGCTCTCCGGCGGTGCTCATTTTCTTGTCTCGACCGGCAAGTCCCCCTACCACGTCGTCCAACTTCACATGTCGCCGGAAGAAACTTCATCGGATCAAGCACCCCACCGTTTCCAAAAGCGGGGGTTCTCCTATGAGCGGGCGATCAAGTATTTCTTCGCGTCCAACGCCGGTCTAACGATTGTTATCCTGGCCCTCATCATCATCTTCCTGCTCAAAGAAGGCCTCGGATTTTTCCCCGGCTATCAGCGCGAACTCCAGGTCTATCGAATCGCCGGACTCGAATTCGTCGATATTTCCCGGAAAAATCTCACCGCCCACGAGCAGCTCACCAGCGTCCTGAACCGCGCCTACTACGCCGAAATCAACGGCCAATGCGCCCGCCAGCTCCGCCGCTCGCAGGAAGCCAGCGCGTTCTTCAATGCCTACACCGACCAGATCGGGGCCACCCGCGATCTGGTCGTCAACAATTCCCAGGCCGGCAGCGAGCCAAACCCGGAAATGCTCGCCACCCTCAAGGCGAACTATGAAAAACAAAAGCTCAAGGCGCTAGCCTCGCTTCCCGCCACCCCGCATCTAACTGATGGCGAGCGCCGGAACCTGACGCAGGCCCTGCGCGACCGTCCCGTCGATGCCACGGAAGATCCCCCGTTCGTCACCGCCCTCGCAGAGGAATTCGCCGCCGCCCAACAGAAACAGGCGGAACCGCTGCAAGGCATGCGCGCCACCATCGACAGCTTCGGAGCCGCCGGTTCGGAGCTCTCCACGCTGGTTTCCGAAATGACCGAAACCGTCACCGCCACCAAGGAAAAGATCCAAGGCGCGGACATCCTCGAAAAAGACCGCAAGACCCTGCTTGCCGCCGCAGCCAGCGCCAAGGATCCCTCCGAACGCGAAAAACTAACCGCCGAGGCGATGGCATCCCTCGCCGACAAACCCGATGTCGAAGGCCCGATCCAACTCCTGCTGGAACGCCGGCCCGACTGCATCAAAGTCCACACCGCGCTCAAGGACGCCTCCGCCGGCATCATCGGCCAACTCCCGGAAAATTTCACCCAACCCGAAGCCCAGCGCCTTCTGAAAGTCGCCCGCAACACCTGGCCGCTTTTTCTAGCGAATCTCGAAAAAACTCCGGCAGCCATCAACGCGTGGAAACACGACACCCCGGTCCCGCTGACCGATGCGATCTCCTCGTTCCTCACCGGCAAGGACTGGGTCACCGGCGGCGAGTGGCAGGACTTCTACGGCATCCTGCCGCTGGCGATTGGCTCGCTGATGATCTCCGTCGTCGCGCTCATCATCGCCATCCCCACCGGCATCGGCGCGGCGGTGTATGTGAATCAATTCGCATCACCGTGGGAGCAATCGATCATCAAGCCAGTCATCGAGTTCATCCAAGCGATTCCCTCGGTGGTTCTCGGATTCATCGGCATCCTGGTCTTTGGCACGGTGCTGCGAGATATATCATTGCTAGACTCGCTGCAATGGATTCCCGGCTTCCCGATCGAGGAGCGGCTAAACATATTCACCGCCGGTTGCCTGCTCGCGCTGATGAGCATTCCCACCATTTTCTCGCTCGCGGAAGACGCCATCAACAACGTCCCCGGTGCCTATGCCGAAGCCGCCGAAGCGCTCGGTGCCTCGCGGGTCCAGACCACGTTCCGCGTCGTCATCCCCGCCGCGTTTTCCGGCATCCTCGCCGCCGTGCTGCTGGGCTTCGGCCGGGTGATCGGCGAAACGATGGTCGTCTTGTTAGTCGCCGGCAACCGGATCAAGATCCCCGACTTCAGCAGCGGTCTCGGCACGTTTTTCCAACCGGCCCACACCCTCACCGGCATCATCGCCCAGGAGCTCGGCGAAGTCCCGTTAGGCAGCGTCCACTATCGCGCCCTGTTCGTTGTCGGCATCCTGTTGTTCACGGTGGTCCTCGTGATCAATGCCACCGCCCACCGCTTCGTGAACCAAATGAAGCACTGAGCCATGTTCGATCCCGAAAATCTCATCCGCAAGGGGCTTCCCAAAGGCCACTTCAAGGATCTCGTGGTGCGCTCCGTGCTGGCGGGAACGACCTATCTAGTCGTCCTGATCGCGGCGCTGTTGTTCGCGAAAATCATCATCGACGGCGCGCCAGCGCTTTTCAAAGCGGAAGCTCCATTCGTCGATTTCGAATTTCTAACTGCCAAGAACGAAACCTTGCATGTCTTCGACGATGCGCAAGGCAACCGCCGCCAGCTCCCGGCGTCCGGATACAATGATTACCTCGCGAAGCACGACGGCGCACCGATCTTCAACGAGCAAACTTATTCCTACTCCGGCGGAGGCATCGCGGGACCGATCGTGGGCACCGCCTTGTTGACCATCGGCTCGATGATCCTCGCGCTGTTCTTCGGAGTCTGCGCCGCGATCTATCTGTCCGAGTATGCCAAACAAAGTCCGTTCATCCACGCCGTCCGCCTGGCCATCTTGAATTTGGCGGGCATTCCATCCATCGTCTTCGGACTGTTCGGCTTCTCGGTGTTCGTACTCGCCGTGCCGGTGATCACCTCCCATCCATCGGACCGCTCGTTGCTCACCATCCCGCTGTTCATCAACGACTATGTGATGAGTTTCCAAGGCTGGAACTCCTCGCTGATGGCAGGTTGTGCGACGCTGGCTTGTATGATCCTGCCGGTCATCATCACCGCTTCCGAGGAATCGCTGCGGGCGGTGCCACAAGGTTTCCGCGACGCGTCGCTGGCCATGGGAGCCACCCGCTGGCAGACGATCCGGAAATGCGTGCTGCCGTTTTCCCTACCGGGAATCCTAACATCATCGCTGCTCGCCATCACCCGCGTCGCCGGGGAAACGGCACCCATCATGTTCACCGCCGCCGTCGCAGCGAAGGACGATCTGCCGTGGCAGGGCATGAAAAGCCCGTTCGATCTTCTGTCCTCCCAGGTCCAGGCGCTGCCCTATCACATTTATACGCTCGCCGCCCGCATCCCGAATTCCGAATACACCCAGCGCGCCCAATACGGCTCGGTTTTCGTTTTCCTTCTGCTCGTCGCCGGCCTCTCGCTCGGCTCGATGATCCTGCGCGCCAAGCTGCGGGCGAAACTCAAATGGTAAGCATGCACACCGCCATCCAGATCAAAAACGTCTCCTTCGCCTACGGCACCAAGCAGGTGCTGCACGACGTGAGCCTGGACATCCCGGCGCGGGAAATCACCGCGTTCATCGGCCCCTCCGGCTGCGGCAAGTCCACTCTCCTACGCTGTTTCAACCGGATCAACGACCGCATCCCCGGTGCCCGTGTCACCGCCGGCTCCATCCGGGTTCATGACATCGATATCAATCGCAATGACATCGACCTCCAGGAACTCCGCCGCCGCATCGGCATGGTGTTCCAAAAGTACAATCCGTTCGCCAAGTCGATTTATGAAAATGTCGCCTTCAGCCTGCGCGTCGCCGGCCAGACCAAGCGCGCCGAACTCGATGACATCGTCGAGAACGCCCTCAAAAACGCCGCGCTGTGGGATGAAGTGAAGGATCGCTGGCACGCCAGCGCCTTCGGTCTATCAGGCGGCCAGCAACAACGGCTGTGCATCGCTCGCGCCATCGCCAACCAGCCGGAAATCCTGCTGATGGACGAGCCTTGCGCCGCGCTCGATCCGCTCGCCACCTTGAAGATCGAGGAACTGCTGATGGAATTGAAGAAACAATACACCATCGTCATCGTCACCCATAACATGGCACAAGCCACCCGTTGCTCGGATCAGACTGCTTTCATGTATCTTGGAAAACTCATTGAATATGGCCCCACGATGCAGATCTTCGAAAGTCCACAAGATCCGCAAACGGAAGCCTATGTCACCGGAACCTTCGGCTGAACCACGGAACCATGCACGACATCCTCAACCGCCCGGCCACCGAACCGCAGACAGGTTCTCCCATCTCCGTGGAGAATCTCGATTTCTGTTATGGTTCGTCGTGCGCATTGAAAGCCATCAACGTGGAAATTCCCGCTAACGGCGTCACCGCCTTCATCGGCCCGTCCGGTTGCGGCAAGTCCACCTTGCTGCGCTGCATCAACCGCATGAACGACGAAATCCCCGCCGCCCGCATCACCAACGGCCGCATCCGGATCAGCGGCATCGACGTCTATCACAACTCAGTGGACGTCGTGAAACTCCGCCGCGATGTGGGCATGGTGTTCCAAAAATCCAATCCCTTCCCGCGCAGTATTTATGAAAATGTCGCCTACGGCCTGCGCCTGCGGGGCGAGCGCAACAAGTCGATCATCAACCAGGCCGTCACCGAAGCGCTCCAAGCCGCCGCCCTGTGGGACGAAGTGAAGGACCGCCTCCAGGAATCCGCGCTCGGTCTATCAGGCGGCCAGCAGCAGCGCCTTTGCATCGCCCGCACCATCGCCGTCAAGCCGCTCGTCGTGCTGATGGACGAACCGTGCAGCGCGCTCGATCCCATCGCCACCGCCAAGGTCGAGGAACTCGTCTGGAACCTCAAGGAGGACTACACCTTCGTCATCGTCACCCATAACATGCAGCAGGCTGCGCGCGTGTCGGACAAGACGGCCTTCTTCTACATGGGCAAGCTCGTCGAGTTTTCCGACACCCGCCAGATGTTCAGCAATCCGCGCCTCAAGCAAACCGAAGACTATATCTCCGGCCGTTTCGGTTAATCTCCATCAACTCCTATTAACTCCCATCCCATGAACAGCCATATCTTCCGCGAATTCGACAAGGCCATGGACTCCTTGAAGGCCGACGTCCTCTCCATGGCCAGCCTCGCCCGCCAGAACCTCGAGCGCGCCATGCATTCCCTGCTAGAGCGCGACATCGACCTCGCCCGCTCCGTCATCGCCGACGACTCCGACGTGGACGACCTCGAGCGCAAGATCGACCAGGCCGGCATGGATATCCTCGTTAGATTTCATCCCGTCGCCTCCGATCTCCGGCTCGTCATCACCTCCATGAAAATGGCCCACAACCTTGAGCGCATCTCCGACCACGCGGTCAACATCGCCAAGCGCTCCAAGAAGATCTGCAAAACCCGCGTGCTGCTCGAGGAAGCCGCCCTCACCGAGCCGCTCTATTCTCTCGCCGACAGCCTGCTGCGCGATGCCCTCATGGCCTTCACCGATTCCAACGCCGAACTCGGCGAAGGCCTTAAAGCCCGCGACAAAGAACTCGACCGCCTGCACAAGGCGATGATCGCCTCCCTCAGCGGTCGCCTCGAAGACGCCAACGGACGCTCGGAAAACCTGCTCCATCTCATCTTCGTCGCCCGCTCCATCGAACGCATCGGCGACCTCGCGGTCAACATCGGCGAAGACGCCGTGTTCCTCGGCGAGGCCCGCGACATCCGCCACGAGCACCGCAAGCAAGCCGCGCCGGACGAGCCGCAGTGAGCAGCTCGCTGAGCATCGACTCCGGCGTGTGGATCGGCAGCGGGGTGGACACAAAAAAGCCGGGAGTTTGGCTCCCGGCTTTTTGTGTTAGTTGTTCAGCTCATGCTGAGCGGCTCTTGTCGGAGGAGCGGCATCATGGAGTTGGCGCGGCTTCGACCCGCACGAATAAGGTCGGATCGGTCAGCGGTAGGATGCTAGCGCTGAGAGTGACATCCACGGTTTCCACCCCGCTGGCAGTGCCGGTGACGGTCTGCGTGGCTGTGAGATCCGGCGTCCAAGTCGCCAGATCGGTGGAGGTGAGCACCGTGTAGATGAGACCGGAGGCAGTCGGGGTGGCGTGACGGGTGTAGGTGAACATGCCGGTGACCTGGTCGAGCGGTGCGGTGACCGGGTTGACCGATGAGCCGAGCGTTGGATTAAGACCGAAGGCGTATTCCTGTTGGTTGGTCAAGCCGTCGCCGTCGTTATCGGCGGCGGGATCCGAAACATCCGCAGGCAAATAAGTGACTGCCCAAGCGCCATAGTTGCTGACGGAGGCGGTGAGCGTGAGCACGCCGGTCGTTTCAACAAAGGTCCAAGTCTTGCCAGAGTCGGTCACGGCCCAGGTGACACCATCCATATTGGCCGTGAAGCCGACCACGGTGAAGGTGCTGCCGAAGGATTTGGTCGTAGTATTGACCAAGGTCCAAGTGCCGGTGGTGTCGGTTACGGCGGCGGTATCGATGGTGAAGTCACCGTTCAAAGTGACCGTCGCTGCACCCGTGACCTTGTTGGATACACCTGCATCAGCGAGGACGAACTTCAAGCCGCCATTGTCGAGAAGGGTGAGTTTACCCTCAGCAACTTCGGTGTCGCCAGTGTAGGTGTTGATGCCCGAGAGGTCGCACGGAGTGGTTGCTGTGCCCATTTTCTTCAAGCCACCTGAGCCGCTGATCACGCCGCTGATGGTGCTGTGACCCGTGTTTCCAGCATCAAGGATGTTGGTGCCGCTCATGGTGATAGTCCCACTGAGGCTACCTGGAAAACCGTTGGAACTGTATAGTGTCGCGGAGTTCAGCGTCATGGCATTCGCAATCAATCCAGCGTTGTAATTGAGCGTGGCGTTGGTGATGGTCATAGGACCGGTTCCAAATGCAGCGGTCGTCCGCGCGGGCAGGTTAACCGTGCCCGCAGTGATGATGGTGCCGCCGCTGTAATCATTATCTCCCAAATAGTTAATCGCCAATGTGCCGGAGTTGCTCTTGGTCAGGCTACCGGTGCCGGAAAGCTTACCATTGAGCGTCACCGCTCCATTGCCAGAGCCGCCCAAGGTCGTATTCGCACCAAAATTCACGTTGTTGTTTACCGTGATTCCAACACTGCTATTCTGATTAATTTGAGGAAGCACGCCACCGTTATTGATGAATGCAAGTCCTAAGCTATCCAGCGTCACCGTCGCGCCATTGAAGTCGAGCTCGTTCAACAGGAAGCCGCTACTCAGGTTATTTGAGACGGTATAAGTACCCGCTGTGGGGAACTTGAGCACATAGTTCGATTTACCGGCGGTGTCTGGGACATAGCTGATACCGGCATTATTCGTCCAGTTGGTAGCAACGTTCGCGAAACCACTCGAATTACTGATCCAAGTGAAGATCGAAGGAACCAAGTTGACGGTGATGCCGGACTGGCTGCCAGTGATCGTTCCCGTCACCGTATCGGTGGTGGTAATCGATTGAGTGCCCGCCGTGGCGAAGGTCACGCCATTGGTGAAGGCATGCACGCCGTTGTCGCCGCCCACAAACGTATAGTTACTGGGCAAGGTCGCCACCAAATCCGAGCTGGTGAAAGCAACCGTGCCGGTGTAGCCAGTAGCGGTGTTGTTAAAGGCATCCTTGGCTGTGACTGTCACCGTGCCCGCTGTGCCCACAAACTGTGGACTTGGATAGCCGGTTACTACCAAGGTCGCCGCTGCGGCTGGATTGACGGTGATGCTGGACTGGGTGCCCGTGATCGCGGTCGAGGTATCCGTGGCGGTGATGGCACGCGCACCTGCTGTTTGCAGCGTCACGCCACCGGTGAAGGTGTGAACTCCGTTGTCCCCAGCCACAAAGGTGTAGTTGGAAGGCAAAGTCGCCGCGCCATCGGTGCTGGTGAATGTGACCGTGCCGAGATAGCCGGTGGACGTGGTGCCGTTGGCCCTCTTGGCCGTGATGGTCACGCTGCCTGCGACACCTGCCGTTTGTGGACTTGGGAAACCGGACACCTGCAAGTTGGCTGCGCTGGTGCCTAGCAAGACGATGATCCCGGACTGTGTGCCGGTGATGCTTCCCGTCGTGGTGTCGGTGGCGGTGATCGCCACCGTTGCGCCACTCACCGTGTTGAGCGTTACGCTCAAGGCTTTGGTGCCGTTGTCGCCGCCTACGAATGTGTAGTTGGCAGGCAAGACTGCTGCACCATCGGTGCTGGTGATCGCGACCGTGCCGGTGTAGCCGGTGGCGGTATTACCAAACGCATCTTTAGCTGTGATCGTCACGTTGTCCGCCACACCCTCAGTTTTGGAGGCTGGGAAACCGGAGACTGCGAGCGTCGCCGCTGCGGCTGGAGTCACCGTGATGCCGGACTGGCTGCCGGTGGTGGCAGGCGTCCCGACTTGAGTCGCGGTGATGGAGCTGGTGCCCGCCATCCTCAAGGTCACGCCACTGGTGAAGGTGTGGACGCCGTTGTCACCAGCTACAAAGGTGTAGTTGGAAGGCAAGGTGGCCGTGCCATCGCTGCTGGTGAAAGCAACCGTGCCGATATAGCCGGTGGCTGTCGCGCCAGCACCGTCCTTGGCGGTGACCGTCACGCTGCCTGCGACGCCCGCAGTTTGCGGACTCGGGAAGGCGGTCACGGTCAGCGTAGGCACTGAAACGGTGAGAACCACGTTCGAGCCGCTCACGGAAATGGTGCCGACCTTGCCGGTGCCGATGGCTGTGCCAGTGACGCCCGGATAGGTGCCGGACGAAGTGATGGAGCCACTCGTTTGCGTGGCAATGTTGTAAGTGCCAACGGACAGCGGCGAGGCTGTATTGACGGTGAATGGATTACCATTGAGCACCAATGTTCCTTGGGTAATAGTCAGTGCTGGATTTGAGCCATCGTAGTTCAGAGTCACTGGCTGTGATGCAAGACTCACTGTGCCACCAGCAGCGCCCTTGAGCTTGGCTTGCGTGGTGAGAGTTGCTCCGGTGCTGGTGGCGGCCAAGCTATTGTTGCTGGTCAATGCGAAGGCGCTTTTGGCACTCACGTCAAAGATGCCGGCGGCACCAATGGAAATCAGCGACACATTGTTGATCGAGCCCGCAGCACCCAATGAGAGGGTGCCCTGAGTGATGGCAAGAGTCCCGCTGAAGGTGTTTGCGGCGAGGAGTGGTGTGGCCTTGACGGACGCACCGAGTTTCGTCAATGTCCCTGTTCCGCTCACCACACCATTGAGGGTGAGCACGCCATCCGTGCTTCCCACATCGATCGTCGTGTTCCCTGACAAGGCGACAGGCCCGTTCCATCGGTCATCACTCCAACCATTGCTGACTGCTACCTTGCCGCCGTTCAGCGTCAGGTTGCCGGTGATCTGGTTGCGGTCCATCGAGAGCGTGGCTCCACTTCCCACCGTGACATTGATTGTGCCAGCACCGCCGAGTGGCGACGCATTCTGTAATCCGCAATACACCGTGCCAGCGCTGATCAAGGTTCCACCCGTGTAGGTGTTAGTACCGGTGAGATTCAGTGTGCCGCCGTTCGACTTGGTAAAGCTGCCAGAACCCGTGATATTGCTGCTGATGCTGACGGTGCCGGTATTGCTGCCGCCGAGAGTGGTATTGGCGGCTAAGCTCAGCGGCGTACTGATGGTGACGGCGCTGCCCGAGTTTTGATTGAGAGTTGGCAAGGTGGCACCGTTGGTGGTGAGCGCGAGGCTGTTGCCTGCGAGCGTCACCGTGCTACCGAAGTTGAGCTTGTTGACGACGTAGCTCGCGCTCAAATCGTTGGTGGCGGTGACGGCTTGGTTGAAATTAAGCGTGTAGTATGACTGGCCAAAAGTTCCCGGACGGAGGCCGTTGGAGAGATCATTGGTCCATTTCGTGCTATCGCTCCAGTTACCGCTACCGGTCGTCCAAGTGTAGATCGAAGCTACCGTGCCTTCGGTGACCGTCACCGTATAATCTTGGGTGGAAAGATCCTCCGCGGTGATCGTGTAAGTTTGTGGACTGGTGAAGTTCCGCGTGGTGCCGGAGACCGGACTGCCAGAAGCCAAATTGGAAACCGTATAAGTCGGCGAGAACGCCGTGACATTGGTGCCAACCGGCACGACTACGCTGATATTAGTGCCAGTAATGACACCATCTGGCTGACCGGGAACCAGGAAGGTCAGGATGTTCTTCGCCGTGCCAAGCGTGGGAGTCGCGCTGACGACGGAGGAATAAGCACTCGAGCCTAGAGCATTGGTCGCCAACACTTTGAAATTATAGACAGTCCCATTGGTCAGGCCGGTGACGGTGTAGGACGTGGCGGCAGAGGTGGTGAACACCTGCTCGACAGAGGTTGAAGTGTTGGTGACCGACACATCGCGGCTCGTTGCGTTCGTATCGGCGACCCAGCTCACACTGATCGTTCCCGAACTCACGGGGGTTGCCGCCACGCCGGTCGGCACTGCTGGGGCGGTATTCGGAGCATTGGTGTAAAGGCTGCCGATTTCTGCGAGGCTCAATGCCCGACCGAATACGAAAGCATCGTCCATCTTGCCGTTCCAGTTCTCGCCAAGTCCGAGATTGCAACCAAACCCAATTTTTTGAGTCAAGGTGGTATTCTGTGACTGGGTGTTGGTAGTGTTGACCACTCCATCATAATAAAATTTTTGAGTCGTGCCGTCCCAGGTCATGGCCAAGTGATGCCAAGCGCCACTGGTATCAGGACTCGTGGCGGAGTTTACGAACTGGTTTTTTAGGATGGTCAAATACTGGCCGCCGCCATTCGTCCCCAAGTAGCCAGACTGTTGATAGTCGTTTAGGATAATCCGCTTGTAACCGCTGTTACCGTTGGTGGTGGAGACCCAGCACGCAAAGGTAAACGCATTGCCAATGGCCACATTGTTATTGGTGATAACACCGGAGC